>CAXTGE010000025.1:0-5666 GCA_964243645.1 uncultured Acidobacteriaceae bacterium | reverse complement strand
TCGCCGGTGTCATAGGCCCAGTTCGCCGAACTGGGAAAGGTGCCCGCCGCCGCGTTGAATTCATCGCTCCACTGCAGTGTCCAGGTCTGCGCGGAGCCTTGCCTGGCCGCGCACGCGCCTATAAGCAGCGAGAGAGCGATCGCTCCTGCCTTGAGAACGGAGTGCCTCCCAAAGAGGCGCACCTTGAAGAGAGCCTTGCATCCGAGCTGCTCTGCTGTTGAAGTTCCCATTTGCATTCGTAGATATCCTGAGCAGGTTGGTAAAACGCGAACGCTACCACACGGCGTGCTCGCTCGACAGATTGCCGGAATAGCCATGAGGCAAAATGAACGCTCTCTAACGCAGCAAGCTTCTTCTTGAGGATGCATCCTGAGGAGCTATCAGGCTACTCGGTGAGTTGGATGCCCAACGCCTTCATCTTGCGATAAAGATGAGACCGTTCCAGGCCCAGCGACTCCGCCGCGCGTGTGATGTTGCCGTGGGTTCGGTCGAGCTCCTTCAGAATATAGTCGCGTTCGTAGGCTTCGCGGGCTTGCTGCAGCGTCGTGAACTCTTCGCGTCCATTCGTATCGCGCCCGTTGCGACCATCAGTACGTTGCACGAGCACGGGCAGATGCTTCACTTCGATACGCGTGGCCTTTGGGTTCAGAATCAAGACGCGCTCCACCACATTGCGCAGCTCACGCACGTTACCGGGCCAGCTGTAGTTGCGCAGCTGTGTGAGGGCGGATTCTGTGATCTCGATGCGGGGACGGCCATACTGCTGGCCGAACTCCGAAAAGAACTCCCGCACCAAGGAAGGGATGTCCTCCTTGCGTTCGCGCAGCGGGGGAACGAAGAACGGAATGACGTTCAGACGATAGAAGAGATCCTCGCGGAAGTTACCCCGCGCGATCTCCTCTTCCAGATCCTTGTTCGTTGCAGCGATGACGCGCGTGTCAATGTGCACGGGTTTGGAAGCGCCTACGGGGTAGAGGCGCTGTTCGTCGAGCGCACGCAGCACCTTGGCTTGCGTCTTCAGGCTCATGTCCCCAACCTCATCGAGGAAGAGCGTGCCGCCATCGGCGCGCTCAAAGGTGCCGCGCTTTTCGGTGGGTTGATTGGGCCCACCCGGACCCGCGCCGTGACGATAGCCGAAGAGCTCGGTCTCGATAAAATCCTCGGGGATGGCAGCACAGTTCAGCTCCACCAGGGGACGCTCGCTGCGTTGAGACTCCGCGTGGATGAGGCGCGCAATGCGTTCTTTGCCGGTACCGGACTCACCGAAGATGAGCACGCGCCCGTTGGTTGGCGCCATGAGCTTGATCTGTTGCCGCAGCGCTTTGATCGGAACGGATTCACCGCTGACCGAGCCCTGCGTGGCAAGCTGACGAGCGAACTCCTGATTATCCTCGCGAAGCGTGTGCGCCTGCACGGCATTGCGCAGCACAAGCAGGGTGCGTTCCAGCGATAGCGGCTTTTCGAGAAAGTCAAAGGCACCAAGTTTGGTGGCGCGTACGGCTGCTTCAATCGTGCCGTGGCCGGAGATCATGATGACCTCCGGCGCGTTGGCGCGCGGCTCGGCCTGCGAACCACGGATCTCCGCCAGCACATCAAGGCCATCGCCGTCGGGCAGCCAAATGTCCAGCAGCACCGCGGCAAAGTCGCTGTCGCGCGCAAGAGTAAGCGCTTCCCGTACGGTGCCCGTCGCCGTTACGGCGTAGTCCTCCTCGCGGAGAATCGCCTCAAGCGACTCACGGATGTCAGCCTCGTCGTCGACGATCAGAATGTGGGTCATGCGAGAACACCGTTCGTCGCGGCATTCACTTCCGTAGATCCGGCATCCGCTTCGGGTTCAGGCTGTACGACAGGTCGCAGCTCAACGGGCCGCAATTCGACGATGAAGCGAGCTCCCACAGGCTGGTTTTTCTCCGCGCGAATGGAGCCACCGTGTTCTTGTACGATTTTGGCGGCGATGGCCAAGCCAAGTCCTGTGCCGCGCTGCTTGGTGGAGAAGTAGGGCAGGAAGAGACGTTCGCGCATCTCGTCCGTAAGTCCTGGGCCTGTGTCGGAGACAGTAAGTTCAACATTGCCGCTATCCAGCGCACGCGTGGCTACGGTGAGCTCACGCAGCAGGCTCTCGTGCATGGCTTCCGCTGCGTTATCGATCAGGTTGGTGATCGCGCGTTTCAGGCTTTCCGGGTCGGCCAGCACCAGCGGCAACTTGGAGGCGAGACGACGGCGCTGGCGAATGGAGCCAAGTCGGCCGGTAAACAGAGCCAGGGCATTGTCGACAATGGTGTTGAGGTCCGCGGGACGTGGCTGAGCGGCAGGAAACTCCGCAAGCGTCGAGAACTGATCGACGAGCGACCGCATGGTTTCCACAGACGCGCCGATGACATCCGTGGAGCGTTGAATGACTGCCGGGGAGCGCGAATCGATGCCGTGTTCGGCCAGCACAGGCTCGAGGCGATCGATGTGACGCCGGATGAGCTCAGCGTTCAGTGAAATGGGCGTGAGCGGGTTCTTGATCTCATGGGCGACCCGGCGCGCAGCCTCCTTCCACGTGCTCTGCTTCTGCGCACGAAGGATCTCGGAGACATCCTCAAACGAGACTACGTAGCCAAGGTGGTCGCGCGTGGGACCGATCTCCAGCAGTGCCACAACGGCGGAGACATGCACGGCGCGGGTAGGTGAGGGTAGCTGCAACTCCGCCGAGGCCGAACCCATGCGATGGCTGCGCTGCATCAATCGATCCAGCGTGTCGACCGCTTCAGGCGGAAGCAGTTGCTCCATGGCGGAGCCGATGAAAGAGCGCTCTCCGCCAGGATCCAGCATCTCCGAAAAGGCACGATTGACGAGGACGATCTGGCGCTCGGGAGAAAGTGTAACGACGCCGGTAGGAATCGTTTCAATGATGGTTTCCAGTTCCACACGACGCCGCTGCAGGGCGGCGTTCAATGCGGTGAGCTGGGTGGAGGACACGTCTGCCGCCGAGCGCGCCTGCTCAAGATCGGCCGCCATTGTGTTGAAGCTGTCGACGAGTTCGCCAAGCTCTTCGGTAGCGGATTGTTCGACGCGACGGGCATAGTTGCCGGCGGCGATGGCCTCCATGGCCTCGGCCAGGGCCTCCACGGGATGCGTGACCTGCTTGGCTGTGTTCAAGGCCAGCCAGCAGCAGACGAACAGGGCAAGCAAGGTGATGAGCAGTAGCAGGCCGGTGTACAGCGAGCGCACCTGGCGGCGCTCGCGAAAGATCATCCAGTAGGTCGTGGCGGCGTTGTGGAGGCGCACGTTGATCGCGGAGATCTCCTGCGGAAACGGTAGGCCGACCACCACCATACCCCCGTTCCGAAGCCCCGCGGTTGCCAGGCTGTAGTCGAGGTCGCCGATGTGCAGCAGCGAATCGTCCGTGCGCCGGGCAGATTCCAGGATGTCCCGTGCGAATGCGTCGGAAGGGGTCTCCAGGGTGACGTTTGGAGAGACAGGTTGTGAAGCTGTGACAGGCAGATGGTAGGCGGCGATGGCATCGCTGTCGCGATACAGAATGACGAAACCGCCCTGCAGCGTAAGATGGTGCGCCTGCAGCGTGCGATGTATTGCCCCCAGCTCACCCGGCGTGTGCGGGTCTCTTCTTCCGTTGCGAAATGGTGGCGTATCGGCCAGTTCGACCGCGAGCGCATCGGCCTCGGAACGCGCATTGGTGTTGGCGTAGCGAGTCAGCGCATTGAGCATGCCATCTGCATCGTCGCGCATCTCCGTCACCGGCTGGGAGAACCAGCGGTCGACGGCGCGGTTCATGAGCAGGTAGCTGAAGGCGAACATGAACGCCAGCGGCACCAGCGAGACAAGCACCGCGCCCCACAACATGCGGGTGCGCAGCCGCGTACCCAGGATGCGGCTCTGCTGGTCGGCATAGAGCTTGAGCAGATTGCGGACGAGCACGACCAGCACGCCAACGAACAGCAGGAACGCCACGATCGAGAGCGCGAGAAAGACCAGCGTCTCCCCAGGCGACTGCGGGTCAAGCAGGGGCTTGTTGAAGGCGTTCAGCGTGCCCAGCAGAAGAAACAGAACGAGCAGACAGGCACCCAGCCCGATGACCCACGCGCGCCGGCTGCGTCTGCTGCCCATGACAGCGAGTGTACGCCGAGGCAGGCGCACGGCAACAGGCCGTCACGCAGGTCTAAGTGGTACTACCTGCTCGCTTCCGAAGCACCGCTGAACGCTTTACGTCGACGGAAAGAGGCTGGTGATGGGTGTGTATTCGCGCCCCTGTCCTTCGGCCACGGCCTTATAGGTAAGCTTGCCGTCGGTGGTGTTCACGCCTTCGGCGATGCCAGGGTCAGCCGCGATGGCGGCTTTGGCCCCCCTGTTGGCCAGCTTCAGCACGTAAGGGAAGGTGGCATTGGTCAGGGCCAGCGTGCTGGTATTGGGTACAGCGGCCGGCATGTTTGTGACGCAGTAATGAACGACACCGTCGACCTCGTAACTTGGATCCGAATGTGTGGTCGGGCGAGCCGTTTCGATGCATCCGCCCTGATCGATGGCGACATCCACGATGACGGCACCCTTCTTCATCTTGCTGACCATACCCCGCGTCACGATCTTGGGCGCGGCGGCACCCGGTATCAGCACGCCACCAATCACGAGGTCCGCCTCGGCTACGGCGCGCTCCACGTTATAGCTGTTGGAGGCCAGCGTAAACACACGACCTGCAAAAATGTCGTCGAGCTCGCGCAGGCGGTTCAGGTTCAGGTCGACCAGTGTCACCTTGGCGCCGAGGCCGAGCGCCATCTTGGCGGCATTGGTGCCGACGATACCGCCGCCGATGATGCAGACGTTGCCCGGTGTGACACCGGGAACGCCGCCCAGCAGCACCCCGCGTCCGCCATGCTGCTTCTGCAGATAGGTGGCGCCGACCTGCACCGAGAGGCGACCCGCCACCTCGGACATCGGCGTCAGCAAGGGCAGCGAGCCGAAACGGTCGCGCACGGTCTCATAGGCAATGCCCGTGACCTTCTTGTCCAGCAGGAAATCGGTGAGCTCTGTAAGAGGCGCGAGGTGCAGGTAGGTGAAGAGCGTGAGGTCTTCGCGGAAATGAAAGTACTCCCCCTTGGTGGGCTCCTTCACCTTGACGATCATGTCGGCGTTACGCCAGACATGGTAGGCCTCGCCGACGATCTCGGCGCCCACGGCTTGGTATTCATCGTCCGCAAAGGAAGACAGCGCTCCTGCGTCGTGCTCGATCAGCACCTTGTGACCGGCCTCGGTAAGCGCCTTGGCGCCGGCCGGCGTAACCGCCACGCGGCTCTCGCGATCCTTAACTTCTTTTGGAACCCCAATGATCATCCCGACTTGCTCCTCACCTATTGCCTTATTCTAACTAGACCTTTCAGAAGCTCTGTTCCGCGTGGGACATACACTCGGGAGAACAATGGACGGGTACCGATGGAGTCGCGCGATGGGTCTGCCCAGATTTCAATGGTGAACACGGCGGTATCGGCCCCTGTCTCTACGCACGTGCCGCCCGGCGCGCCCGTGAAGTTCGGTGACACCGTGGCCTCGGTTTTGCTCGATCTGGTGCGTGGCCTTGCCGCCCTGGTGGTGGTAGCCGAGCACTGGCGCAACATGCTGTTCGTCGACTACCAACAACTGCCTTCCCATCGCGCCCTGTGGGCCGCGCC
>CAXTGE010000024.1:25098-27492 GCA_964243645.1 uncultured Acidobacteriaceae bacterium | reverse complement strand
AGCCGGGACGCTTTTCGAGCAGCATCTCGCGGATCTCGTCGTCGAGCTCCAGCAACTCATGGATGGCCGAGCGGCCGCGAAAGCCGGTGCCGCCGCACTCGATGCAGCCAGTCCCTTCACGGAAGCGGAAGCCTTGCCACTCGTCGGGATTGAGGCCGTTTTCCACGAGCTCCGGATCGGTGTAGGTCCGCTCCGTCGCACAGAAATCGCAGATCTGACGCACGAGCCGCTGGGCGAGAATGCAGTTCAACGCGGAGACAAAGTTGTAGGGCTCAACACCCATGTTCAGAAAGCGGCCCAGCACATCGACCACGTTGTTGGCGTGGACGGTGGTGAAGACGAGGTGACCCGTGAGTGCGGAGTTGATGGCAATCTGCGCGGTTTCGGCGTCGCGGATTTCGCCGACCAGGATCTTGTCCGGGTCATGGCGGAGGATGGAGCGGAGACCGCGCGCAAAGGTGAGGCCCTTCTTTTCGTTGACCGGGATCTGCGTGATGCCGCGGATCTGGTACTCGACCGGATCCTCGATGGTGATGATCTTGTCTTCTTCGCTCTTGATCTCATTCAGTGCCGCGTAGAGCGTGGTCGTCTTTCCCGAACCGGTCGGTCCGGTGACCAGCACCATGCCGTAGGGCTCCTTAATGTAGCGGCGAAAGCGGCGTAGATCCTCGGGATCGAAGCCGACGACATCAAGCGAGAGCTTAACGAATTTCTCGCTCATCGACTCCTTGTCAAGCACGCGGAGCACAGCGTTTTCGCCATGAACCGTAGGCATGATCGAGACACGGAAATCGATCAGGCGGCCCTTGTAACGGACCCGGAAACGTCCGTCCTGCGGGACGCGGCGCTCGGCAATGTCGAGCTCGCTCATGACCTTGATGCGGCTCAGGATGGTCTGGTGGTGCTCGCGGGCGATCGGTGCCATAGCCTGCTGCAGCACGCCATCGATGCGGTACTTCACCAGTAGCGAGTCGTCGTACGTTTCAAGATGAATGTCCGAGGCACGGCGCTCGAGCGCGGTGTAGACGGTGGTGTCGACGAGTCGAATAATAGGCGAGATGTCGTCGTCGCCGGTCAGCTTCTCGATCGAGATGCTCTCATCGGTATTCTCACCGCCGAGAACGTCAAAGGCCAAGCCTTCGGTGGCTTCGTCGAGCACGCGCTGCGACTGCTCGGACTTCTTGAGCAGGTCGGTGATCTGCGTCAGTGTGGCGACGCGCGTGATGAGCCGCGTGCCGAGCAGACCCGCGATCTCGTCCAGCATCATCAGCTTGGAGGGATCGGCCACGGCGATTGCCAGCTTCTGGCCGACCTGCTCCAACGGTACGAAGTTGTACCGGAACATGATGTCAACCGGGACTGTCTTGAAGAGGTCGTGCTGGATCTTGAAGTGCTTCAGGTCAACGAACTCGGCGTGGTAGCGGCGCGCCAGCATCTGCGCGCGTTCCCCCTCGGTCAGCTGATCGGCGGAATAAAGATTGGCGACGGGCGGTGCGGTAGCAGCCATGGCTGTTGGACTCCTGAGGGATGCGGTGGTTTTACCAGATGCAGGGGACCTCGCCGGAGGCAAGGATGTGCCGATCTGCCGTAATGAACGGAAGACCGTGAATCAGAGCGGTCGCGCCAATCTGACGATCTGCCGGATCTTTCGGGTACGCGCCCGAAAAGCGTGTCCCGGCAAGGACGATCTGCCGCGTTAGGGGCAAAACATGGTAGCTTGCCTCAAGTTTCTCTAGAAACACATCTACCGAAGGTGAAAAGGAGAGCTTGCCTTTGCTTGCAAGGAGAGCAATCTCCCAAAGCGTTGTGCTGGAAATGGACAAACCCCGGCCTAGAAGGCGAGCTTCTCTCATCGCGGTGAGTGCCGGCGCCGATACCTGCTCTTGATCACCAGCCATCCAAAGCACCGCATTGGTGTCGAGCAAGGCCACTCAGTCATACTCCCAATCATCAGGGTTGTTCGCCGATTGGGAGATGTCGCCCAAGATCGTGACGCCGCCTATCCTGTAAATCGCCAGTGAATCTTCTTCTTCCATGGGAAGAGGCACGATTTGCGCCATGGCACGGCCGTTCTTCGTTACTGTCACCGGCTCTCTCTTATGCGCGACCTCGTCGACCACTGCCAGAAATTGTGCTTTTGCCTTTGCCGCACCCATCGTCCTCACGGTACACCTCGCGTGACCACTCTAACATGGTCACTTTAGGTCAGTGCCCTACCCCGCTGAGCGAGAAGATCGGGGCATATAGCGCAATCAGGATGAAGACGACCACGACTCCCATGATGATGAGCATGACCGGCTCGATCAGGCTCATGATGGCCGCGAGCGAGGTTTGGACATCCTCCTCGAAGAACTCGGCGACGGAGTTGAGCATCTGCGGCAGCGCGCCGGTGGA
>CAXTGE010000024.1:16915-24998 GCA_964243645.1 uncultured Acidobacteriaceae bacterium | reverse complement strand
GGCGTGGCGATGCGCACACGGTCGACCACGCCAGCGCCGACCTCGGACTGGGTCCAGCGATAGATAGCGTAGAGCGCGCCTGCGACCAGGATGGCGATCCACCAGCCGTCGTGCTGCGCGGTGCGGCCGAGCGTGAGCAGGAAGAGGGTCAGGCTCGGAAGCTGCGTGCCGAGCTGGTCATAGAGCTCCGCGAAGCGCGGCACCACAAAGGTGATCAGAAAGATAAACAGCGCAAAGATCATGACCAGCAGAAAGACCGGGTAGATCAGCGAGGATCGGATCTTTTTGCGAAAGGTCAGCGCGACCCGCTGAAAAGCAAGATAGCGCGCCAGCACCTCTTCCAGGTTGCCGGAGCGCTCGCCGGCGAGCAAGGTCGTCGTATAAACGGTGGGGATATTACCCTGTGCCTCGAAGGCCTCGGAGAGGGATTGCCCGGTGCGGACGCGGGTAGCCACGTCCTCCAGCTGTGCGCGAAAGCCGAGGTCCTTCTGTCGCTTGGCCAGCAGATCGAGTGAGCCGAGGATGGGCAGCCCTGCCTTGATCAGCGTCAGAAATTGCTGGTTAAAGATCAGGAAGTTGTCGAGCTTGATCTTCTTTTTGCCGCTGCCCGCGAAAGTAGAGCGCGGCTTAACTGAATAGACCAGGTATCCGGCCTGCGTGAAACGGGCGCGCAGTTCTTCCGCGGTAACGGCGGCGTGGGTCTGTTCGAGAACGCGGCCGCGATCGTCGGCGAGGCGGATGAGGAATTCGGTCATGGGGCGTTCAGGCTCTGTTCAGCTTAGACGAAGGAGCGAGCAAATTGCGCTTCCCCACTCGCGGGATGGCGCTCGTAAAAAGCAAAGACCTCGCGCAGGGCGAGGTCTTTATGAGACGGTGAAGCAACTACACGCTAAAGCTGGAGCCGCAGCCACAGGTGGACTTCACCTGAGGATTTTCGAATTTGAAGCCCGCGGCCTCGAGCGTCTCGACGTAATCCACGGTGCAGCCGTTCAGATACATGGCGCTGGTGGCATCAACGAACACCTTCAGATCTTCGAAACGGACGACCTTATCCATCATCCCGGCAGCGTTCTCGAAGCTCATGGAGTACTGGAAGCCGGAGCAGCCGCCACCGACCACCCCGATGCGCAGACCGGCAGGGAGCGGGTCCTGGGTGGCCATAATTTCCTTGACCTTGACGATCGCCGCGTCGGTCAAGATAACAGGGTTCGTCTTGGCCGGCGTCGGGCCGGTGACAACCTCTGGGGTAGGGATTGCGGCAGTAGCCATTCGAATCTCCTTTACCCGCCGGCGAGCGCCTTTGGGAACATCCTTAGTGTAGATGGCATCGGACGCGCACTTCAAGTCCTTTGCAACAGCCTTTGGATGCGGGGATCAGGCGTTTCGGTGCGTGTTTCCGTAAACTGGAAACGTGCGCCTTCTGGAAGCGTTTGCGGCTGCGTTCATCAATACCTTCGGCATCACGCAGCCCACAGATGGCGGGCGTCGGCGGGCAGCATGGTTCATTCTCGGCATGCTCACCCTAACCATTGTTGCCGTTGCGGCCGTGGGCTACGCCTTCTACGTGTCAATGCATCGATAGAACCAGCATTAGTCACCCGTTCTTGTTACGAGAGACATCTTTTTAGGGATGGACGACGCGTAGTAGGATTCTCGCGTCCCCGTGTACCCGTCCTGTGCCGCCGCCAAGGTGCACCAGCCCTGTACCCCGGATCAACTTTTGATTTCCGAGGCGACCTACGATGCAAATTCAACCATGGATGATCTTTACCTGGGCTGTCGTTTCCGCGGCTCTTGTCGTCGTCATGGTCTACCGGGCGACGCTGACCCAGCATGAGACTGACCAGCTATTCCTGGGCGACGAAGAGTCCCTGTGCCCTAACCATGTGGAACACGAGCGTATCCTGACCCGCGTGAACCGGCTTCGGCCGATCTACCAGGGCCTGACAGGCGCGACGATCCTGCTTTCCGCGCTGATTGCGGGCATCTACTTCGTAGAGATGTGGCCGATTGTCCGCGCGTCCATGCGCTAAGCACGGTGTCTTCTTTCAGAGGTGCTTTGTGAACCGGCAGCATGGGGCACCGCTGCCGGGTTTCGCCTTGCCTCACGAATCACCAAAGCGTGATCTGCAGGCAGATCTGATCCTTTTCACGTTGATGTCTTTCTCCCGTTGTCACTCGCTGTGATCGTGAAGAGCTATTCCCCTGCTACGGAAGTCGCAGAAGGGAAGCCCTCCCGAGCCGCTATTGTCATTCCTCAGATGGCTCCGCCTGGAGGCTTCGCGGGGTGTTTCGGCCAGGGCGAGAGCAGTCGAAATCTTCAACGGAAAAGAGATGCATCATGCAAATTAACTCGGGGCTCGTCCTGACGTGGGCTGTTCTTCTGTTAGCAACGGTTCTGGTAATGGTCTGCCGCGGTACGGTGACTCAGCATGAGCAGGACCAGTTGTTCCTTGGCGATGAGGACACGGCCAGCCTCAATCAACGGGAGCATCATCGTCTGCTCAAGGTGGTAAGCATCATTAAGCCGGCGTACGTCGTTCTGCTGGCTTCCACCATCGCTGTTTCGGCCTTTATCGCCGGCATCTATGTGGTCCAGGTCTGGCCCTACGTACACATTTTGCCGCAGCGGTAAGCGCGTCCAAGGCATGGCAGCGACAGCTATGCCTCTGCTCTCCCCTGCTGCAAGGGGTTGGGTCGACTTCGAGTACACTGTGCGAAAGCGTTCACCTTTCGCACTTGCCTCAGGAGTCCATCCATGGCAGCCTTGTCGTCCCGCTCCGCATCCAGGCGATCGTTTCTGCGTTTGACCGGCCTTGCCGCCAGTCTTCCCCTGCTCAGTGAGGGGAGCCTTGCCTGGGCGGCGCTCCCGGAGCGCCTGATGACCGGGACCACCATGGCTGGATCTCCGGTCATGATCAACGCGAACGAGAATCCCCTCGGCCCGAGCGAAGGGGCGCTGATGGCCATAAGCCGGAGCGCCAAGACCGGGGGCCGCTACGATGCAACCGGCGAGCAGGAACAGTTTACCGCGCTAGCCGCCCGGCAATTGGGCCTGCCCGTGGACCATGTTGTCGTCTATGCCGGGTCAAGTGAGCCGCTGCACTACTCCGTGATGGCGTTCACCTCGCCTTCGGCACCCTATGTCACCGCGGACCCGAGCTACGAGGCAGGGACCCTGGCGGCGGATGCCAAAAAGGCTCCCATTCTCAAGGTTCCGCTTACGCCTGCCTACGCGCACGACGTGAAGGCTATGGTGGCCGCATCTCCGAATGCGGGCCTGATTTACATCTGCAACCCCAACAATCCGACCGGGACCATCACGTCCCGCGAGGACATCCTGTGGGCGGAACAGCACAAACCCAAAGGATCGGTGCTGCTGGTGGACGAAGCCTACATCCACTTCTCCGACCAGCAGAGCGTGGTCGATCTGGTGGCGCAGGGTAAGGATGTCATCGTTCTTCGAACCTTCTCAAAGATCTACGGCATGGCAGGCATTCGATGCGGCCTCGCGCTGGGCAGACCCGACCTGCTCAAGCAGCTCATGCGTTACGGGATGAATGCCCTACCGGTGACCGGGGTTGCTGCGGCGCATGCGAGTCTTCAGGACGCGGCTTTGATCGAGACACGCCGCAAGATCAACACGGACGTGCGCAGCTCTACCTTCGCCTGGCTGGACGCGAAAGGCTGGAAGCACACCCCTGCCGTCTCAAATTGCTTGATGATCGACACCGGCGTTCCGGCCAAGCAGGTCATCGACGCCATGCGGGCGCGGGACGTGTACATCGGACGCGTGTGGCCAGCCGTTCCGAACCATGTGCGCATCAGCGTCGGCACGCCGGAGGAGATGGCGCAGTTTCAGACGGCGTTCGATGCGACGATGGCCCAACTGAAAGGGCCGGCCAGGAGTTAGTTACAACCGCTCCCCGGCCTTAAGCTGACGTGCTGTGCTTCAAGGCTCGGTACTTACGAGGCGGCGACGTAGCGACCCAGCTCCTTGGTCATGGCAGTGGTCCGGGCCAGGGCGGCCAGCGCGGCTTCGGCACCCGTTGCCCCGCCGCTGAAGCGCAGTTCGACGAAAAAGATGTACTCCCACGGACGTCCAGGGACCGGGCGGGATTCGATCTTGGTCAGGTCTGCCCCTACGGCCGCCAGGGCCTCGAGGGCGTGCACCAGCGTGCCGGGCCGATGCTCGATCGCAAAGGCCGCGCTGAGCTTGTTGGCCTCCGGAACCGGCGCGGGTGGGGCGTCCGTGCGCCGCAGCAGATGGAATCGGGTGAAGTTTTCGGGGTGGTCCTCGATATTGGGCTGGAGGACCTCCCCGCCGTAGATCTCTGCTGCGAGCCGCGGTGCGATGCCTGCTGTGTCATTAAGCTGGTTCTCGATCAGGTGGCGAACGCTGCCTGCGGTGTCGAAGAACGGTTGGGCGCGCGCCTGGGAAAAGCCGGCCAGAAAACGGCGGCATTGGGACAGCGCCACGGGGTGGGACAGCACGTGGCGGACCTGATCGAGGCGCACGCCCGGCGCGGCAATCAGATTGTGTCCGATACGAAGCTGGTGTTCCGCATCGATCCGGAGCGGCGCATGGAGCAGCAGGTCGTAGTGTTCGGCCACCGAGCCATGCAGGCTGTTCTCGATCGGCAAGACGGCCGCCTGTGCCCGGCCCTCGACAACGGCGGCAATCACATCCGCCGAAAGCGTACAGGGCAGGATCTCCGGCGTGGGGCCGAGCATCTCGCGAGCGGCGATATGACTATTGGAGCCGGGTTCCCCCTGAATTGCGATCGCGCCATGGTCAAGCAAAGTGTTCTCTTCCTATCTTTTGGCCGTTTCTGTCCAGCACGGAATATAGATTGTTTTCAGGACAACCAAGCTTCTGCACCCAGCCTCTCACCTTAGCAAATACCGCAGCGCTCGCTGCGGAGAACTAGATCGTTCGCGTGGCGCAATGGCGTCCCGCGCCGTCAGGAGAACGTCATGCTTTGGACCATCACCATCATCCTTGTTATCCTCTGGGCCGTTGGCTTTGTGGGCTTCCACCTTGTTGCCTGGTGGATTCACCTTCTGCTGGTGTTGGCACTTATCGTGCTGATCTTCAACCTGATCGGCGGTCGTCGCGGCATTTAGAGCTGTTCTCCTGTAGCAATGGCTTTGCTGAGACTTTTAGATCAGTTTTCTGATGAAAAGTAGCGCGAACTGTCTCACTCAGCAGTACACCTGCAGGAGAAAAGCTGTAGCGATCCTGCTTGAACCTGGGTGCGAACGGCGCTGCCGACGCACCTTCTCATTTGGCTCTCAGAACGTTTCGGGGAGGTATGTATGAGCATCAGCGACAGCACAGTAAAGGGCAAGTTGGATGAGATCGCCGGCAAGGCAAAGCAGGCCTTCGGCGACCTTACCGGAGATCAGTCCGCAGCAAACAGCGGAGCGGCCCAGGAGGTCAAAGGCCACGGGGAGCAGGCGTGGGGCTCCGTCAAGGAAGGTGTGCATGACTCCACCACCTCCCGCACAACCGACGCGGACACTGCAGCAGACAACACAGCACATGACACGCGCAGCTCCGCGACTTCGGCTGCAGAGAGCTTCAAAGATCACGTCAAGAACGCGGTTGACGACCTGAAATAGATTTGTTGCAGCCCGTCACAGGACCCGGCCCGGTGCCGGGTTCTTTGCTTTGTCCTACCGAATACCCAGCTCCATCGTGGTCAGACGATGCCTTAACGTCGGGCAAAGACGTCAACGGCTACGAACAAGAAGAAGACGACCGAGATGACGCCGTTCAGGGTGAAAAAAGCTGCATTCATGCGGCGGAGATCCGTTGGGCTGATCAGCGAGTGCTCGTACGCCAACAGCAGCACGACCAGGCCCATGCCCACCAGAGCGACCGGCCCCAGGCCAAAGAGGTGCGCGAAGACGAACAGCAGGATCGCCACCGCGAGGTGCATCACGCGTGCGATCCAGAAAGCCCCTTGGAGACCAAAGGCCACCGGTACACTCCGCAGGCCAACGCTACGGTCGTGCGCGAAGTCCTGGCACGCGTACAGGACGTCGAACCCACCCACCCACAGCAGGACGATGCCCGTCAGCAGGATGATCCGGGGATCCAGGCTGCCGCGTACGGCAATCCAGGCCGCGGAAGGGGCAATCCCCAGCGCCAGCCCCAGCACCAGATGCGACCAGCGCGTGAGCCGTTTCATGTAGCTATAGGCGAGCACAACCAGCAGAGCGATCGGTGAAAGCTCCAGCGTGAGGCGGTTTAGGAGGGCCGCCGCCCCGATGAAGACGGCCGCCGCCAGCAGGGTGAACGCCAGCACGAAGCTTTTGGTAAGCTGCCCTGCAGGGATGGCGCGGATGGCGGTACGGGGATTGGCCGCGTCGAGCTCCGCATCAGCATAGCGGTTGAAGGCCATGGCGGCCGAGCGCGCGCTCACCATGCAGAGCACGATCAGCAGCAGCGTTCTTATCGTCGGCCAGCCGTTCGCCGCCAGCACCGCGGCCGAGAGAGCAAACGGGAGCGCAAAGATGGAGTGCTCCCACTTGATCATCTCCAACGTGATGCGGGTGCTGCGAAGAACTCGTTCCATAAGAAAAGTGTAGCGCCGGTCTCCTCGGCACCCGGGAACCTGCGGCACCCGTTTTGATCAGGTCAGGTTCGCCCTCCATCAGGGCTGCTGCGTCTCATTCCCCCCGCCCGGTACCTGCAGCTGGTTGTTGACCGAGAAGACGCCGGGAACGCTGTTGGCACGTATGCCGATGAGCTCCTTGTCCCCGCGATCGACCACGGCCCCGGTGAGTGTCACATGGCCGTTATCCACAACGATGCGGATCGGTTTGCCGGGGTCGATGCCGTACTTGGTCCCGACACTGGAGCCATAGACCGCTTGATACATCGCGCGGCGGATCTGCCAATCCACCGGCGAGACAGGGGCTACCTTGAGCTGATCCTCCAGGCCACGGACACCGTGGGTGTATGTGACCACGCCGATCGCGGAGTCTTTATCGACAGGCTCGACGACCTCGCCGCCCAGCGTCACGATGCCGTTATGTACCTGCAGACCGATGCTGTTGAACGGGAAGCTCGGATACCCCTGGCGATCAAAGGCCAGCGCCTTGGCAAGCTTGTTGTAGAGCTGCTGATCGGAGAACTCCCCGGCATTCACTGTGATCCCATTCTGGATCGAGGAGGCTTCGTGCGTCTTGTCGACGCGCTTGGCGGCATCGAGCTTGTCGGCCAGCAGGTTCACCGTGCCGGTGAGGGTGACAACCCCATTTGCCACCTGGGCATGAACGTCGCGAAACTGTTTCTTGTTCAACTGATGCTGCACGTCAGACTGCAACTGGGTGTCATTCGGCCCCTGCGCGACGGCAGGACTCGTGGTGAGAAGAGCTGAAGCGAGAAGGATTTGAGAGACTCGGCGGCTGAGACGCCCCATATCGTACCCCATGCATGGCGCCAAGGTGCGGACGCCGTAGTGCCACTGCTTTAGACGCAAAATACAACGGTCGGGCATGGGGAACCGCTGACTGCGCGTGGCAAGCTCACCCGGAGGCGAGCCGTGGGATATACGGGCCGCTCACGGACGGCTCCTGCGACGGCAGCGGCGATTTACTTGTACCGCTTGCGCAACCGGTAGACGATGGAGAACACGCCGCTTTCATCGCGGGTAGCGACCAGGGTCGTGTCGTCAGAGATCTGGTATTGCACCTGAATTAGCTGCTGGGCGCTCTCGTTGATGTTGGTGGCGAAGACCAGGGTGAGCTGGTTGGTTAACGGCTCCTGCACCGTGATGCGGGCGGTGGAGTTGCCGAGCGTTCCCGTGTAGGACGGATCGAGCTTCACCGAACCGGCCCCAAAGAGCTTGCCCACCCGGCTGCCCACCGTTGCATTGAGGGCGCCGGAGAGGATGGCGCTGGTGGTCGGATCGGTGCCGGCCTGCACCTGCTGCTGACTGCTGATCTGCGACTGCTCCTGCGTCTTACCGAGCGCGAGCAGATTGAAGATATCGGCCTCGGTGAGTGGCGGGGAGGACCGGTAGATCGGCTTCAGGTTGGTTGTGTCGCCGTGGACGCCGATGGTGACGTT
>CAXTGE010000024.1:15025-16815 GCA_964243645.1 uncultured Acidobacteriaceae bacterium | reverse complement strand
TTCAGGATGGAGGTCGGATCGGGCGGCACGGAGACACCGCCTGTACCGGCGAAACGCGCGAAGTCGACATCCGCGCCCACGCCGAAGCGCGTGATCAGCACGTTGCCGGAGAGAAATAGCGCCTGGCCGCCACCCTGCAGGCGAATGGTCGCGTCCGCCGTGGTGGAGAGACCGGCGTAGCGAACCCGCACATGATCGAGCCGGGCAGAGAGGTCAGAGAACAGGCCGCGCTGATAGCCGACGTAGCCGCCCAGCGTGAGCTTGCCGCCGCCGGAGGTGCCGGTGATGTTGTGCAGCTCCAGCCGGTTCTGGTTGAAGACGGCCACGCCCTGGAGATTGCTCAGGCCGTTCGGAATGCCATCCACGGCGAGATTGGCGTTGTCGAAGCGGACCTCTCCGTTGAGCGCGGGATTCTTTAGCCGACCACCCACACCCGCGTTCAGCGTCACCTTGCCTGAGGTCAGCAGCTGCGGATCGAGCGTGTGCACGATGGCCAGATCAAGCGTGCCGTCCGCATGAATGTTGACGGGACCGCCATCAGGATTCGTGTCACCGAAAACGGTGGCTGTGCCGGACACCCGCAGCGTGGTGTCCGGGCCGGTGACATGGAAACTGTCCACCGCAACAACACCGTTGCGGAGCGCCAGCTGGATGGGCTCGGTCTGCTTCAACGTGATGCCCTGCGAGGTCAGGCTGAAGTGCGAGAACATGGCGGAACCCGCCAGAAGCTGCGGCTTGGCAGCCGGACCGCTTACCGTCACCGTCGCCGCGATGTCCGAGGTGGCGTCCGTTGCCCCCGGCTGAAGGAGCGCGACGGCCTTCGCGACATCCACGCCGGAGAGCGTGAGTTTGGCTTGCGTCTCGTAGTCGCCCTTGAGGGAGGTCTGGCCATTCGCGGCGATCTGCGCGCCGACCAACTGCGAGCTCAGGTCATAGAAGACCGTCGAGCCGGTGGAGTGGGCCGTGATGTTGAGCTGCCCGAGCTGCTTCTCCTGGTAACTCAGGTCGGCGAGCGAGAGCGTGGCTTTGAGGTTCGGCTCCTCGGCGGTGCCGTTGGCGCTGGCGTTGAAGCTGAGCACGGCATCCGCAGGCAGGCTCTGCTTTTTGACGATATCCAGATGCGAGAGACGGATGTCCTGCCCGGCAATCTGCGCGGCGAGGTGCTTGGAGGCGAGATTGTAGCTGCCATTGCCCGTTACCGTTACGCCCTGGGCAGCGACCAGCAGACGGGTTGCATTGATCTGCTGGCCGAGCACATTGCCATCGACCGACATCGTCGAATAGGGCTGCCCGTAGGCCACGCCGTTCGTCAGGGTGACGTTGCCGTCCCCGTTCAGATTGCCCAGTGTGCCCGCAACCCTGGCGTTGATGTTGGCCGTGCCCGTGAGCTGGATGTTGTTTCCCTGGCCGGTAATCTGCAGGAGATCGGGGATTTGGGCGTCGGCCAGTTTAACCGTGCCGTTGACCGCGGTGTCGTTATCCCAGTTGTAGCTGACTACTCCGCGGCGGGAAACCCGATGCGGCAGGGCCGAACCGGTCACGTTCAGCACCGCGGTACCGCGCCTGATCGTGGAACCGGCGACGGCCACGCCTTTGCTGGGCTGGTACTCGGCATCGGCAATCACCGAGTCGAGCAGTACATCGGTGGTGGTGCCCAGTTTGACCTCGATCGCGTTGGCGGCGAGATGGCCCTTGACATCGAGATTGCGCACCGAGCCCTTTGCCGTGCCGTTGAAGGCCAGTGAGCCGTGCAGCACGACAGGCAGGGCAGCGGTTCCCTTTTTCCCGTT
>CAXTGE010000024.1:6120-14925 GCA_964243645.1 uncultured Acidobacteriaceae bacterium | reverse complement strand
ACAGGGCCACTCACCTGGGTGTCCAGGCCGAGATCGCCCAGCTTGCCGGGACCGGTGATGTCCAGGATCGTGCGCAGCGTGATGCCCTTCACCACGACCTTGGCAAAGGCGTGCGACCGTTGCACCGGGGTCACGTTCACCGATTGGACCGGGGGAGCTGCGCCAACCGTTTTTGCCGTGTTGTTGGCTGTCTTGGCGGCGGCCACCGTGGTGGGTGACGTGGACGGTGCGCTCGGGGGAACCTGCCCGAGCCAGTTCTCAATCTTCAGATCGCCATCAATGGTGCCGCCACCCGGCAGCCTGCCCGTAAACGCGTTGAAGAGCAGCTCCGTGGGCGTGACGCTGAGCTGAGATTTCACGTTGACGTTGTGCAGACGTACGCTCTCGGTCGCGTAGCTCGCATCCTGCAGGTTGAGATTGCCCAGCAGGAGATAGCCCTTCTGGCAGTCTGGGTCGGGCGGCAGCTGCTGCGCCTTGATGGGCGTGGACGGGGATTTCGGTAACTTTTGTGCCTGCTGTGGCGTTGCGCCGCAGTTGTGGCCGTGGATGTCGAGGTTCAAAACACCCGAGGTGAGACCTTCGACCCCGCCCAGCAGGCCGATCTGCACCAGGCTGATGCCCCCGGTAACATTGGCCTGCCACTCCGGCTGGGCAAAGTGCTGAATTTCGGCGTTTGCTGCAAGATGCGAGTCGTGACCGGTATAGAAGTCGAGGTTTCCCAGCCGGGCAGCGTCGCGGCCGAGTTCCAGATTCAGGTGCAGCTTGGAGTCCTGAAGGGGCTGTTTGGCGATCTGTGTCTGCAGATCGGCGAGGTCGATGTCGATACCGTACCGGTCGGTTTTGGCCAGGTACTGCACGCGGGCGTTCAGGTCCTTGGCCGCGACGTTGAACGGAATGGGGCGGTCGTTGATGAGGACCAGGCCGTCGGCAAGCTCGACCTCTTTGGCCTGCAGGTCCAGAAGCGAGTTCTGGATGGGCTCGGTGCTGGTAGAAGCCTGCTTCGGAACGGGCTGGTTGGTCTTGCCGTCCTTGTCGATGATCAGGTGCGCATGTGGCTGCTCCACCCGCAGGAAGTTCAGGCCTACATGCGACTGCGCGCCCTTGCCGACCGTGTGGCTCAGGAAGCTGTTGACTTTCAGGCGGACGAAGATCTTCGCCGCGGAGAGGTACGGCGCTTCCCCCGGCGCCTCGGTGCCGTGGATGACGAGGTTATCTACCTCGATGGCAAGGTGCCACAGGTTGAAGCGAATATGGCCGATATCGACCTTGCCGCCGGTCGAGTCCTCGAGGACCGACTTGACCTGGCCGCCCACGCGGTTCTGGAAGTCCTGGGTGCCCGTGTACCAGTTCAGGCCGAAGAGCACGACCAGTACCAGAACGGCAAGCGAGATAAAGATCCAGCCAAAGAAACGCGCCACGCGGTGGTTGGGCCGCCGCAGACCGGACGCCGGTGCGGCCTCCCGCGCGTCCGAAGACGGCGAAACGGGGCTCTGTGGAGGAGTGAAGTCGCTCATGGCGCCTCCTCCCCCGGGTGCAGGATCGTGATGCTGCCCTGCGCGCGGAGGCTCTGCAGCCAATCGCGCAGCAGGCTGGACACCTGTTGCTGCTGCAACACCTCACGGATGCGTGGCTCGACAGAGGCAAAGGGAGCCGGCTTGGTCCCGGCCTTCTTGTACTCCGGCAGCATGGTGTTCTGGTAAAACTCGCGAACCTGGCCCTCGGTGACGGAGGTGCCGGCACCGAAGCGCTCCTGAATAAAGGCCAGCACCTGCATGCGCTCCATCCAGCGCATCCTGAACTCCATGACCGAGAAACCCTTGCCGGCGAGGTACCGGCTCCAGCCGGCGTCGGTCGCGCACTCCCCTGCCTTGCAGGCGGGCAAGGTCTTGCGCAGATTCGCGATCTCTTTCTCGACATCCGCGTCCGTGATGGTGTCCTGCGACTGCAGCGTGGCCTGCTGCAGGATGAGGTTGCGATTCACAAGCCGTTCGATCTCCCGGGCACGGGTCGATTGCGTGCCGGCCGAGGAAGGATAGGGCTGGACAGCCTCGAAGCGATGCTCCTCATTCACATCGGAGTCGAGCACGATCTGCCCATTCACCAGCGCCACGACACGGTCGATCTGATCGCCGGGAACGGTCGGCATCATGGAGGGCACAGCCTTGGGCACGTCGACCTTGCCAAGCGTCGCCTGCGCTTGCGCCACGGGCGCCTCCGCGGTGGGCTGCTGGCTGGCGTCGGCAGGCGGCGTCGCGGTTTGCGTGGAAGGCTGCGCGTCGGCAGGCGTGGACGGCAGCTGCGGGCTCTGGGCAACGAGCCGGCCACCTCCCGCAAACAGGGCGCACATCGCCGCCAGCGTGACGAGGCCACGGCCGGCGCGAGCGGTTTGGCACAGGGGACGTATCACTAGAAGGCCTGCCCGATGGAGAAGAAGAACTGGAAGTGGCTGGCCTGGCCCACGTACGGTGCCCTTGTCGTGTAGTCGTCGAAGACGGGATAGACCGGCGGATTCAGGTTGTAGGACAGATCGAGCCGGATCGGGCCCACCGGCGTGTTGTAACGCGCGCCCAGGCCGATCGCATGCGAGTAGTAGTTAAAGTTGCAGTTGCCGACCGCGTTCGATTGCTGTTCCGCGGGCGTGGCTCCCGGCGTGCCTGCAGGGATGGCCACGTTGCGGCACGTGGCTTCGTTCGGCTGATGGAAATTTTTGATGCTGGTGAACATGTCGCCCGGGTAGCGGAAGACGTTGCCCATGTCATGAAAGAGGACGAAGTTCACGGCGTTGCCGACGTACGGCAGCGTGGTCGCTGGGAGGCGCAGCTCGAACTGATTCACCACCACGCCGGAGCCGCCGACCGGGTAGCCGGTCGTCAGGTCGCGCGGGCCCGCGTCGTTGATCCCGAAGCCGCGATGCGATTGCGCGCCGCCGGCATACATCCGCTCCGGCAGCGGGACAGGGTTGCAGGTGGCGTTCAGCGCCGCCACGTCCGCCGCGCAGGCGCTCGAGGTCTGACCCACGGCAGAGCTGGTGCCGTTGACGGCATTGCCGAACGTATTTTCGAAGCCGACGCGCAGGTTGCGCGCGAACACAAACGGGTGCTTTCGCCCAAAGCTGTAGTAGCTGGAATGGGAGAGATCGAGGCGGTTGAACTCCGTCTGTGAGCCGAAGATCGAGGCCGCGATGAACTCCTGCATGGAGAAGTACTGGCCACGGGTGGCATTCAGCGGACTGGGATCGCGGGTGTCGTGGAAGTACGTCACGCCGGGACCGCCTACACGCACGGGCTCAGAGAGCTGCGGGATCAGGTTGGGCGAGATCTCCAGCGAGTTCGCATCCACGTCGATGCGCCGGTACTGGAAGTCGTAGATCAGGTGGTCGGCCCGCTTCACGTTCTGCGTGACCCGGAAGTCGAACTGCGCGGTCTGCGCCTGAAACGTCGTGATGTTCTGGACGTTACTATAGCCGCCCGAGAGCGTCGCGGTGAGGTTGGGATTGCCGAGCAGGTTGGGGTTGTTGAAGCTCAATGCCGCGATCGTCTCGAGAAGGCCGTAGGTGGTGTGCAGCGTGAGCGATTTCTGCGTGCCGAAGAGATTGATCCGTGCCACATCGACAGACACCCGGGGGCTGGCACCGGCCTGGCCGTTCTGGGCCGCGGTCTGCCCGCGCGTCTGCCCGGGGATCACCCCCGGCTGCGAGAGCTGCGCCTCAAAGCCGAAGCCGTAGGTGACATCCCAGCGCTTGGCCTCGGTGAGCTGCACCAGCACGTTCTTTTCAAGCGCATCGCCGCGCGGGTTCTGCACCGCGGCGTTCACCTCGTTGAAGAGAGCGAGGTTATACAGGTTGCGCTGGGTCTGGAGCAAGGCGGCCTGATCCAGCGGGTCGCCCGCATGCACCAGCAACTGGCTCTCCACGATGGACCGCTTCGTATGCTCGATGCCCGAGAGCAGCACGTTCTCGATCGTGACCTGCTGCCCCTCGACGATGTTCAGGGTCACGTCGGTGATGGCCTTGTTGTCGTCATTGACCTTGGGGGTGACCTCCACCTGCGCATGGTCAAAGCCGTGCGCGATGTAGAAGCTCAGGATGGCATCGCGATCCTGCGCGAGCGTGATCAGGGAGAACGGCTGCCCCGGCTCCGCGATCAGCATGTCATAGACGGTCTGCTCGCGGGCTGTGTCGGCACCTGCCACTTCAACGGCACCGAACTTCTGCTGGGTCCCTTCTTCGACCGTGTACGTGACGAGCACCTCGGCGATCGTTTTGCCGTGCTTGCCCGGCTTTTCGATGTCCTGGGCGGTGGCGGTGACCTTGGCGTTTAAAAAGCCGCTGGCACGGTACAGCGACTGGATCGAATCACGGTCGGCGTCACGCAGCTGTGTGCTGTAGGCCCCATTTTTTACATACAGGCTGGCCTTCTTCACGCGCAGCCGCTCTTCCAGTGTGTCCGTGCTGAAGTAGTGATTGCCGGTGATAGTGACGGAGGTGACCCTGTGCTTAATGCCGGGCTCAACGTCGTACTGCACCGTTACGTCGCGGGTGCCCTCGCCAAGGAGCTTGACGGAATCCTTCACGTCAAAATAACCCTGCTGCTGGAGGTAGTCGCGGATGTTGAATGAGCCCTCGTTCAGCAGATCGTTGTCGACTGCCCCCTCTTCGTAGACCGGCACCAGCAGCTGTTTACGCGCTTTGGACACCTTGGTGCCGTTGATGACGACCTTCACCACAGGCCCCTGCTCGGCGTTGAAGTTGAAGTCCAGGGACTTCTTGGGCGGCTCGTAGGTCTCCTTCTGCAGGGAGATCGTACCCTCCAGCCGGTTGTTCTTGGTGTAAAAGGCGCGCACGCCGGAGAGCGCATTGCTGCCGGTCTGCCGGCTCACCTTAGGCTCACAGCCCTTCTCGATCAGCGATACTAGGCGAGAGCAGTTTAGGCTACCCTTCTTGCGAAAGTCCGTGGTGGAGATGCCGGGATCCTTGCCCGCCACGGTCACCGTTCCCATACGCGCCTGCGGTCCGATCTGCACCGCGACCAAGACATTGATCTGGTGGGCGACATCGTCCTTCTGCGTGGTGATGTTAATGGTCGGCTGGTAGTAGCCGTTCTCCGCGAGGGATTCCTTCACCCCATCGAGAGCGGTAGGGATGTCCGTCTCGGTGTAGGGCGTCCCGGGGTCGAGCTTCGTCGCAAACTCGAGCAGCGAGCTCAGCCGCTCCGAGTCGATGCCGATGATCTCGATCCGGCCCACATAATACCGTGATACCCCGGCATAGATGAGGGTCAGCCCCCCCGCGCCACGCTCGGCACTGAGCGAGATGTCGCGATAGCGTCCGCTGTTGAAGAGGCGCACCAGATCGGAGCGAACCTTGGACGGATCCAACGGCTGGCCGGCCTGTTGCGTCAGTCCGGTGACAGTCGGATCGTTGGGGGCGAAGGTCACGCCGTCGAAGCGGATCGCGGTGACGGGGACGCCCGCCTCTTCCCATACCGAGGTGGCCAGCGCCGGCAGGGGATTTGTTACGACAGGCGGGGTCTGCGGCACGGAGGGCGTGGCGGGGTTGGCCGTTTGGCTGACCTCAGGGATCGCCTGAGGCGCGATGGGATTGGCCGACGGGGTCACCGGAGCCGACTGCCCTGCCGCGCCATTGTTGATGGAGCCGGAGTTCTGACCGAAGGAGACGGCAGCCCCGCAGGAAAGCAGAGCGACGCCCAGCACAGCCGCGCGGAGCCGCGTGGTGCCGCCGTTCCGTACCCCCGATCGACGTCTCCGCAACATGCTCTCAGCCAACCTGCGCCCCTGCTTCTTTGCCCGACCCGACACCGCCCGCCCTTCCTCCCGACCCTGCGGTCCGCTCACATTCCAGCCCTCGGGCCCCTCGATTTGGCGCGAGGCAGAAGAGGCAAACTTTTGCCTGAGGGGCCCAGAATAGCGCAACCCCGCACGCGGTGGGAGTGCTGAGGGTTGGCCCACCTGTACCCGGCGATGCTTTGGCCTCTTCTCTATACTCAACCCATGGCGCGGGCCGATTCCTCTGTGGAAAGTGTAGAGCGTTTGGAGCGGGAAGCGCAGGCACCCGCCTCACATCCCTCATCGATCGACCCGCGGGAGCGCTATTCCCGCCAGATTCTCTTCCCCGGCGTCGGTCGGGCAGGCCAGGAGAGGCTGCGGCTCGCGCATGCCGCCGTGGTGGGCATCGGAGCCACCGGGGCCGCCATCGCCGGCCTGCTTACGCGCGCCGGTGTGGGACAGCTCACCCTGATCGATCGTGATTTTATCGAGCCCAGCAACCTGCAACGGCAGGTTCTCTTCGACGAAGCCGATGCGCGGGACAGCCTGCCCAAGGCGGAGGCCGCGCGGCGACATCTGCTCCGTGTCAACGCAGATATAGCCGTGCAGGCGCACATCGCCGACCTCACGCCATCGAACGCCGAGGCGCTGCTTGCGGGTGCCGCCCTCGTGCTGGACGGCACGGATAACTTCGAAACACGCTATCTGCTGAACGACCTTTGTGTGCGCGATGGCCGTCCCTGGATCTACACCGCCGCCGTGGGCGCCTATGCCGCGACCATGAACATCCTGCCCCAGGTACCGCGGGAGTGGTCTGCGACGCCGGCTTGGCGCGAGGGGGCCGAACCGACCGCCTGCCTGGCGTGCCTCTTTCCTGCCGCGCCGCAGGGCGAGGTGGAGACCTGTGAGACAGCGGGCGTTCTCGGCCCCGCCGTCAATCTGGCCGCCTCGTTTGCCGTCGCCGAAGCATTGAAGTTCCTCACGGGCCAGCCGCACCGGATGCGGCGCACTCTGCTCTCGCAGGACTTGTGGACCGGCGAACGTTCCGAGATTGCTGCAGGCAGGCCAAGGGCAGACTGCGACGTCTGCGGCCGTCGACTTTTTCGCGCGCTGGGCGGGGAAGGCCGGCCCCAGATCACCCTTTGCGGTAGAAATTCGGTACAGATCCACGAACACGAGAGGCCGATCGACCTCGAGTTGCTGCGGCGGCGGCTGGAGCCTCTCGGCATGGTGCGGGCCAATGACCTTCTGCTACGATTTTCTTATCCGCCCTACACGCTTACCGTCTTCCCGGATGGTAGAGCGCTAGTGCAGGGCACCACGGATGTCGGTCTTGCACGCTCGCTCTATGCTCGCTTTCTGGGCAACTGAGTGACACGTCCTGCCGACGGAGACAACTTCACCCGTCTGTTGTCCCTCAAAGGGACAGGTTCCGGCAGACGCACTTGCGATAGGCTTAACTAGGCAGGCGCACCGGCATGCACGCACGGACCGACTGGACGTTTGCCATGGAAGAACAAGGCTACCAAACGATGCAATCTAAACCGACCCCGGGGTTGTTCAAGCGAAACCCACCCATCGCCGGCGAAGCCGAAGCGATCGAGCGGGCCAAGCTGGGCGATCCCGACGCTTTTTCCAAGCTGTACGCGCTGCATAAGCGCCGTGTTTACACCCTCTGTTTGCGCATGCTCGGCAATGTCTCGGAAGCTGAGGACATGACCCAGGAGGCCTTCCTCCATCTCTTCCGCAAGCTCGGCAGCTTCCGCGGCGAAAGCGCCTTTTCCACCTGGCTCCATCGCCTGACGGTGAACCTCGTCCTTATGCACCTGCGCAAGAAGGGTCTGCAACTGGTGTCCCTCGAGGAGACCATCAACCCCAGCGAAGAGGACGCCCCGAAACGGGATTTCGGCTCGCGCGATCCACAGCTTGCCGGCTCCGTCGACCGCGTCACCCTGGAACGCGCCGTGGCCTCCCTGCCGCCCGGCTACCGCATGGTCTTCGTGCTGCACGACGTGGAAGGCTTTGAACACAACGAGATCGCCACGATGCTGGAGTGCTCGACGGGAAACAGCAAGAGCCAGCTGCACAAGGCGCGGCTGCGGTTGCGTGAGTTGCTGCGTCATCCGGAACAGTTGGTGCCGGTTCTGGCTGGGGCACGGGAGCTGGTGCAATGAGCGAGATCTCGGCCATCAACTTCGACACACTCACCTCCTCCGAGTTCGAACAGCATCTTCCCGAGCTCTTCCTCGCCGGCGGCAAGGTCAGCGAAGACCCGCGGCTGGCGAAGTTTCTCGGGGCCAACCCTGACTGCGCTGCACTTGTGCGTGATCTGGAGACGATCGCCGAAACGGCGAAGAGTCTCTTTGAGCCTATCCACGAGCCGAGCGATGCGGTCTGGTCCAACATCGCCAGCAAGCTCCGGGAAGAATCCCCGGAGGATGGTGGCGTGACGGACCTGGCCGGCTAGAGCTGTGCTTCTGCAGGTGTAGTGCTGAGCCGAGCTAGTTCGCGCCAGTTTTCCTCAAGAAAACTGGCCTGAGCGCGTCAAACAGAGCCACAATTACAGGAATACAGCTCTAGGGCCTGCCTCGTCTGTGCGACGCGAAGTGCTATGCTCCCCGAGTGCACGCCGTCCCCCAGCTTCCGGAGCCGATTCAACACCTTGTCCTGACAGGCTTTATGGGCTCCGGCAAGACCACCGTGGGGCGTGCCCTGGCCCGGCGGCTTCGCTGGCGCTTCGCCGATCTGGACGTGGCCGTCTCCGAGCGCGAGGGCCGCACCATTCCCGAGATCTTTGCAAAGGACGGTGAGGTTGCTTTCCGCGCGGCCGAGCTCGCTGCGCTGCGCGACCTGCTACATGGCCGCCATACCGTGATCGCGCTCGGCGGAGGTGCGCCGGAGACGTCTGCCCTGCGGGATCTGCTGGCCGCGCATTCCGGCACCCGCGTCATTCACTTGCACGCACCGTTCGAGACGCTCTATGCCCGCTGTCTGTACCAGGCAGCGAACCCGGCCGCCACC
>CAXTGE010000024.1:0-6020 GCA_964243645.1 uncultured Acidobacteriaceae bacterium | reverse complement strand
AGGGCTGCCGGACCTGCCCTGCGTGGAGCCGTCCAGGTAGTTGCCGCTGTAGAACTGCACGCCGGGCTCCGTGGTGGCGACCTCCAGCCTGCGCCCGCTACCCGGATGCACGGCCACGGCCGCCGTGCGCAGTGTGCCTTCTTCGCCACGCAAGACGAAGTTGTGGTCGTAGCCACGCCCATTGACCAGCTGCTGATCCGCGTCGTGGATGCGTTCGCCGACCCCGCGGGGCACGGTGAAGTCAAACGGCGTGTCCTTCACAGGCTGGTTGCCGCCCAGGGGAATGGCCGATTCACTGATAGGGGTAAACGCGTCGGCGTGTATCTGTAGCGTGTGATCCAGGATGCTCGCGCCTCCCTCGCCGGTCAGATTGAAGTACGCATGATTGGTAAGATTGATGACCGTGAGCGCGTCGGTCGTGGCCTCGTATTCCAGCGTAATCCGATGGCCGCTCAACCGATAACGGGCCACCGCGGAGAGCGTTCCCGGAAAGCCCTGATCGCCCGCCGGGCTGGTCAGCGTGAACTGCACCCCGTCGGGCAGCACCTCGCCCAGCCAATTGCGATGCCACAGGCCGTTGCTGCCGCCGTGCAGGGTGTTCTCGCCGTCGTTGCGGTCGAGCTGCACCTTTTGCTCCTCCAGCGTGAAGCGGCCGTTCGCTATGCGGTTCGCAAAGCGTCCCACCGTGCACCCCAGAAAGGCCGTGTCTTCGGTATAGGGCTCGAGCGCCGCGTAGCCGAGCACGATGTCCGCCTGATTACCCTCGCGATCCGGCGTCACCAGCGAGGTTACGCGCGCCCCAAAGCTGACGACCTCCAGTTGCAACACGCCGTTGCTAAGGGTAAAACTCTGGGCAGCGGAGCCATCCGGGGTGATGCCCCAGGGTCGCATGGTGACGATTACGGAAGACGAGACCATAGGCACCCAGAATAGATCGAAAGAGATCTAGAGGGATCGAAACAGACCCGCGAACCCCGTGAGACGAACCTCAGCGACCTGGTTTAGTCTCACAGCGGTTGGGGAGAGTGGTTTGGATGCGCGTTCGTTTCTCTGTTTCATGGGCGTTGTTGGCCCTTACCTGTCTGCCCGGTGGGAGCGCCGTCGCGCAGACCGTCTGGACAGGCACCTGGGCCGCCGCGCCTTCCGCGGAGATTTACCGGTCCGGCGTCGTGGAAACCCCGACCACAATGCGCCAGATCGTGCACCTATCCCGTGGCGGGACACAGCTACGCGTCACCTTCAGCAATGAGCTTGGGAGCGATTCGCTGATCATCGCCGGAGCTCACCTGGCGCTACGCACTCAGGGCAGCGACGTGGCGGCGGGCTCAGACCGGGTCTTGTCCTTTGGAGGCGAGCCCTCGATCACCCTACCGCCCGGAGCCGTGGCCGTGAGCGATCCCGTGGCGGAAAAGGTTGCACCTCTCAGTGACCTCGCCATCTCGATCCTTCTGCCTCCGCAGCCCTTGCATATCGTCACGGCACACTCCCTTGGCTTGCAGACCAACTTCGAAGTAGCCGGCGATCAGCTGACGGGCATCGAGATGCGTGGGGCAAAGCCCTTTGCCCAATGGCGTTTTCTGAAGAATGTTGAGGTAAGTGGAGGTGAGCGCGGCGCGGCGATCGTGGCGCTTGGCGACAGCATCACGGATGGCCACAGGTCCACGCCCGACACCAATCGGCGCTGGCCAGACATCCTGGCGCGGAGGCTGCAGGCAGACCGGAAGCTGGCCGGCCTGGGTGTACTGAACGAGGGCATCAGCGGCAACCGCGTCCTGCACAACAACGCAGGACCCAACGCCCTGGCGCGCTTCGATCGCGATGTCTTGAGCCAGAGTGATGTCCGCTACGTCGTCGTGATGGAGGGCATCAATGACATCGGCCGCACCGACCAGCCCAACGAGCCCGGAGATCCCATCACGGCCCAGCAGCTCATCGTGGGCTACGAACAGATCATTGCGCGGGCCCATGCCCACGGCATCAAGGTCTATGGAGCGACGCTCACGCCTTTTCTGGGTGCGGGCTACGCGACCGCTGCCGGAGAAACGATGCGCCAGACGGTGAACGCCTGGATCCGTCAGAGCGGCCACTTCGACGCGGTCCTTGACTTCGACAAGGTCACACGCGATCCCGCGCAGCCGGGCAGTTTCTCGTCAACGGCCGACTCGGGAGATCACCTGCATCCCGGCGATGCCGGCTACGCAGCCATGGCTAACAGCATCAATCTGGCCTTATTCGGCCCTGAGTTGCGGGAGCTTGAGTACAGAAAGCAAAAGGCCCGCCGGACGGCGGGGCCTTGTCGTGCGGATCGTACCGATCTACTTGAGTTCATAGCCAGCGAAAAAGTAGCCGATCTCAAAGGCGGCCGTCTCTTCCCCGTCGGAACCGTGGATCGAGTTCTCTTCGATGGAATCGGAGAACATCTTGCGGATGGTGCCTTCCTCGGCGTTGGCGGGGTTGGTGGCGCCCATCAGCTTGCGCAGATCGGCAATGGCATTTTCTTTCTCAAGCACCATCGGGAAGATGGGACCGGAGGTCATGAACTTGGTCAGCGAGCTGAAGAATGGCCGTGCCGCATGCACATGGTAGAAGCCCTTCGCTTGATCCTCAGTGAGCGAAATCTTCTTGATGGCGACGATCTTAAATCCGGCCTTTTCGATCTGCGCGAGAATGGCGCCGGCAAGGCCTTTGCGGACCGCGTCCGGCTTGATAATGCTAAAGGTGCGTTGGGACACAAACATCTCCTGAGAAACAACAGTAGGGACAGTCTACCGGATGGGCAGTCCTGTCCCCATGGGGCCGTCTTCATACGCCCTAAGCCGCTTTGTCCTCGGCCCGCTCACGGGTGTACCGGTCGATGGCCACCAGACGGGGAGCGGCCGTCGTGATCTCTTCCTTCTCGTGCATACAAAATGCCACCACGGTCTCCACTAGAAAGACAAGCGCAGCGCACGCCGCAATACCGCCGATGCAGAAAAGCAGAACAGCAGTGAAGGTCATGTGTTTTGAGATGCCGAAAACATCATGAGTGAATGGATCACGTCACAGTACGAAAGTGGGTACATCCGTACTCTGCAGATAACCTTTTGTCTTGTTCGTCCAATGTGCATGCAACGGACAGCATGGATCTGGCTTCTGGGCTGCGTGACCTGGGCGATTGATGGGGCAATCAACGTGGCGTTGCGGGCACTGCAACATGCAGAGCTCGCCTTTCTCATGGCTATCCTGTTCGGGATCGCCTGGCTCTTCTACCGCGGGCAGCGGCGTTGAGTAGACGCCACCCCCGCCGAGCCCGAGCCAGTGAATGGGCTCGGCGGTCTCCGGTGCATTGGCCCAAAGGAGAGCTACTTCTTGGTGGCTGCTTCGATGTCGAACTCCATCTTGACATCGTCGCCAAGCATCGCATCGCCGCTCTGCAGCGTGCCGTTCCAGGTCAGGCCGAAGTCTTTGCGGTGCAGAACCGTGGTTGCCGTGAAGCCGCGATGGGGCATCTTGTCCATGCCGACCTGGTCCTTGCTGGGCGGCTCCATGTGCAGCGTCACCGGCTTTGTGACGCCATGCAGCATCAGGTCGCCGATCAAATCGTAGCCGTCCCCTGTCTTGGTGATCCTGGTGCTCTTGAAGGTCGCCGTCGGGAACTTGGCGGCGTCGAAAAAGTCCGGGCTGCGCAAATGACCATCGCGCGCCGACTCGCCTGTATCGACGCTGGCCACATCTATGGTCGCCATCACGGACGAGCCGGTCACGTTTGCCGGGTCGAGGTCGATGGTGCCGTCCTTGATCGCGAAACGGCCGTGCACCGTAGAGATGCCCATGTGCTTGATGCCGAAGTCCACCTGCGAGTGCTGGGGATCGATGGCGTAGGTAACGCGCTGGGCGGGGGCTTGCGTGACGGCAAACAGCGCTGTCGCGAGAACTGCTGAGGTGGTGGCACGGATGGAGAGGTGGGGCATGGTGAATCCTTTCGCGGACGTGACTTGGGTCGGGCAGGGACTCCTGCCTGACAGCTAAATGCATGTACGGTCCCGATTGCTACAACCAATGATGTGGGCGGAGCGGGCCATGGTGCAAGAAAAAAGCGGTCCGCAAGGGCCGCTTACTTTCAAGTAACTAGTTACGGCAGAGTGACTTAGCGATCTAAAAGACTTAGCGGCCCAGAACGCGGGCCATCGTCTCGCCGATCTCCGCCGGCGACTTGACCACGTGAATACCTGCCGCGGTCATCGCTTCCATCTTGCTCTCCGCCGTGCCCTCGCCGCCGGAGATGATGGCGCCGGCATGACCCATGCGGCGCCCCGGAGGCGCGGTCTGGCCGGCGATGAAGCCGACCACGGGCTTTTTGACGTGCGCCTTGATGTACTCGGCGGCCTGCTCCTCGTTGGTGCCGCCGATCTCCCCAATCATGATGATTGCCTCGGTCTCGGGGTCCTCGTTGAGCAGCTTGATCGCGTCGATGTGCGTGGTGCCGACAATGGGATCGCCGCCGATGCCGATGGCGGTGGACTGGCCGATACCGCGTGTCGTGAGCTGGTATACAGCCTCATAGGTCAACGTGCCGGAGCGCGACACGATGCCGACCGAGCCTTCCTTGTGAATACGCCCGGGCATGATGCCGATCTTGGCCTTGCCGGGCGAGATGACGCCGGGGCAATTTGGACCGATCAGCGTGGATTTGCCGCCTTTGATCGCGTCCCAGGTCTTCACCATGTCCAGCACGGGGATGCCTTCGGTGATGCAGATGATCAACGGCAGACCGGCATCAGCGGCCTCCAGGATGCCATCCGCTGCGGCCGGCGGCGGGACGAAGATGACGGTGGCGTTAGCACCGGTAGCCTGCACGGCTTCTTCCACGGTGTTGAAGACGGGCCAGCCCTCGTGCGTGGTGCCGCCCTTGCCGGGCGTCACGCCGCCGACCACTTGTGTGCCATATTCGGCGCAGCCCTTGGCGTGAAAGGTGCCTTCGCGGCCGGTAATGCCCTGCACGATCAGGCGGGTGCTCTTGTCGACCAGTACTGCCATAGCTTCTAGCTCCTAGCTCTTGGCTTCCAGCTTCTGGCTCTTAGTGAAACGGTTGCGATGAAGGAGGTCAACATGCGACCGACTTCCCCGTTCAACGATTGGGCCTGCTGGATGCGATCTGGACTGCCTAGCCCGAGTTCCCGAGCAATAAGAGTTGAGTCTGTACTTCGTAGTTGAGCCTTGAGCCATGCCAAGAAACTGGCGAAACTCAGCATTATGGAGTCGCCCTCGGCCCTCGGCGATGTTGCTGGCGACCGATATTGCTACTCGTTGAAGTTGAGAAGAAAGGCCGTACATGTCCTGTCTCGGAAAAGATTCAGTGAGCCGATATACAGCCACGCTTAGTTGAATCGCCTTGTGCCAGACCTGGAGATCCTCAATTTGCTGTGCCACCGGCAGTCCCTGGGACATTTTGCTAGAAGCTAAGAGCTAACGGCTAAGAGCTTCTTTTGCGGCTGCTACAACCAGATCCGCAGCGTCCTTCATCGTCTCACCAATCTGAAACTTCAAGCCGGACTCGGCGATGATCTTGCGGCCTTCTTCGACATTGGTGCCTTCGAGGCGGAGGACGATGGGAATGGTGACGTTGAGCTTTCGGGCGGCGGCAACTACGGCCGTGGCGAGGACGTCGACGCGGAGGATACCGCCGAAGATATTGATGAAGATCGCTTTAACGTTCTTGTCGGAGAGCAGGATGCCGAAGGCGTTTTCGATCTGCTCCTGGTTGGCGCCACCGCCCACGTCGAGGAAGTTGGCGGGGCTGCCGCCGGCGTACTGGATGATGTCCATCGTGGCCATGGCGAGCCCGGCGCCGTTGACCATGCAGGCGATGTTGCCGTCGAGCTTGATGTAGTTCAGCGAGAACTTGGAAGCTTCCACTTCGAGCGGGTCTTCTTCGGCGAGATCGCGGAGGTCTTTCAGGTCCTTGTGACGAAAGAGCGCGTTGTCATCGAAGTTGATCTTGCAGTCGAGCGCGGCGAGCTTGCCGTCTTTGGTGGTGATGA
>CAXTGE010000023.1:20165-27644 GCA_964243645.1 uncultured Acidobacteriaceae bacterium | reverse complement strand
ACGAGTACGCACGATCGCTCCCGTACACGTGCGGTCCTGTGCACACGAAAATTCCTTTGGACGCCGCTGGCGTCCCTGCGGCCTCTGCCCCGGAGCATCTGAGCGTCTCGAAACCACAGGCAGCCAACCCGGCGGAGCCGGAAGGCCATCCCGGCGCAGCCCTCCCCGTCATGCCCTCCTGGATCAGTAAGGGCTCACAGATCAGCAAGGGCTCACAGATCAGCAAGGGCACGCAGTCTTCCAGGCCGGCATCGGCGAGACCGCGACCCTCGCGTGCACCGTTCTCCGCGGAGACACTGAAGACCACGCGCGAGCGGCTCGCGGGACGCTGGTACGCGCTCGGGGGTGCCTTCGGCGCAAAAGCCCCAGAGGACGAGGTTTCGGCGTCCCGAACGGCCGACACGCCTCCCCCCATCCTTACCCTCTATTCCATCGCAGGCGGCGTGGGGAAGACTACGCTGGCCGCGTCCTTGACCAGGGCCTTTGCCGCGGGAGGTGAGCGTGTTCTGCTCGTCGATATGACGCCGCATGACCTGTTGCCTTTCTTTTTCGGCGCAGCGACGACACGGCCGGGAACACGCAGGGTCTTTGCCCCACCACCCGGAACGCCGGATGCGCCGATTCACCTGATCGACTACGCCTTTGACGCCGTCGGAGCCTACCCGGACATGGCCGAGCTGGGCGTGCGCGTAAAGCGCGATGGGGAGGGGTTCAGCCGGGTGATCCTGGATCTGACCACCTCGGCGGTGCGCACCCTGGAGGACCTGAACCGGCTGGGCGGTGCGGTGCTGGTGCCGTTGCTGCCGGACATGAACTCCGTGCTGAGTCTGCGTGCGCTCAGAAGCGGCACCGCGACGACAGCCGCGCGAGGCGCTGACGCGGTGGGGAATACCTGGTTTTTGCTGATGCAGTTCGACCCCTCTCAGCCCCTGCACCTCGATGTACGCGAGGTCTTGGAGGAGGAGCTTGGGGAGCAGCTCCTGCCCTTTGTCGTGCGCAAGTCTCCCGCGGTCGCCGAGGCCCTGGCGCAGGGGATGACCGTGATCGACTATGCGCCGGGCGAGGGAATCGTGAAGGACCTGCAACAGGTCGCGGCCTGGGTGCAAGCGCTTGGCGCGCCCGCCAGGGAGGGCCTTGCACAGGCGCGGTGGAGCGAACGGTGAGGGTGCCGCCAGGCCCTTCGTCAGCAGAGAACGTGTTACCCAACGGCTATCCTCAAACGGTGTGGCGACTGCACCGGGAGCCGGCACCGCTGCCCGCCGACCTGGCCGCGTGGCCGGAGGTGGATCTGCTTATCCGCTCGTTGGGGGCACTCCCGCAAACGGTGAGGCTGACAGCGCTGGCCTCCCTACACCTGGACTGGCCGGCGGAGCGGTTGCGCATCCATGTGCTCGATGACGTCCACCGAGAGGAGATCGGAGCCTTCTGCGCCGGCTTCGGGATCGGCTATCTGATCGGGAACCAGCCTCAGTCGGCAACAACGACAGATCTCCGGGATGTGCTTCTCCGGAAGGCGCTGCTGGAGGATCTCTCCTCTCCTTTTATCGCGGTTTTCCGGGCGGGGGACGTGCCCGTGCGCTCGTTCCTGCAGCTGACGATGGGCTGGTTCCTGCAAGACCCCAGGCTCGCCTTCGTGGAAGCGCGGTGCGTGCTGCCGGGGTTCCTTCAGCAGCCTCGTCGATCGCTGCAACAGCCACCCACCATCTTTCGTCGTGCCGCGCTGGACGAGATGGCCGAGTTCACGGCTGGAGGCTTTGCTGCACGAATGCGCTCCAGCCTGCGCTTGCGAAGGCGAGGCTGGCATGCCGCATACCTCCACGCTCCACAGGCAGCACGTTTTCCCGAGCGGCAAGAGGACGGAGCGTTTCGTGCGGCGGACCAGCGCCCCGAGAGACGCCGCGCGATACGCGTGCCATTTGGAGTCACTGCCGAGGTCATCTCCCCGGACGGCTCGGGGATCCGTAGCAACCTCGTGGATGCCTCCAGCGGCGGGGTGAGGCTGCAAACGCCTGGCGGGATCAACGCCTCGGCAGGCGACCCTGTTACGTTGCATTTTGCCGTTCTGGGCGAGGAGTTTCGCCTGCCTGCGACGATCCTTGAGGCAGCGCATGGGGAGCTTCGTCTCCAATTCCATCCCCCAATGGCACAGGAGCAGGATCACCTGGCCGTGCTGCTGTACATACGCGCGGATGCATGGCTTCACCTCGACGAGGATCGCGAAGCAAGTTCCCCGACGCCTCCATCCAAGCGATGGTCGTGGGGGTATCGGGGAGATCTCGCTACTGCATGGAGGTGGATCTTCGTGCCGCTCCTGCTCGTGTCGCTCCTGATGGTTGCGCTGCTGCCGGTTGCGCTGCTCTTGCCATGGCGTCATACCCTGCCTGCGCGACGATCAGGGGGAGACCTCGGCAACGCTCCTGCTGCTACACATAAGAAGCGAGATCCTCCACCGGGCCGGAAGGCGATGCCGCTGGTAGAGCATGCCGTGACTCTGGATGCCTTACGGAAAGGCAAGCCGTTGCTTCTCGATACGGACACGCCGTGGGTGGGTCAAAACTTCGTCATTCCGGACGAGGAGGTCGCCCAGCGCGCGGTGTTGCAGCTGCAGTACCGGTGCGGCCAGCTCTCTCAGCCGTCACGCAGCGCTTTACTGGTTGTGCTGAACGACATCCCCATCGCACGGATCGCCCTCGAGGCAGGAAGCACAGGAAGAGCAGACAGGAACAGGGCCGGACTGCCCGTGCTGTCAACGTCGATCAAGTCGAGCAAATCGATCACTCTGCCACCGGAGCTGCTGGTCTCCGCCGACCGGCTCGTGTTGCGCCTGCAGCTCCCGGACCTTCATGCCTGCGGTCAGAGCCGCTGTCCGTCGCCTTGGGTGCAGGTGATGCCTGGCACAGGGCTTCTGCTGACCAGCATGCAGATTATCCCGCCTCGCCTCGCGGCGCGGCTGCCGACCGGCTCCTCCGGGCGAAATACAACCTCTTCCGGACAACGTACAACCTTGCCTGACTGACCGCAATGCGAATTTGCGGTTGAATCGGCTTCGCTGTGTCGCACTTTCTCTCGCAAGCTATTGCGCAATCGTAAGCTGGACGTGGCCGGCGGCCTGTTTGGATTACAGTCACATGGATACCCAAGGTCAATTGACCGGTCTTCCGGAGTGAGTTCCTGCTTGACAAGCTTTGCCCAAAAGCTCCCCGCGCGTGCGGCCGAAGCACATGATCTCCGCACCGAACTCCGTCTGACGACTCGGATCGGCGCGCCGCTCGCTCTGGGCGAGCTGGGCTGGATGTCTACCTACATCGTGGACGCCCTGATGATCGGACGTCTGCATGACTCCGCGCTGCCCATCGCAGCTTCCTCCCTCGGAAACACGATCTTTTATGCCATCGTGTTCTGCGCGATCTACCTGCTCAACGGCATGGAAACACTCATCGCGCAGGCCTTTGGGCGCGGCGAGGAGAACGAGTGTGTGTACCTGCTGGGGCAGTCGTTCTGGATCGTCGTCGTGGGCACGCCCGTGGTGATGTCCCTTACCCTGGATTCGCTTCGTTTGCTCCCCCATCTCGGCACACCACCGGACATTGCCGCGGAGACGAGCCGGTATGTGCACGCGCTCGTCTGGTCCACGGGACCGCTGATGGCCTATATGGCGCTGCGGCGATTTCTGCAGTCGATCAATCGTGTCACCTTGATCTCGGTGTCCTTGATCACCGCTTCCGTAGTGAACCTGCTTTTCGATTGGGTCTTTTTATTCGGTCACCTCGGCGCCCCCGCGTTGGGCGTGGCGGGCTCCGGGTGGTCTACCTGCGTGGTGCGTTGGTACATGCTGCTGCTGCTCGTGGGCGGCACCCTCTGGGCGTTCAGAAGGGACGGCTACACCCTGCACCCGCGCATGCTGCTGCCCAGTTGGCCCAGGTTGAAGGCTTTGCTGCAAATCGGCTGGCCCAGCGGGCTCGAGTATTTCGAAGAGCTTGGCGTTTCCACCTATCTCTCCATCCTGTGTGCCCGGCTCGGCACCGTGCTGCTGGCCGCGCACCAGGTCGTGCTCGACCTCAACGCCTTTGTGTACCAGGTGCCCAACGGCATGTCGTATGCCACGGTCATCCGCGTGGGCCAGAGCGCTGGCCGTGACAGCCTGCCGCAGGTGCGCCGCGCAACCAAGGCCAGTCTCTGGCTTTGCCTTGGCTTTATGACGATCGCGGCCACCGTCTTTGCCTCCTTCGGTCGCTTCTGGGCGGGGCTGTATACCAACAGCCATGCGGTCGTGCTGGCGGCCGCTCCCATCTTTGCCATCTGCGGGTTTTTGCTCATGGGCGACACGCTCTTCGTCGTTCTTGCCTCCGCCATGACAGGCCTTGGCGATACGCGGACACCCATGCTGGTAAGCCTGGTCTGGAACTGGGGTATCGGCATGCCGCTCGCGTACCTTTTGTGTTTCCACCACGGCCTTGCCTTGAAGGGGCTGTGGCTCGGCAGAGGGGTGGCTTCAGTGGGTGGGGGCCTGTCTTTGCTCTTCTTCTGGCGGCTGCGGCTGCGTCGTGAACGTCAGGCGTCGCACCGGCCGTCTCTCAACCTGCTTCATACACTGCCGGCAGCCGACCGCCTGGCATAGCCCATAAAACACCGAGGAAACTCATGCGTAAGCTATTGTTCCTGTTGTTCCTTTTCGGTGCCGGTCTCACGGCATCGGGTCAGTCTACCCTTGCGTCTCTCAACGGCACGGTACGTGATCCGTCAGGAGCCGCGGTGCCGGACGCGACCGTCGTGCTGCATCGTCAGCAGAGCAATACGGATCGAACGGTCGTAAGCGGCGGGGACGGCAGCTATAGCGCGCTCAACCTCGATCCCGGCACGTATACCCTGCGGATCACGGCAAAGGGCTTCTCCCATACCCAGGCCGAGAACATCAACCTCGATGCCAGGCAGCAGCTGCGCTATGACGTCGCCCTGACGGTCTCCAGCAGCGATACGGTAACCGTGAACGCCACCGACGCTGGCGTCATCAACACAGACAATGCCTCGATCTCCGCCGCGCTCTCGCCCGAGGCTGTGCTCGATCTGCCGGCCAACTACCGCGGCGCGGGATCGACGTCTCCCCTGAACGTGATCCAGACCCTGCCCGGCGTGCAGCCCGATTCGGCAGCCTACCCTCCCGCAGCGTCGTCCTCACCCAGTCCGGGAGTGAAGTTCTCCATCCAGGGCGGTCTGCCCTCGCAGGCCGAGACGACCGTCGACGGCATCAGCGCGCAGAACCAGACCAACAACAACGTGCAGGCCGATGCCTTTCCCTCGGCCGAATCCATCGCCGAGATCCGCGTGGACGGCGTCAACAACAATGCCGAGTATGGCCAGCCCGGCGAGATTACCACCGTGACGAAGTCCGGTACGAACGCCCTGCACGGCTCGCTCTTTGAATACCACCAGAACCGCGCGCTCGATGCCACGCCCTATCAGGGCAACGTGCCCAATCCAATCAAGCCGCAGAAGATTGCCAACGACTTCGGCGTCACGGTCGGCAGCCCGGTCGTCATTCCGCATCTGTACAACGGCCACAACAGGACCTTCTTCTTCGGCACCTACGAGGGCTTTCGTTTCCCTCTGGCCACCGTGCTCCAGGCCAAGGTGCCGACCGCGCGCATGAAGCGCGGCGACTTCTCCCAGGAGACGACCGCGCTCCGCAACCCGTTCACCGGCGGCAACTACGCGAGCGCCACCATCCCCAGCATCTCTCCCAGCGCCGCGGCGTTTCTGCAGTTCTACCCGGACCCCAATGTGGAGCCGGATGCATCGTTTGGGCAGGCCATTGCGGATGACGGCTTCAATTACCTGAGCACGCGCCGGCAGGACATCAACTCCAACCAGTTCGACACGCGGGTCGACCAGACCTTTGGTCAGAAACTGAACCTCTTTGCGCGCTACACGTGGAAGAACATTACGCAGCTGCGGCCTGAAGACCTGACGCTGCCGTATTCGGACGCGATCGGGGACTACCGCATCTTCGCCACGGCGGCCAACTACACGTTCACGCCCCACCTTGCCGACGAGTTCCGCTTCGGCTTCACGCTGGAGGAAGACGGCACGGTGAACCCCTTCAACGGGGCTGCCGCCGTGCAGGCGGCCGGCTTCCAGGGCCTGCCGCCCGCCCCCTTCTTCAACGGTCTGAGTCATATCGGCTTCGACCAGATTGCCTCCATCGGCTCACGGCTCGACTCCACAGAACGCTCGCGCATCTTCCAATACGTCGACAACCTCACGTGGCAGCATGGACCCCATGTGGTGCGCGTGGGCGCCGATGTGCGTCAGCTGCGTGCCTATACCGTGCTGGGCTTCACGCCGGGGGACAACTACGGCAACTTCTTCTTCAATCCGTCAGTCTCTACCTCGACCGGCCAGGAGTTCGCCGACTTCCTCTTGGGTGTGCCGTACCAGACGCAGTTCGACAACGTGAACTCCGACAACAAGGGCACGTCTTCGGCTTACGCCTTCTACGGCCAGGACAACTGGAAGGCCACTGCGAATCTGAACCTCACCTTCGGCCTGCGCTATGAGCTGCACCCGGCGTTCTCCGATCCCGGGGGCAACATCGGCAACTTCGATCCCTCGGTCGCCAGATCCGGGGAGCTGATCTATCCGGCAGGCCATGCCGACCGCCTGAATGCGGAGGAGCTCGCCAACTTCAACGCCTGCCCGACGGCCGGTGTCACCAACCCTTACGCCACGGGCGGCATGCAGAACGGCGCACCCTGCACCCCGGTCGTCGACAACGTGGCGGCCGGCATTCCCGCCGGCCTGCGCACCGCGCCCAAGCTGCGCTTCGAGCCTCGCCTTGGCTTCGCCTATCGTCCCTTCGGCGACGACAAGACGGTGGTCAGCGGTGGGGCAGGCTACTACAACATCACCACCACCGGCGCGATCTTTTATGCGCTCACCGGCACGCTGCAGGCAGGTGAGCAGACCTTCAACAACGTCAATGTGAACGCCAACGGGACCGGCCCCGCCATCGTGTTTCCCAATGTCTCCACGGCGGGCACGAACAGCTTCGGCAGCGGCAACTTCACGCCCGCCTACGGCAGCGGCGGCTTCGATGCCTCGGTCGACATCCCCTGGCACGACCCATACTCGCTGCAGACCAATCTCTCGGTCGAGCGCGACCTGGGTCACGGCTACGGTCTGCGCGTCTCCTATATCGGCCTGAAGACCTGGCACCTCGTCTGGCAGCCGGAGCGCAACCAGCTGCCGGTCTCGAACACCACGCGAGCTGCCGACCAGCCTCGCTCGGCCTTTCCGTTTCCCAACTTCTATCAGGTGCAGAGCCGCGACACCGAGGCCCAGGCGGTCTACCACGCGGGCCAGGTCGAGTTCACGCGACGCTTCACCCGCGGCATGTCCCTCAGCAGCACCTACACCTTCGCCAAGAACCTCTCCGACAACCAGGGCACCTATGGCGCGGCCAATGGACTCGCGGGCAGCTTC
>CAXTGE010000023.1:17535-20065 GCA_964243645.1 uncultured Acidobacteriaceae bacterium | reverse complement strand
CCGGCCGGGACAGGCGAAGGCACGTTGTTCTTTCGCCAGATGCGTCCCGACCGTGTCGCGAGTGCCAACTACAAGGGCCACAACCGCAATCAATGGGTGAACGTGAACGCGTTTGCCTGCCCCGGCCAATCGGGGTATGCCTCGGTGCAATTTGTCGGCAATGCCAGCCCATGTGACGTGGGCGTGGGCACGGCGCCTATCGGCCGCTACGGCACGGAGTCCGTCGGCGATATCACCGGTCCCGGCACGGTCAATCTCTCCACGGGTTTGTCCAAGAGCTTTCTCGTCACCGAGAGCGTCCATCTGCGCGCAGAGGGCACCTTCACTAACGTCCTGAACCACACCAACCTGGCCGACCCCAACCTGGACATCACCAGCGCCAACTTCGGCCAGATCACGCAGTCGCGCGGCTCGGACTTCGGTGGCAACCGCACCGGACAGGTCTCGCTGCGGCTGGAGTTCTAACCCTGCCAGGTATGGCGGCAGGGTTGCCGCGAACGGGCAGCTCGGCGACCCTGTACACATGGTGCTGACCGTCGGAGATCGTGCCTGGATCGAAGCTGCCGCACTCACGGCGGGCTTTGACCTGGCCGGTCTCACGGAGGTTCCGCAGGCTGCCGATGAGGACCGACGCTTCGCCGCGTGGGTAGCCTCGGGTGCGGCGGGCGACATGGACTGGCTCGTCCGCACCGACGCCGATGGGCAGCTCGTCCGCGGCGATCTGCGCCGTTCGATCCCCTGGGCACGGTCGGTGCTCGTCTGCGCGGTGAACTACAACACCGCAGCACCGCAATCGGTCGATCCCGCGCCAACCGATTGCGGCTGGATCGCCCGTTATGCCTGGAGCGGCAAGGGCAACGCGTCCATGGGCCCGGGTCAAGACAGCGATCTGGCGCCGGGCAGTGACTATCACGAAGAGCTGCTGCCTCGGTTGCAGGCCGTCGCGGTGCAGCTCGGGGAGCACTTCGGGCCGGACTGCCAGACGCGCGCCTACGTCGACACGGGACCCATCCTGGAGCGCGGCTATGCCGCCCGCGCCGGCGTCGGCTGGATCGGCCGCAACACCTGCGTGCTGAATGGGGAGATCGGCTCCTGGCTGCTGCTGGGCGTCGTCGTCACCTCACTGCAGCTCTCGCCCGAAGCCACACCCGTGCCTGCCGCCGATCGCTGCGGCACCTGCACGCGGTGCATCGACGCCTGCCCCACCGATGCGTTGCACGGCTCCGGCCTCGGCGGCGCGCCGCGGCTGATGGATGCCTCCCGCTGCATCGCCTATCTCACCATCGAGAAGAAAGGCAGCATCGACCCCGCCCTGCGCGAAGGCATGGGACGCCAGGTCTTTGGCTGCGACATCTGCCAGGATGTCTGCCCCTGGAACCGCCGCGCACCGGCCGGCGCGTCCGGCATGCTGCAGCCCCGGGCGGAGCTGGTCAACCCATCGCTCGCCTGGCTCGGATCGCTCGATGGTCCGGCCTTCAACCATGCCTTTCGCGGTTCGCCGCTCGAGCGCACCCGCCGCAAACGCATCCTGCGCAACGTCGCGATCGCCATGGGCAATAGCGGACAGGCCGGCTACCGTGAACAACTGCGCCTGTGGGCGCAGGGGGACGACCCAGTGTTGGCCGAGGCAGCCACCTGGGCGCTGCAGCGGCTTGGTCCATCGAACACAAAGCCCATCAGCGAAGCCGAAGCCCAGGCCCCGGAGACGGCGCCCGCCGGGCCGCTAGACTAACGGCATGAGGGAGAACAGCTCGGCCACGACAAAGGCCCTTGCCGCAACCGAGGGGACCGGATCGCCGGATCCGGAACGGCCCAAGGCGGGGGACGAAGCGGTTTCACCCGCCATGGCCGCCGCCGTTGAACACCCCGTTAATCAGAGCGGCACCTGGGAGCAGGTCAAGGCGCTTGCCCACTACATGAGCAAGACCGAGGTGCACACCTACGCCTTCAGTGTGGCCGCACAGGTCATTCTGTCGTTGTTTCCCTTCATCGTGCTGCTGCTCACGCTGTCGCGGCGCGTCTTCCACTCCGACCTGATGGCCGATGTGGTCGGTGACATGATGAGCAACTTTCTGCCCAGCAATCAGGAGTTCGTCGTGGCCCGGATGCGCAAGCTGGCCTTTGCGCATACCCAGGTAAAGGTCTTTTCGCTGGTCATGCTGTTCATCACCGTGACGGGCGTGTTCCTGCCGCTGGAGGTGGCCCTGAACAGCGTGTGGGGCGTGCGCAAGAACCGCAACTACCTACAGAACCAGGTTGTCTCGATCGGCCTGGCGGTGGGCGTGGCGTTGCTGGCCATGACCTCCGTGGCGATGTCGGCGGCCCAGCGCACCGTGCTCGGCTGGCTCTTCTTCGGGCATACGGGCAACGTCGTCTTCGCCTTTATCGGCAGTGTCTTTCTGCACATCGTGGGTCTGGGTGCCAGCATCGGCTTATTCTTCCTCATCTACTGGGGCCTGCCCAACCGCAAGGTCCCGCCACGGGCCGTGCTGCCGACCGCAGTCGTGATGGGCGTGCTCTGGACGGTCGC
>CAXTGE010000023.1:16055-17435 GCA_964243645.1 uncultured Acidobacteriaceae bacterium | reverse complement strand
GCGGCGAGCAACAGGTGCTCATCGGCAGAAAACGCGAGCGCATCCGGGTGCGATCCCGTGCGCACGCTGGCTACGATGCGTCCATCGTCGATGCTGTACAGGCTGACCGAGTCCGAGCCGAAATCCGAGATCCAGAGCTCAGAGTTATCGCGGCTGATCAACGCCCGCGAGGGCTGCATCACGCCCGGGTAGGTGTTGGTGACCTCGTTGGTCCACGCCGACATCTCCGTCAGACTGTTGCCGTCGAAGTTGGTCGAAAATACCTCGCCATTGTCGGACTTCGCCGCTAGGTGGGTCGGTGTCTTGCCTACATCCAGCAGCGTCAACACGTGGTCCTGTTGCAGACTCGCATCCTGTTTGCCGCGCCAGGAGTCCGGAGCCGCGGCCAGCCACACCGCCATCACCTGGTGCGATCCCGAGCAGGCCACGAAGGCCTTGCTGGAATCAGACAGAATCGCCACGTCGGTTGCTCCGGGGCAGCCCGAAAAGACACTGCGCTGTACCAAAGGTGTCTTCCCGGATGCCTGTACGGAATCGCCGGATGCGTTCACGGAATAGATCGAGACGCTTCCTGCCGTGCGATTGCTGACGACCACCGAGCGGTTGTCCGGCGACACCCGGGCCAGTCCCGGGCCGTCGCCCGTGGCCACGGCCGCAATCTCCCGGCGCTGTACCAGGTCCAGCACCGAAACCGTATTCGATCCGGAGTTCGCAACATACGCTCGCCGGCCTTCCGGGTCGACGCTGATGAAGTACGGCGCGTGGTGAACACCCATGGTGTAGACCACCTTATTCTGCTCGGCATCGATCACGGACACCGAATCACCGCCGGTATTTACGGCGTAGATCTCGCGCCTTTGGGCGTTGGCCGCCAGTCCGGTCGGCCTGCGGCCTACCTGCAGGGTACGTTCCTGGCGAATATTCACCAGGTCAAGCACTGTAACCGTGCCGGAGGCGCCATCTGTGACGTACGCGTACTCGCGATAGTTCGCCGGGAAGGTCGGGAACGTATTGCGATGGCAACCGGTGAGGAGCAGCAGACCCAGGGAGAGCAGGGCAGGAACACGCAGCCGGGCGGGTGATCTATCTGATCTATCCAATTTGTCTATGGCGGCCCGGGTCGTCCTAGGACCGCCTGCAGGCCAGATGTGAAGTTGGGAAAGGCGGCGTGACACTCCGTCGAGTCTACGGGAATAGCGCTCGAGCACGATGCGGAAAAGCGGGTCTTGAACGGGTTCTCGGAGCGGGTTCGGGCGTGGAGTTAGCTTAGCTCCGAACGCAACCTCTGGAAGGAGCCTGGGTTTACCTAAAGGACCCGGTTGCGAAGCGCAACCGGGTCAGGTAGAACTCCTCGGAACAACGGAGTCTGGGAAGAGTCAG
>CAXTGE010000023.1:0-15955 GCA_964243645.1 uncultured Acidobacteriaceae bacterium | reverse complement strand
AGGGCTGTTGACGTGTCCGTCGCCAGGCCGTGAACAGCCAGCCCGCATACCCGAACTGCAAGAGCCAAACGGCACAGTACGCGAAGACCAGGTGCCGTTGTGCGAGGGTCTGGAAGGGGATCGCGACCATCTAGCTGACCTCCGTAAGTGTCGGCAGGGGCTCCCGGAGCGATTCGTTGCTCAGGAAGGCAAGGGCCTGCGCCGCGGCAATCTGCTGCCGTCTGCGTTCCAGGGCATAGCGCCAGCCCACCAGCAGCGCGCCCCACATTGCCCAGGCCGCCACGTTCCAGAGCAGCGCTGGATACATGCTCGGGTCGAGACCGGAGTCCGACCCGCCGCCGAACACAGGAGACGGGTGCTGCGTCCGCCACCAGCGGATCGACATGAAGCAGATCGGAATATCGATCGCGGCAAACACGCCAAGAACCGCCGAGAGCAGGCCGGGCTGCCCACCACCGGGCAGGGCAGCGCCGCCGCCGGCGAAGCCCCGTACTAATAGGTAGCTCACATACAGCAGCCAGAGCAGCAGGTACGTGGTCAGGCGTGCGTCCCATGTCCACCAGATGCCCCACGCAGCCCGTCCCCACAGAATCCCCGTCGCCAGACCCACGCTGGCATACAGCACCGTCACCTGGCCCGTGGCCACCGCAAAGGCATCCGCAATCATGGCGCGGGGCGGATTCCGGTTACGCCAGAAAAGATAGGCGAAACAAGCCAGGCAGTTCAGGTACGGAAACACAAAGCTCAGGATGGTATGCGGCAGATGGTAGAAGAAGACCCGGTACAGATTCCCCATGGTCGCCTCGGTTGGGGCAGTCATGGCTTGCCGGAAGCCGATGATCAGCGCGACGGAGGTCAGGGCGAACCAGGCGAGGCCGAAGAGCTGGCCCTTGCTGCTGCGGGTTGTAGCCGTATATGTCACCATCATCATTTTACGGCGCAATGGTTGCCAAAGAACGAGTTGGCGTTCCGGTTTTCGCCCCGTGGTAAGAGCCCGTTCTCAATCTGCGTGCAGAACAACGTCGAAGAGCAACACGGAGGCCGTCGTGAACAGCACGTCATACGCCACCAGCACACGAATCCACAGGCCGGGGTCGAACTCACCCGTCAGGATGTTGGTCGTGGCCTGGATGACGGCCAGCAGCGCCGGCATGGCGATCGGACACAGGATCAGCGGCAGCAGGAGCTCGCGATTCTTTGTGCGCAGGCTGAGCGCCGCGAAAAACGTGCCATTGCATACCAGGGCCCACGTGCCCAGGGGAACGATGAGCAGCAGCAACGGGACCTGTCCGATGGGGTGTAGGTTGTAAAACACCGAAAACACGGGTGCCAGAACCACTTCCACGACAGAAACGAAAAGAAAGTTTGCCACCGCTTTGCCGATAAAGAGGGCAGAGCCGGGCGCGGGGGACAGGCGATGCGCATCCAGCACACCGTTCCGCAACTCGCGCGCCCACGAGCCATTCAACGCCGTGATGGAGGCAAACAGCACGCCAACCCAGAGCAGGCCTCCCGAGATCTGGCGGGCTGTCGTCGGGTACGCCGTGGGATCAAAGGCCAGGGAGAACACAACCACAATCAGCAGAGCAAAGAACAGCATTCCGTTGATGCCGTCGCGGTTGCGCCACTCGAGCTGGAGATCCTTGCGCAGATGCGCGAGCACGTGCCGGATGTAGATCATGGAGACTCCGCGTCGGTAGTGCTGGTGAGCCGGCCATCGCACAGGACCAACGTCGTTCCCGCCAGTGGTTGCGCGAGCTGGGCCTGGTGGGTGGTCAAGAGCAGGGTACGCGGCCGGCCCGCAGTGCCCGGCTGCGCAAGGTAGGCCTTGAGGCGCGTAATCATGGCGTCGGCTGAGCCGACATCGAGGTTCGAGAAGGGCTCGTCGAGCAGCAGCAGATCGGGCTCCGCCATCAGCACGCGCGCCAGCGACGTTCGTTGACGCATCCCCTGGCTGTACTCCCCGAGCCGACGCGGGTTGGCCGGGTCCAGTCCCACCTGGAGCATTGCCCTGGCGACACGCCGTGCCAGCTCCGCCTCCGGGAGCTCCGGGTGTTGCAGGCGAAGCAGGTAGCGCAGGTTCTCGGCACCCGTGAGCTCGTCGTAGACCATGGTGTGGTGCGCCATGTAGGCGATGCGTCCGCGCAGCTGGTCGGGCGGCTGGCCGAAGACCTTCACGGCACCGTAGCTGGGGCGGGCGAGCCCGGCCAGCAGCTTCAGCAGGGTGGATTTCCCGGCACCGTTGGGTCCCAGCAAGACGACGCTGCTGCCCGCCGGCAGCGTCAGAGAGACATCCCGGAGTGCCACGAAACTGCCGTACAAACGCGACACATGCTCCAGCGCGATAACTGGAAAGAGGGGCTCGTCCGTGTTGGGAGGAGGTGAAGGTGTCATGCCGGCTTGGGGCGGGGCTCCCATGCGAGTATAGAAGCCGGGATCCTGGCGAAACTTCTGACGCGATCCTGACGAAGGCTGGTACGACGGTGAAACGACGGAACGTATATGGGCGGAGGTTGGTTGCGTGTGTGTGTGGCCTCGTGCTGGGTGGCATACCGGCAGGGGCGCAAACCCTGTCGGCTGCGGATCGTCAGATGGCCCGCGACATCTTTGAGCAGCTCATCACCACCGACACGACGCACTCCACGGGGAGCACGCGGCTGGCGGCCGAGGCCATGCGGGACCGGTTGCTGAAGGCCGGCTTTCCGGCGGGCGACATGGAGGTTGTCGGGCCGAAGGACGGACGGCTGAACTTGGTCATCCGTTACCGCGCGGCAAAGGACTCCAAGAGCTCTAAGGATTCCAAGGGCTCGACGGGAAAGCCGGTGATGTTCATCTGCCACCTGGACGTGGTGGAGGCCAAGCGCTCGGACTGGACACTCGATCCCTTCAAGCTGACCGAGAAGGACGGATTCTTCTATGGCCGTGGAACGCAGGACGTCAAGAACAGCGATGCGTCTCTGGTCACCAGCCTGATTCTGCTGAAGCGTGCCGGTTTTATCCCGAAACGAGACATCATCGTGGCCCTCACCGCCGATGAGGAAGGTGGGGCCGATAACGGGGTCGACTGGCTGCTGCGCAATCGGCCAGACCTGGTGAATGCCAGCGTCGTCATCAACCCGGACGCCGGCGGCGTGCAGATGACGGACGGCAAGCCGGTTGAGCTGGACTTCGAGGCGACCGAGAAGCTGTATGCCGACTTCCAGCTGGTGGCCACCAGCGCCGGTGGGCACAGCTCGTTGCCGCGGCCGGACAATCCGATCTACGAGGTGAGCGACGCGCTGAGCCGACTGGAGAAGCAGCCGTTTCCCGCGGAGCTAAACGAAGTCACGCGAAGCTATTTGTCCGAGGAGGCCAAGAAGGCCGGGCCGGAGCGCCGCGCCCTGATCGAGCGTGTGCTGGCCTCGCCGACCGATGCCAAAGCGGCGGACGGACTCTCCGCTGATCCCCGGATGAATGCAACGTTGCGCACGACCTGTGTGGCGACGATGATCTCAGGCGGACACGCGCCCAACGCGCTGCCCGGCTCGGCGACGGCGAATGTGAACTGCCGCATCCTGCCGGGGCATCCTCCCGAGGAGGTGCGGCAACGGCTGATGGCCGTGTTCGCCGATCCGAAGCTGACGGTCAACTATGTGGACAACGGCGGAGCGGTGTTTCCTTCGGCGCCGACCAGGGGCGCCATGGCCCCGCCCGCCATGCGTGACGATGTGCTGCGGCCACTGCAGCGGGAGACCGAGGCGGTATTTGGCCGCGTGCCCATTCTGGCCACCATGGAGACGGGTGCGAGTGACTCGATCTACACGCTAGCGGCAGGTATACCCAGCTACGGGATCTCCGGCATGGGCATCGACGAGGGAGACGACCGAGCGCATGGACAGGATGAACGAATCCGGGTGGAGTCCTTCTACCGCGGTGTGGAGTTCCAGTGGCGGTTCATGCGGGCGCTCGGGGAGCAGTAGTACCCCCCCCTATCAAATGCTGCAAGATATTCATATTATTAGACTTAGGTCAGTATCCCATCACACTTCGGTGTTCCATTGCGCTAAGTGATATGGGAGTCGGGAGAGGAAGACTCCGCAGATGACGGGAGTCTTACGCCCTGCACCAAGGACCCTGACCCAGTATAGCGACGTACCCCCGAATTCCCGGCAGGTCGTGCGACTGCGTCGGGCGTTTTCTCGGTTAGAGCTGTTTTCGTTAAGAGGTAGTGGCGCTCGGACAGCAGATGTAAAAACAGCTCTAGAAGTCGTAAGCAAAGCAAAGCCCCGACCTGAGCCGGGGCTTCGTTCGTGCGCTTGAGGAGCCTTTAGGCGAGGATACGCTTCTTCAACAAGCCGGCAGCACCCAGAAGGCCTGTGCCCAGCAGAAGAAAGCTGGAGGGCTCGGGCGTTACGCCAGTCTGAACATCCGCGCTGAAATCGAGGCCCGTGGCGTAGGCGTACTTCTGCTCGACGCCGAAGCTCAGGATGTTGGTGCCGTTCAGAAAGTCAGAACCCGGTAGGGTGTAGGTCGCGGCCGTGAGGCAGTTCGGCACCGTGACGGTGCAGTGCGTGGCGGGGCTATTCCCGGGCAGGGCGACCAAATTGCCGTTCAAATAAATGTCGGTGGTGTCGTCAGCCAAGACGCTGATGGTTCCGCCTGAGGCGTCGGTCACCACGAAGGTCGTATCGTAGGTATAGGTGCCGGCTGGAGCGACGTAGGAGCCGCCGGGGGCGCTATTCGGATTGAACGAGATCCAGCTGGAGTTGGTGAGCGGTGCGCTCCAAACGTTACCTGTGCCGATGTTGTAGGTCGCGCCGGTAGCACCATAAGTAACGGGGGTGTTTGCGGCCCCGCCCTTGGGAGTTGCACCCTGAGAGCCGTAGCTTGAGAGAAACACGGTGTCGGCATGGGCAAAAAGGCTTGCCGCAAAGATACTGCCGGCAGCCAAAAGTTTGATGGATCGCATGAAAGGGCCTCCTGAGAGCGTGACCTCAGCGTACTACACCTAAGTGTCATTACAGAGGCAGCTATTCAAGAACTTTGGTAACATGCAGGGCAGAGTCGACACAAAAGGTTGTAGATGCCTTTGTGTCGCCATAGGTCACGGTTACAGGTTTCCCGGCTTCGCGGGTATAAGAATGCAGGGCCCAACAGTTGCGGGCCTAACGAATTAAAGATGTAAGGATGCGGTGGTCTTCAGGGGTTTGGTGTTGCCGGTCGGCGCCTGGCCCGGTTTGGCCGGAGCATACTTGCTGGCGCACTTGGCCTGGAGCTGTGTGGCGTGGAAGACGTTGTCGCGGCCGTAGGTCCCGATGGCGAGCGCTTGCGCATCATCCTTGAAGGTATCGGGAGGCGGCTCGGATCCCTGGTAGTCCACGTTGATGGTCTTGCCCAGCTCCACCAGAGTGAACTTTGCGCTGGGCCCGGAGCGTTGGATGGAGCCTGGTTCGACGTTCCCGGCGACCCGCAGATTGCGGGTATACGCCTTTTTGCCCATGCCCTGGAGCTCGGCAATGGTGACGTAATAGCTCTTGGTACGGCCGGCGCCCGAGATGGCGAGCCAGGCAATGGTGCCGACGATGATGATCGCGGCCACAAGGAACTTGAGTTGCGTCTTCGGAGCGTCCTGCATGGTTTAAGTTTACCCGCGTCGCAAGTCGCTTCGCGAAGGGCGTTCGCTTTCCGAGCATAAGGAGCGGTTACACCTCGCCTTTATAGGAGCGTCCTGTTCACGTCCTCAACTCTTTTCCGCCACGCCGGATCGTCACTTCCGCGCTGGGTGTCAGATCAACGTCCAGGGTGCGGCGTTCGTCGCTGCTCTGACGGGCGAGCTCGATGAGGCGGGCGACTCGCCAGGCGTCGAGTGCGGTGACGGGAGGAGCGGTGTCGTTCAGGATGGCGTCCCGGACCCCGGCGTAGAAGAGCCGGTAGTCGCCCGTGTGGGTCGGGTAGCTCTCGCGCTGCAGCACGGAGGGCTGGCGAGGGTCGGGTGCCAGCGTGAGATGGCCCCAGGAGGACTCGGACTCCCGGATCCAGGGGACAGAGGAGCCGAGCTGGGGTGGATGCCGGCCGTCCGCGACGAGGTGCGGCTCCTGCGGATCGAGGCCGTACTTGACGTAGCTGCCGTGCGTGCCATGGGCTCCAAAACGCGGCGCGGGGTCGGCGGCGATCATCGTGGCACGGCACTCATAAAGAAAGGTCTGGGCCGGCGAGGCTGCGGCGGTCTCTGCCGAGGTCGGGAGATCGTAGCCGAGAACGATGTCGAAGGCGTCCTCGATGGCGCTGCCGAGGCGGTCGCGGCGGACGCCCGCGGTGAGGCGCTGTGGTGAGCCGAAGAGGAGGAGCGCCTGGTCCAGCAGGTGCGGGCCGAGATCCTGAAGCAGGCCGTGCGAGGGACCTGCCCCCTCCTTCCATGTGCCCTCGCGCGGGACGGGGCGAAAGCGGTCCCACTGCGAGATGACTTTGACCAGGCGGCCGAGCTTTTCCTCACGGACCAGCTGTCGCAGCGTCAGGAAGTCACCGTCCCAGCGGCGGTTGTGAAAGGGAATGAGGAGCTTGCCGGCGGCGCGGGCAGCCTCGGCGAGCGCGAGGACGGCGTCGCTGGAGGCCGCGACGGGCTTGTCGACGACGACGTGTTTGCCGGCGGCCAGGGCGGCGTGCGCGAGGGACTCGTGGGTGTCGTTGGGCGTGGCGACGACGATCAGGTCGATGTCAGGGTCGGCAAAGGCGGCTTCAGGGGAACGCAGGATGCGGGCCTGGGAATGGGCTTCGGCGGCGTCCTCGCCGTGGCGTTGCACGATGGCCTCCAGACGCAGACCGGGCACGGCGGAGAGGAAGGGGCAGTGAAAGACGCGGCCGGCAAGGCCGTAGCCGAGAACAGCGACGCGAACGGGATCGGACATAGAGACTCCTTAGAGGGAAAGCATGGCAATGGAGGTCGTCTGAGCATCTATGGGGCAAGTAGCCGACAGACGGTTTATGGGGCCCAAGCTGGTGGGCGTGTGTTCTCGCGGCACAGGGGAGCTGGACGGGTTAGGCGCCTATATGCTTTAACGCTGGATAGAGCTTGCGGTAGTGGGCGTAGTGCTTCGCCATAACGTCGGCGTGCCTGGGCTGCACCGTTTCGGCGACACGGAGGGTGCTGCCGCAGGCGGCCTCCACGGACGGCCACGCGCCGATGCCGGTACCGGCGAGTAGAGCGGCTCCGAAGGCACCGCCTTCCTCGGCCTCGAGCAGATCGACGGGGTGGTTGTAGACGTCGGCCTGGATCTGACGCCAGAGCGGGCCGCGGGCCCCGCCGCCGCCGAGACGGATGGACTCGACCGGGATGCCGAGCTCGGCAAATAGCGTGAAGGTGTCTTTGAGTGAATAGGCGACGCCTTCCAGGACGGCGCGGATGAAATGAGCGCGGGTGGTCGAGGCGGTGATGCCGACAAAGGCAGCGCGGGCCTCCGGGTCCAGATACGGGGTGCGCTCGCCGAACAGGTAAGGCGCCCAGAGGAGCCCATCGGAGCCGGGCGGCACGTCGGAGGCCAGATTGGCCAGGTCGTCGTAGCTGTTGAGGGGCATGAAGGTGTCCTTCAGCCAGCGAAACGAGAGACCCGCGCCGTTGGTGACGCCCATGACGTGCCACAGCCCGGGCGCGGCGTGGCAGAAGGTGTGGAGGCGGCCCTTTGGGTCGTGGGTGGGAGCGGCAGTCGAGGCGAAGACCACGCCGGAGGTGCCGATTGTCGCCGAAACCGAGCCGGGGGTGAGGATGCCCATGCCGACCGCGCCGGCACCCTGGTCGCCTGCGCCGGCGGCAACGGGGGTATCTTCAGCAAGCCCGGTCGCGGCAGCGCCGGAGGCGTTGATGCGCGCACAGATCTCCGGGCCCTCGTAGAGCTTCGGGAGCCACGCCACCGGAATGCCGGCAATGCCGGCCAGCTCCTCGGACCAGCGCCGGTGAGCGACGTCGAGCAGCAGGGTCCCGGAGGCCTCCTGCACATCGATGGCGAACTCGCCGGTCAGCTTGTAGCGGACGTAGTCCTTGGGGCAGAGGACGTGGGCGATGCGGGCAAAGATCGCGGGCTGGTGCTCGCGCACCCAAAGCAGCTTGGTCAGGGTGAAGTTGGGAAGGGCGGGGTTGGCGACGAGCTCGATCAGGCGGCTGTAGCCAACGGTCTCGGTGAGCCAATCGCACTGGGGTTGGGTGCGCTGGTCGGCCCAGATCAGGGCGGGGCGCAGCACCTGGCCTTCGGCGTCGAGCATGACGCAGCCGTGCATCTGGCCGGTGAGGCCGACGGCTTCGACCGTTCCCCCGAGACCGGCTGCTTCGGCTTGCCGATGTACGCCCTGGATCGCCCCCTGCGCCGCCTGCCACCAGTCGTTCGGGTCCTGCTCGGCCCAGCCGATGTGCTCGGAGTGGATAGGCGCATGCGGCACGGAGAACGAGGCGAGTACACCGCCCCTGCGGTCAATCAGGATGGCGCGTGTGCCGCCGGTGCCAACATCAATGCCAAGAAACATCTACGGCCCTCCAGGGCACGGGGTGCAGGCTGCCAGTGTAAAGAGGTGCGCTGAAGATTGTCTCTCCGTTCGAGGACGCAGGGGATCGGAGCAGCTTTTTTGCATCGGGCCGGAACTCACCGCATCGAAGAAAAGAAACAAGATGCAGGCTGCCTCGCGTTTGTGACTACGGTGCGGAGTGCTGTTCGATAAGATGGGAAGAATGGGGCAAATGGGTAGACGGCCAGTGCTGTGCCTGGGAGTATCCGGACTGCTGATGGTGGCGGGGCTGGGGGCGAAAGCGCAGACAGCGGGCGCGACGGGCGGTGGCGGGAACAGTGCTTCGGGAGCCAGTTCCTCGAGCAATTTGGGAGCCGTGCAGCAGGTGCAGCAGCAACTCGCGCAGCCCGCGCCGAACATCTCGCCCGGCAGCGCAAACACCCAGAGCTTTCAGGGAAGTGTGGTCCGCGAGAAGGCCACGGCGGACGTGCTGGCCCTCAGTCTCGATGAGGCGATCCGGAAGGGCTTGCGCTATAACCTGGGCGTGATCCTGCAAAGCTCCGACACGAAGACCGCCAACGGCCAGCGCTTGAGCGAGCTGCAGCAGCTGCTGCCAACGGTCACCGCGGGGGCCAACATCACGGTGGAGCAGGTCAACCTGGCGGCCTACGGCCTGAAGTTTCCAGGGCTCGCCTCCGTCGTGGGACCGTTCCAGGTGATAGATTTCCGCGCTTACCTTACGCAAAATCTCGTGAACCTGCAGGCAATCCAGAACTATGTCGCCGGCAAGCATAACTTTGAGGCCGCCAAGTTGACGGCCGACGACGCCCGGGACATGGTGGTGCTGACGGTCGGCAATGCGTATCTGTTGTGCAACGCCGACGCGGCGCGGATCACCGCCGTAGCGGCTCAGCTGGCAAGCTCCAAGGTGAGCCTCGATCAGGCCACGGCGGCACACGAGGCGGGGACGAGTCCGCGGCTCGATGTTCTACGCGCGCAGGTGGATTACCAGACGCAGCAGCAGAATCTGATCTCGGCCAATAACCAGCTTGCCAAGGACAAGATCGCGCTGGCACGGGCGATCGGCCTGCCGCTGGATCAGCAGTTCACCATCACCGACCAGGCACCGTACGCCTCTCTGGACACACCGGAGGCGGAGGTTGCCTTTGAGCAGGCGTTGAAGCAGCGCAAGGACCTGCAGGCGGATGCGCAGCGCGTCCAAGCGGCCAAGGCCTCGCAAAAGGCGGCCTTTGATGAGCAGCTGCCGGTGCTCAATGTAACAGGCGATTACGGCGATCTCGGCACCACGCCCGGTCACTCGCACGGCACGTTCACCGCAACCGGACAGATCTCCGCGCCCATCCTGCAGATCGCCAAGACACGCGGTGATGCGCAGGTGGCGAACGCGCAGCATGACCAGGTCGAGGCCAAGCTTGCCGACGATATCCAGCAGGTAAACGCCGACGTGCGGGACTCCATTCTCGACATCCAGACGGCGGCCAAGCTGGTGCAGGCAGCCAAGAGCAACGTGGATCTGGCCAACGAGGCGCTGAGCGAGGCTCAGGAACGGTTTCGCACCGGCGTAGCGGATAATCTGCCCGTCTCGCAGGCACTCGCGACCGACCAGCAGGCAAACGACCAATACATCGCGGCGCTATATCAGCACAACGTGGCCAAGCTGGGGCTTGCCCGGGCGCTGGGCGTGGCGACAACAAATTACAAGAGCTACATCGGAGGGAAGTAACGGTGGCCGATCAAAATGTACAGGGAACTCCGGGCGGGGGAGGCCAGGGCGGCGGACAGACCGCGCAGATCTCCGGAACGGTGCAGATTCAGCCACAGGGTGGCGAACCGGCAGGCTCGGCTACGGGGCAGGGGGGAGGGCAGGGTGCTCCGAACGGCAATCGTCCGGGGACCGAGCCCGAAAAGCCTGCCAAGAAGACGGGAAGACGGCTCATCATCCTTGCCGTTGTGGTGTTGCTCGTGCTCGTCGCGGGAATTCTGTACTGGCGCTCGACGTTTACCGAAGATACCGACGATGCGCAGGTGGATGGCGACCTCTACCAGGTGAGCGCCCGTGTTGCCGGTCAAGTGACCCAGGTGTTCGTTGAAGAGAACGAGCCGGTCAAGGCGGGGCAGGCCATCGCGGAGGTGGACTCGCGCGACTTCCAGGTTGCGGTCGAGCAAGCCGAGGCCAATCTAGCCAATGCCAAGGCCGAGTATGTGCAGGCAACCTCGAACGTACCGATCACCAGCACCAATGTGCGGACGACCGTGACGACCTCCGGCCAGGATGTACAGAACAACGCTGCCAATGTGGCGCAGGCGCGAGCGCAGGCGCAGGCCGCGCAGGCACGCATCCTGCAGGCGCAGGCCAATGCCCTGAAGGCGCAGACCGACGTCGATCGCTATACCCCGCTGGTGAAGCGGGACGTGATCTCCAAGCAGCAGTATGACGCGGCGGTCGCCACGGCTACCGCCGCACAGGCCTCCGTGGATGAGGCACAGAAGACCGCGGCCGCATCGCAGGAGCAGGTCTCCGCAGCCGAGCAGCGCCTGCTGTCTTCGCGATCGCAGCAGCAGCAGAATCAGCAGAACGCTCCCAAGCAGATCGCGGTGCAGAACGCTCGTGCCCAGGCAGCGCAGGCTTCCGTGCAGCAGGCGCAGGCGCAGGTCGATCAGGCGAAGTTGAATCTGGGCTACGGCAAGATCGTCGCGCCGATCGATGGCATTGTCAGCCGCAAGAATGTCTCGGTGGGCAACAACCTGAGTGTCGGTCAGGCGTTGCTGACGATCGTACCGCTGAACAATCTCTGGGTGACGGCAAACTTCAAGGAGACGCAGCTGAAGAGCATGCGCCAGAACCAGATGGTGGACCTCAAGGTAGATGCCCTGGGTGGCCGTCATTTCACGGGACGCATCACGCAGATCGGTGGCGCGACCGGATCCAAGCTGAGCCTGTTTCCCCCGGAAAATGCCACAGGTAACTACGTGAAGGTGGTGCAGCGTATCCCTGTACGTATCGATTTCACCAATCTGCAACAGGAAAACAAAGACAACGCGCTGCGGCCGGGCATGTCCGTAGAGCCTGACGTGCACATCAAGTAGCTGACGTGTCTTGGATCCCTGACTGTAATCTTGTTCCTGGAGTTTCTGAACTAGCAGGGAGGACGGCTTTCCGGAGCTGTCCTCTTTTCTTTTTGCAACACTTTGTGTCGTTTCACATCTGAGCCATATCGGACAAAGGGGGTTGGCGTGATGGGATTTCTGCTGCGGGCGTTTGTGCATCATGCCTATGCAATCCTCTTTGGCTGGGTTTTGATGGAGCAGGCCGGCATCCCGATACCCAGCGCGCCTGTGCTGCTGGCGGCGGGTACCATGAGCGCGGCGCACAGGTTGCATGTGGCGTTCGTTCTGCCGGTCGTTCTGCTGGCGTGCCTGCTCTCGGATTCCATGTGGTTTCTGCTGGGGCGGCGGTATGGCACGCGCATCGTGAATGTGTTGTGCAGGATGTCGCTGGAAGCCGCAAGCTGTGTCACCCGCACGCAGGGAAACCTGTCGCGGCGGGGCGGCACGACGATGCTGTATGCCAAGTTTGTGCCGGGGCTGAGCACCATGGCCGCGCCACTGGCGGGTCAGGCTGGATTGAGCTACCCGATGTTTGCCATGTATGACCTGGCTGGCTCGCTGGTCTGGGCGAGCGCGTGGCTGTTTGGCGGCCGCTTTGTCGGGGATGTGGTGGATCGGAGCTCGCGTTGGTTTGCCGTGCTGGCGCACGCGGCGGCACCTTTGGTGCTGCTCGCGGTCGTGGCGGTGCTGGTGGTGCGGTATGTGCGGCGACTGCGCTTTCTACGGGAGCTACGTGGATTGCGGCTGGAGCCGGGACAGTTGCTGGCCATGATGGACGATGCGGAGCGTGAGGGAAAAGAGGGTCCTTTTGTCGTCGACCTGCGCCATCCGCTGGATGTCCTGTCTGATCCGCTAACGCTGCCGCATGCCCTGCGTATCGGGCCGGACGAGCTGAAGCAGAGGCATGCGCTGATCCCAAAGGACCGCGACGTTGTGCTGTACTGCACCTGCCCCAGCGAGGAGACGAGCGCCAAGGTGGCGCTGGAGCTGCGACGGCTGGGCGTGCGGCGCGTACGGCCCCTGCGCGGCGGCCTGCAGGGATGGAAGGATGCCGGGTATGCCCTGGAGCCGGTTGAGGTGGTCGCGGCAGCCTGAAACTCTGGGGAAGGGCTGATCAAGTCATTCGGGGTGGTTGGCACTACGCCGAGAACGCAGATTCCCTTCGGGAATGACAACAAACGAGAGCAAGACAACAAGAGAGACCTCTTGATCAGAGATTCCCTAAGAGCTTTGCAAGGTCGCTGAAGGGGAGGGCGGGAAGAATCCTCGCCCTTTTGCTTGCGCGAAAGCGTGCGGCGTGGCGCGGTGGCGCTCCCCTCCTCGGGAAGCGATGATGGAGGAGGGAGATTCTCTTGGCATACGACGGATTGCGGGACTGGTTGCGGGCGCTGGAGCGTGCCGGTGAAGTGAAGCGGGTCAAGGCGGAGGTGTCACCGATCCTGGAGATGGCGGCGATCGCCGATCGGGCGTCCAAGGCCGGCCGGGGAACAAATGACGCGGGCGGACCGGCGCTGCTGTTTGAGAATGTCGCGGGACACAAGGGCGCGCGTGTGCTGATGAACCAGTTCGGCAGCGAGCGGCGCATGAAGCTCGCGCTGGAGGTGGATTCATTGGATGAGATCGCGGGGCGCATCGACACGCTGCTGCACCCGGTGCCGCCCACGAGCCTGGTCGACAAGCTGAAGATGCTGCCGATGCTGGCCGAGGTGGGATCGTTCTTCCCCAAGCGCATCGATGCACGCAAGGCCCCGTGCAAGGAGGTCATCCTCAAGGGCGAGGACATCGATCTACTGAAATTTCCGGTGCTGCAGACCTGGCCCGGCGATGGGGGGCGATACATCACGCTGCCCTGTGTCGTCACGCGCGACCCGAAGAGCGGCAAGCGCAACGTCGGCATGTACCGGATGCAGGTGTACGACGGCCGGACGACGGGCATGCACTGGCAGCGGCAGAAGGTCGCGGCGGAGCATGCACGGGACCGGCTGCGCGAGGCGGCGGGCAGCGTGACGGCCGCGGTGGATGTGATGGCGTTGACGGCAGGGGGCACGGTGCGGGCGACCGATGTGTCCAGCGTGCCGCAGACCGCGGTGGCGAAGATCCGTGGCGAGCGCATGGACGTGGCCGTGGCAATCGGAACGGATCCCGCGACGACTTTCTCCGCAATCGTACCGGCACCGCCCGAGGTTGAAGAGTACCTGATTGCCGGTTTCCTGCGGCGCAAGGCCGTGGAGCTGGTGCGCTGCGAGACGGTGGACCTCGAGGTGCCCGCGCATGCGGAGATCATCCTCGAGGGCTATGTGGAGCTGGGCGAGCTGCGCACCGAGGGGCCCTTCGGCGATCACACGGGCTTCTACACCATGCAGGATGAGTACCCGGTCTTCCACATCACCTGCATCACGCACCGCAAGGACCCCATCTATGCAGCCACCGTGGTGGGCAAGCCACCGATGGAAGACGCCTGGATGGGCAAGGCCGTCGAGCGCATCTTCCTGCCGTTGATGAAGCTCACGCTGCCGGAGATTGTGGACATCAATCTGCCGGCCGAGGGCGTCTTCCACAACCTGATGATTCTCAGCATCCGCAAGAGCTACGCGGGCCAGGCGCGCAAGGTGATGAACGGCATATGGGCGCTGGGACAGGCAATGTTCACCAAGTGCATCATCGTGGTCGACGAAGATTGCGATGTGCAGGACCTGGGCGAGGTGACGCTGCGCGTGGCCAACAACATCGACCCGGAGCGCGATATCCAGTTCACGCTGGGGCCGGTGGATTCGCTCGACCATGCGTCGCGGCTGCCGAACTTCGGCAGCAAGATGGGCATCGACGGCACCCGCAAGTGGGCAGCAGAGGGCTTCACCAGGCAATGGCCGCAGATGCTGATTATGCCGGAAGACGTAAAGGAGAGGGTGCGGCGGATCTGCAAGGATCTTGGGTTGTAAGAAGGAGAGTCGGTGCTGCATCCGGCAGGGGACCTTGCCACTGGTGTCCAGGTGAGGCCGCGGTCCCCTCCGGCATCCACGAAAGCCGTTTACAGCTTGGCCCGGGTCAGATCACAGAGTGTCGGTTCCGAGTTGAGGCGAGCCACTAACCGGAGCTGCTCATTTCGGCCACCGCTTCCTGAACTGCCTGTTCGGGTACGCCGTGGGCGATGAGTCTGCGGCTGAGTTCTTCGACAGTGCTGTTTCTTGTTTGCAGCGCCGCGCGTTCGGCTTCCCGCTGAGCGAGGTGCTGGCGGAGGCCGTTGGAGATATACGCGCGGATGAGGGCCTGGTAGCCGCCGAAACCCAGAGTGGGGGCGATCTCCTTGAGGTCTTCGATCACGTGCGTGGGCAGGCGCAGGGAGATCAGCGTCATGGGCTTGTTCGTTTCCATGTTGCGTTGAATGCGTTCACTCGTCTTCATACCGTCTCCTCTCCGCCGCCTCCGCGAGACGCGCGGAGATGAGGCGGATCGTGTCGTTTTCTCGAACCAGGCGGACGACGTACAGCAGTTCGTAGCCGGTGGTCAGCCCTATGCAGGCCTGTCGTGCTTCCTGATCGGGACTGGCATCCTCGTAGCGTGCGAGCGGATCGAGTAGCGCTTCGCGGCCCGCTCGAACCGGATGCCGTGCCGATCAATGTTCAGTGCGGCTTTCTCGCTGGCCCAGACGAAGAGCTGCCCGTCGAGGGTAGAGAAAACGTCCATATAGCCATTGTATATACAGCGTTCTTTGAACGCTATACTCACGAGGGCGCGTTTCGTGCCGAAGGAGCAGGGTTGGCGAAGGCAGAGATCGGCATCATCGGCGGCAGCGGGTTGTACAACATGCCCGGTTTGACGGACGTACGGGAACAGCGCGTGGAGACGCCGTTCGGCGAGCCCAGTGAGGTGTTCGTGCTGGGCAATCTGGAGGGCCGCGAGGTGGCGTTTCTAGCGCGGCACGGCAAGGGGCATCGCATTCTGCCCAGCGAATTGAACTTCAAGGCAAACATCTACGCGATGAAGGCGCTGGGTGTGACCAGTATCCTGAGCGTGAGCGCGGTGGGCAGCCTCAAAGAAGAGCACAAGCCCACGGACTTCGTGATCCCGGACCAGTTCATCGATCGGACCTTTGATCGCAACGCCACCTTCTTTGGTGAGGGCATTGTGGGCCATGTGGCCTTTGGCGATCCGGTCTGCGGCATCGTGGCGGAGACATTTCGCAAGGCATGCGAAGAGGTTGGGGTTGTGGGCAAGTTGGGCGGCACCTATGTATGTATGGAGGGGCCGCAGTTCAGCACGCGCGCGGAGTCGAAGCTGTATCGCAGCTGGGGCGCGGATGTGATCGGCATGACCAACCTGCAGGAGGCCAAGCTGGCCCGCGAGGCGGAGATCAGCT
>CAXTGE010000022.1:24916-30183 GCA_964243645.1 uncultured Acidobacteriaceae bacterium | reverse complement strand
TGTCGTGATCACTCTTGCCATCCCTGCTTGGACGGCTCAGGCACAGGGCGCCGCGGTTCCCGGAACAGGCACCAGCACAGGAGCCATGAGCGATTCAACGAGCAATGCAACGCTAGATCCAGCGCTTGCCATTGTGACAATCCCTCTCTGGCCACATCGCGCGCCGGACGCCAAAGGCGACGCGGCCGCAGATATGCCCACGCTGACCCTCTTTCGTCCCCAGCATGCGAACGGCACGGCTATGATCGTCGCTCCCGGCGGCGCGTACCTCAATCTCGCGGCCATTCACGAGGGCCGTCAGCCCGCTGATCGTCTCACCGAGCTTGGCATCACCGTGTTCGTGCTCAAGTATCGCCTCGGCCCGGCGTATCTCTTTCCTGTGCCGCTGGAGGATGCGCGCCGTGCTGTCCGCCTCGTGCGCTCGCTCGCTCCCAAATACGGCTACTCGCCCGATCGCATCGGCATGATGGGCTTCAGCGCGGGCGGCCACCTCACCGCCGTTACCGGCACCCTGCCCGAGAACGGCAAAGCCGGCGATCCTGACCCGGTCGAGCACGAATCGAGCAAGCTGAACTTCATGGCCCTTGTCTATCCCTGGCTCAATGCCATGCAGCCCCAGGTGCCGGACCCAGCCAACGGCGGCAAGCTGATGATCAACTACTGCTCCGTAACGGGGGGACTCACGCAGGCTGACTGCGCGCGGCTTGACCCGCAATACACTCCTCTCGCCCATATCTCAGCAGCCACGCCGCCCACCTGGATCGCCCACACCGCTGACGACGGTGTTGTGCCGGTCATGACCGGCGTTGACTTCTTCACGTCCATGCATAAGGCCGGCGCTGACGCAGAGCTGCACGTGTTTGCCCATGGCCCCCACGGCTTCGGCATGGGCGGCGGCGACAACCCCAACCTGGCGGTCTGGCCTGACCTCCTTGCCGAATGGCTCCGCGCACGCGGCCTGCTCACCCCGCTACCTGCAGCGCACTGAGCAGAGACACCCGCCGGCTACGATCAGGCGCACAACACGGCGCATCAGCTTGTCTCTGCTGTGCCGTGCTATTCGCCGGGTCATCAGTACTTCATCTGTTTTCAGGTCAGCCGGTCGTGCATCTGCGAACAGAAGCGGTAAAAGCGCTATGCGGGCGTCCTTGGATCGCATGCGGGAAGAGTAGGCCGATCACTCCCGGGCGGCTCCCTGGTCATTCAGCAACTTGCCTACGCCATGCTGATTCAGGCACTCCGATTTTATGTGGCAGACGAGTCCCATCGCCGCTCGGGCTGGCTACTCGCACTTGGGGACAAGCAGCTCAGCCAAGCTCTGTATTGCATGCACAGGCAGCCAGGTCATCCGTGGACTCTTCAGCAACTTGCTGAAACTGTGGGAATGTCACGGTCGCTCTTTGCGTCAAGATTCAAGCAGACGGTCGGCACCTCTCCCATGGAGTATCTGACCAGGTGGCGCATGCTACTCGCGAGCCGTCGGTTGGAGAACTCTGGCGACTTGCTTGCGGAGATTGCATCGTCTCTCGGATATGAATCAGAAAGCGCGTTCGGCAAAGCGTTCAAGCGGGTAATGGGCTGTTCGCCGCGCCACTACAAACGGCGAGGCGTGCGCGGATTGCAGGAAGAACCGGACGGCGCGAAAGGTAAGGTGAGTTACCTGCTCAGCATGCAATCAAGTAAGTAGCCACCTTTGTTCTCAGTAGTTGGCCATGCGGAAGTCTGCCTTGCATGAGCTGCTGCACTGGCTACCAAAGAAGCGGGAAGATTCGCCCGGAGCACGCCGCCGGACCCTAAGCAAAACGCCCCCAGGAGGCAATCGTCCGCGCGATGGGCGGGTGCCCCTTCCACCCGCGAACAGGTGGCGTCTGGCGTATTCGCATGGGTGATTGCTCAAAAGATGCACTCCTGTGTGGAAAGCCGGCATCTCAGGATGTACGCCTTCATGGGTTTCGTCCATGGAAGCCGCGTGCCGCCTGGGTTCCCTGCCGACCTGAATCCAGCCACAAAACGGGAGTTTGCTGATGATGCTCGACCGCAAGCGCTGGCCGCTCGCCGTCTTCTACCTGATGGCCACGGTCCAGATAGCCTGGTGCTATCTTTGGCTGACTCGCCCCTATGTCAACACGCTGCTCTACGAGCGTGGGCAGGAGCGCATGCCGTTTCAGGGTCGCTGCCTGATGATGCTGCCTCTGAGGCTGGCTCACTCGAGCACTGCGCTGCGGCTGGCGAGCAAGCTCTTCGCCCTCTCGCATTTCTGGTTTCCGCGACCCGTGCAGCCCGAGGTTCTAACGCAGGCGGTCATCAATGTGGGCTGCCTCTGCCTCACGGGATATCTGACGACGCGGTTATACCAGGCGAGCTCCCAACGGAAGCTCCTGACGCCGTTCATCTATCCGCTGGTGCTGGTCGCGTTCGCTTCCACCTACATCCTGCATACCGTACAAAATTTCCGTTTCACGTATGACCTGCCCAGCCTCGCCTTTTTCACGACGGGACTGTACCTGATCTGGTTTCGTCGCCACCCAGCCTGCTTTGCCGCGCTTTTCATTGTGGCGACGGTGAATCGTGAGACCGTATTGCTGCTGTTGCCGCTGTATCTGATCGACAACGCCCTCCGCGACGGAGGCGTTGCATGGCGACGGCTGTTGCAGAGGAGCAGCCTCCTCGTTGTCGCTCCCCTTGCCGTTTTCTGGATTGGCTGGGAGATCTTTATCCGCCACCACTTCGCCGGGAATCGGTCGGAGTTTTATCCGCGCCTGAACTGGAATATCAAGTCGGTCCTGCTGCCGCATGCGTGGCCGCAGATGTTGAGTGCCTGCGGCTATCTGCTTCCCTTTGTGGTGATCATGCGACGCTGGCTGCCCAGCACGCGCCTGCGTGCATGGTTATGGCTCTTTCCCCTGTGGCTCGCCTTTATGTTCAGCTACGGCATCCTGATCGAGACCCGCGTCTTCGGTGAGCTCATACCGCTGGTGGTGTGCTGCAGCATGCTCATCCTGGAAGAGCGCCTGGTGGCACGCATGGCCGTCTATAACCGGCACAGTCCCGCGCTTGAAAAGCAGGGCTCTGCGGAGCTCCGGGAAGCCGCCTGAGGGAGGCTAAATGTCGTACCCGGTTCACCCTAAAGTCTACTTATGTTTGAAGTCCGCTTTGCTAAGCTAGGGAAGACTGGACCGGAAATGGCTCGGATGGGCGACGGAAAGACTTCTTTGCGTTTGGCATTGGTTGCGCACCGTGTCGAACGCAATGATGGACAGGGCCGGGTGAACTACGAGATTGCCCGGGCCGCGCTGGCGTCCGGCATGCACGTCACGCTCCTCGCTGCCTATTGCGCCGAGGACATCGCCTCCCACCCCCAGGCACATTTGTTCGTATCGGCCAGGAGTCTCGGCCCACCCAGCTCTGGCGCAACCTTGCGTTTGCCAAAGATTCGACGAAGTGGCTCAGGGCCTCTCGCGACTCTGTCGACCTTGTGCAGGCAAACGGCTCCGTTACCTGGGATCCCTGCGACATCGTCGCCGTCCATTTCGTGCACAGCTCCTGGTTGCGCAGTCGGTTCTATCCCTTCAAGAGTTCGTTACGTCCGTATGCCCTGTACCAACACGCATTCACCGTGCTCAATAGCCGATGGGAGAGGCGCGTTGTGCAGTCCGCGCGGCACATCGTAGCGGTCGCAGACCCCGTGGCACACGATGTGCTGGCACTGGGTGTGCCCTCGAACCGCGTCGAGGTGATCCCGAATGGCGTCGATGTGGAAGAGTTCCATCCTGGTCCGGCGGAGCGCGCCGCGTGGGGCCTTCCCGAAGAGGTACCCATTGCGCTTTTTGTCGGCGACATCCGGTCGCCGCGGAAGAATCTTCTCACCCTGCTGCGTGCCCTTCCACACCTGCCGCATGTTCATCTCGCAGTCGCTGGGGATGCCTCGGGCAGCTCTGCACCGGCGGAGGCCAGAGCGCTCGGTGTTGCGGAACGCGTGCACTTCGTGGGCAAAACCTCGCGAATTCCATCGTTGATGCGTTCCGTCGACCTGTTTGTGTTTCCTTCACGTTATGAGCCCTATGGGCTCGTGGTGGCAGAGGCCATGGCCAGCGGTCTACCGGCCCTGGTTTCAAAGAATGTGGGCTGTGTTGCGACCTTTGGCGGGGTACTGGAGATTGTGGACGATCCGGAGGACGCGGAGGAGCTTGCTCGGCAGATAGGGCGCCTGCTGCAATCTCCGGAGCGGCTGCGGGAGCTGAGTGCGACCTCCCGCGCCCGCGCGCTTGATGTGTCCTGGGCCAGCACCACGGCTGCCTATCTGGCTACCTATCGAGCGCTCGCACAGCAAAACAACGCCTGAATCCGGCAAGACAGAAGCGCCCGGCAAGATAGAAACGTCCAGCTGCGGGAGCCCGGGCGCTTTGCTGTTTGCTCCGGTTCAGGTTACCGCGGCAGAGGTGCCGTTCCACGCACGGTGAACTCAGCGGCACTTTTCTGCGCTGTTTCGGCAGGCTGTGCCGAGCCGAGGCTGAGCTCATAATGCCCAGCCAGCACCGCGCGATCGCCTTTGTCGTCCACGCTGGAGATCGAGCGGGGATCCAGCGTGAGGCTGACCTCGCGGCTCTCGCCCGGCTCCAGCCGCACGCGCTGAAAGCCTGCGAGTGAATGACGCGGACCGCCCTTCTGCGGCGTCTTCACATAGGCTTCCACGACCTCGTCTCCCGCGATCGCACCCGTGTTGCGTACAGTCACGGTGGCGGTCAACGGCTCCCCGGCCTTCAGCTCCTTATCTACCTTCACCGGCCCGTAAGCAAAACTTGTATAGCTGAGCCCATAGCCGAACCCCCACAGCGGTTTGCCCGTGTAATAGCGATAGGTCCGGTTCCGCATTGCATAATTGGTGAACTCGGGGAGGTCCTGCGTGCCTGCGTAGAAGGTCACGGGCAGGCGTCCCGCCGGGTTGTTTTCGCCCGCGAGGGTCCGAGCCACAGCGGTGCCGCCGGCAACGCCCGGGTACCAGGCCTGCAGGACAGCCGCCCCATGCTCGTTGGCCCAGCGCAGTGCCACGGCACTGCCGCTGAGGTTGACCACAATCACGGGCTTGCCCGTAGCGGCTACAGCCTCCAGCAGCTTCTGCTGCGAGGCAGGCAGATCGATGCCGGTGCGGTCGCCGCCGGCGAAGCCCTCGATCTTGACCGGCATCTCCTCGCCTTCGAGCTGCGGCGAAAGGCCGGTAAAGGCAACCACGACATCGGCCTCCTTGGCAGCGGCCACCGCCTCGGCCA
>CAXTGE010000022.1:16432-24816 GCA_964243645.1 uncultured Acidobacteriaceae bacterium | reverse complement strand
TCCAGCAACAGGCGGTAGCTCTCCTTCGGCGAGTAGGGAAAGACATCTCCCGGGGCAACGAGCAGGGTGTACTTGCCGGCAGCCGGCGCCCGGAACGTGCCCGACCAACGGACCGAATAGTCGTGCGTCTTCAGCTCCGGCACAGGCAGCAGATTGGCCCAGTCGTTCTGGATGTTGGACTCCTGCTTCACGGCCACGGGCAGGCCGGTCAGATCCGGCGTGGCGAAATACTCTGTCTTCAACCCATTGCCGAACACGGTACGCGGTACGGGTACCGTGAAGCCGTCGGCCAGGTTGGCCCCCTGCGCATAGCGGACGGGGATGCCCGAAAATTGCTCCCTGATGCCGTCGAGCGGCGTGACCGGACGCAGCGGCTGGCCGTTATAGTTACCTTCGAGCGAGACCAGCAGGTCGGCCGTGGGACCCACCACGGCGATGGACTGCACGCCCGGCTTGAGCGGCAGCACGCCGGTGTTCTTCAGCAGTACCATCGACTCTTCGGCTGCGCGCAGGGCTGCAGCACGGTGTGCGTCCGAGGCAATCTCACTTGGGGACACACTGCGCAGGGGCGCGGTGCCGGCGGGGTCAAACATGCCGAGCTGCATCCGAGCCGTGAACAACCGCTCCGCCGCACGCGTTAGATAGTCCTCTGTCACCAGACCCGCCTGCACGGCCTTGCCAAGCGTGTTGAAGCCCGGCGACCAGATGCTGCAGGAGAGGTCCGTGCCTGCCTTTATCGAGATGGCGGCGGCGTGCATGATGTCCGGCGCGTCGTGGTGGCCGGCGGCCACGTCCATGATGGCCGCGCAATCGGACACGACGAAGCCTTTGAAGCCCCACGCATCGCGCAGATGATCCTTCAGCAGCATGGTGTTGGCGCAGGCCGACTTGTCGTCGATAGCGTTGTAAGCGCACATCACCGACTTCACCCCGCCATCGACGACGGTATTACGAAACGCGGGCAGGTAGGTCTCTTCCAGATCACGGCTACTGATGACGGCGTCAAAGGTGTGCCGTTGCGACTCCGGGCCGGAGTGTACAGCGAAGTGCTTGCTGGTGGCGACGGCAAGGGGGTGCTCCGGGTCGGGTCCCTGCACACCCTGAACAAAGGCGGTACCCATGGTGCCGGTGAGGAACGGATCCTCGCCGTAGGTCTCCTGGCCACGCCCCCAGCGCGGATCACGAAAGATGTTGATGTTGGGCGACCAGTACGTCAGGCCGTAAAAGATGCGGTGATTGTTCTCGCGCTGTGCCTCCTCGAACTTGGCGCGGCCCTCGGTCGAGATCACATTGCCCATCCCGTGCACGATCTGCGGATCCCAAGTGGCGGCCATACCGATCGCCTGCGGAAACACCGTCGCGTAGCCCGCCCGCGCGACACCATGCAGCGCCTCGCTCCAGGTCTGGTAGCTGGGCACGCCCAGCCGCGGGATGGCGACCGCCCAATCTTCAAGCTGCGAGGCTTTCTCTTCCAGCGTCATGCGGCTGACCAGGTCGTGCGCGCGCTCGGCTGCGGGAAGACCCGGATCCATATAGGCGGGGTGATCGGTCGCAGGCGCCTGCGACCCGGCTGCGGTGGAGGCAAGGCACAGGACGGCACAGCAGGCAAAGAGGGGATGCTTCATCGACGGGCAGCTCCAGATGGTTCGCTGCCATATAAGAACGGAAGGGCACGGCAGATGGCAAGGGCGAAGAGCGAAGAGTCGCCCTCACGCCCCCGCCCTGTTCACCCTTTTTCCCGAGGCTTGAAACAGAGCCTTTTAGAACCGGGATCGCAGGACCTCTGGATCTGCCGCGGCGAACGGTGGTGTGTGAAGTCACATACGGACCGCCCGGTGCCTGCATGTAGGGCCTGTGTGATACAGCAATCGTCCTCCTGCGACGGAGCCGCTGCACTATACTCAGGGCAATCGCACATGCCTCGCTCCGCATCCAAACAGGGCCGGCCAGTCAGCCTGAAGATGCTCGCCGAGCACCTCGACCTGAGTCCCGCAACGGTCTCGTTCGTGCTCAACAACGCGCCCAATCGGTCCATACCGGAGGCGACCCGCGAACGTATTCGAGCGGCTGCCCGTGAGTTTGACTACCAGCCGTCCATGGTGGCGCGCCTACTGCAGGGCAAGCGTTCGCAGACCATTGGCATTCTTCTCCCGGAGCTGGGCGAGGGCTACCATTCGCAGGTGCTCGCCGGGGCCGCCGATGTCTTTATGCGCGAGGGATACTTCTTCTTTACCGCGCACCACCGTCATCGCAAAGACCTGGTCGACGGGTACCCGCGCCTGCTGCAACAGCGGGGTGTCGAGGGCATTCTTGCCATTGACTCGCATATTGAAGGCGCACGATCCAGCCCCACGGTTACCGTCGCCGGTCATACAGCCATTCCCGGGGTCACCAACATCGTCCTGGACCATGACCGAGCCGCGGAGCTGGCACTGGGACATCTGGTGCGGAAAGGGCATAAGAGGCTGGTCTTTATGCGCGGCCCCGACCTGAGCTCCGACTCGGCCAGCCGCTGGCGCGCCCTGGTACGCATGGCGCGGCTTCTGAAACTGCCCATGCCGGACAGTCATATCCTGCGACTCGAATCCCTCAATACGCCGGAACTCGGCTACCCCGGCGTGCAGGGCATGCTGATGCGCCATCGCGATTTCAGTGCGGTCGTCTGCTTCAACGACATCTCGGCCATCGGCGCCATTCGCGCGCTGCACGACGGCGGCCTGAAGGTGCCCAGTGACGTTAGCGTGATCGGCTTCGATGACCTTACGGTGGCGTCCTACTTCGTTCCCAGCCTGACGACGATCCGCCAACCGCTGGGGGAGATGGGCGCCACCGCCGCGACGTTGCTGCTGCGGAAGATCCGGGGCGAACACACCGAGAGCCTCGTCAAGATCGAACCGGAACTCATCGTGCGCGAGTCGTCCGCACGGCACGCAGCCGGGCCGGCTGCGCGTGCGCTGCCGACCACCAAGCCCGCACGTTCGCGGAAGGCACCACGCGCCGCTCCTGCGGAAAAGGGCTAAACCGGACCTCCTGTCGACGTCCCCTCGCTCGCCAGACCTCCTCACGGCGTGGCAGGATGTTTGCCGAAAGCTAAATCGGCACGTAAGGATCCCGGAATGCCCAAGGGCGCACCTCCAGAGCGAACATTGCAGCACCGACACCTCGTCAGCGGCCGGTCCGTTGCCCTTCTCGGCCTGTTGGCCCCTGCACTCGTCTGCCTGGGGTTGGGGGCTCAGGCACCGCGTCCGCTGACGCCGGCACAGAAGCAGCATATCGACGAGATCGTCGGGAAGATGACCCTCGAAGAGAAGCTGGACTACATCGGCGGTACGGGTTTTGCGGTACGCGCCATGCCTGCCTTGCAGCTCCCCACCCTCGAGATGTCCGACGGCCCGTACGGCGTGCGATCCAACGCCGGCCTGCCCTCCACGACCTACGCCGAAGGCATCGGTCTGGCCGCCAGTTGGGATCGGTCGCTCGCCGAAAGTATCGGCGCGGGTATCGGCCGCGACGCCCGCGCACGTGGCGTGCACTACATGCTCGGCCCGGGAACCAATATCTACCGCTCGCCCCGCAACGGCCGCAACTTCGAATACTTCGGCGAAGACCCGTACCTGTCCGGCGAAATGGACGCGGGCTACATCACCGGCCTGCAAAAGCAGGGCGTTAGCGCCACCGTGAAGCATTACGCCGGCAACAACTCCGAGTATCTGCGCCATGATTCGGATTCGATCATCGACGAGCGCACATTACATGAAATCTATCTGGTGCCGTTTGAGGCCGCCGTCAAAAAAGGCCATGTCGGCGCCGTGATGGACAGCTACAACCTCCTCAACGGGGAGCACGCCACCCAGAACAGCACGCTGAACATCGAGACGATGCGCCGCGACTGGCACTTCCCAGGCACACTGATGTCCGACTGGGATGCCACCTACGACGCGGTCGGTGCCGCCAACGGCGGACTCGATCTCGAGATGCCCACCGGCAAGTTCATGAACCGCGCCGACCTGATGCCCGCTATCCAGTCCGGCAAGGTAACCCAGGCCACCATCGACGAGAAGATCCGGCACATCCTCACTACCGCCGAGATGTTCGGCTGGCTCGATCGCCCCCAACGCGACCCCGGCATCTCGCTCTTTGACGCCGACAGCAATGCCACGGCGCTGAAGGCCGCGCGGGAGTCCGTCACCCTGCTGAAGAACGCGGGCAATCTGCTTCCGCTCAGCAAAGACGGAACCCACACCCTCCTCGTCGTTGGCCCCAACGCCTACCCCGGTACGGCGGTCGGTGGCGGCAGCGCCGGCGTGGTGCCCTTCCACCTGGTCAGCCTCCTGGAAGGGGTGTCCATGGTGGCTCCGCACGTAAAGGTGCTGTATGACGCGGGCATACCGACGCTGGGCGAACTCGCCGGGCGCACACAGTTCACCACGGCGGAGACCGGCGGTCAGCCTGGGCTGACCGAAGAGATCTTCGGCAACCAGGACCTGAGCGGCGCCGCGCTGAAAACGACCAACCTGAAACACATCAACTCCGCCGGCGGAGGCTGGGACGCGATCTCCGGCAGCCTCGATGACCTGATGGCCGTCTTTGAGCATCCATCCGCGGCCGTCTCTCGCCGCTTCACGGGCTACTTCAAGGCGGAAACGGCAGGCGACTACCTACTGGCCATGGCCGGCGGCGGCGAGGGCAACGGCGAGCGGGTACTGATTGACGGCCGACTCGTCATCGACAACTGGAAGTATGTGCGGGCCTTTGAGCCGCACCTGACGATGCCAATGGCCGCCGGTATGCATAAGGTTGTCGTCGAGTCCTGGGGGAAAGGGCTGATCGGCAGCCGCCTGCGCGTCGCTCTCCTGCCGGCGGACAGCGTGGTCTCCGCCCGAGCTAGGGAGATGGCCGCCGAGGCGGATGCCGTCATCGTTGCCGGAGGCTTCTACAACAACCGTGATGTAGAGACCGAAGGCGAAGGCGGCGATCGCACCTTCGACCTGCCCTACGGCCAGGACGCCCTGATTCGCGCCATGACCGCCGCCAACCCGAAGACCGTGGTTGCCGTCACCTCCGGCGGTGCGGTGGATGCCGGTCCGTGGATTGACAACACCCCTGCCCTCATCGAGGGCTGGTATGGCGGTCAATCCGGCGGCCAGGCACTCGCCGAGGTCCTCTTCGGCGACACCAATCCCGCGGGACATCTGCCCATCACTTGGGAGCGCCGCGCGGAAGACAACCCTGCCTTTGCCAACTACTACCCCCAGAACGGCGGCATCAAGGTGACCTATAAGGAGGGCATCTTTGTCGGCTACCGCGGCTACGAGAGGAACCATACCAATCCCCTCTTTCCCTTCGGGTTTGGCCTTTCGTACACAACGTTTCAGTTCGCCAATCTAAGAGTCACATCGCCCTCCGGCGACGCGTTTGCCTCAGTAGAGTTCGACGTAACCAATAGGGGGCAGCGACCGGGTGCCGCTGTGGCTCAGGTCTATGTCTCTGAACCCGGCGCCAAGGAGGCGCGGCCTGCGCATGAACTCAAAGGATTTGAGCGCGTCGCGGTAGGCGCAGGTAAAACGGAACACGTCGTCGTTCCGCTCGATGCGCGCGCCTTTGCCTGGTACAACCCCCAAATCCATCACTGGACCATCGATCCAGGCCGCTTTACCGTATCTGTCGGGGACTCGATCGCCGCTCTCCCCCTTACCGGCAACGTGGAGATCAGCCCCGCCCTCTCCAAGGCTGCCCAACTGGAACGGTAACCTCCTACAGGGTGCCTCGTCGCAGGGTCCCGAGGTACCCTGCACGTGGCTGGGCAAACTGCCTCATCCACATTCAACATCATTCCTGCCTCCGGCGACTCAATCCTGAACTTACGAGGCATACGGTACGTAACTGAAGTCTAAGGGTCTGCAAAACGCGGATCACCTTACTTCGGCTTAAAGCAGCAGTGACTTCGATTGCACTACTCGGGCTGCTAGGTCGCGATTCTGTCTCTCTCCTCGGCAATATGCACCTTTGGAAAGGTAAGGAGTTACCAGAGTTTTGATTAAGGTGACTCTGAACTAAGAAAGTAAGCGCATTCTAGCAATAGCAACTCTCTGACGTGTAGTCGCTCAGCATCTTCTTTCGTAACAATACCTCCCAAACTTCGGGAATATTAAGGGGTACACCAGGTAGCCAGGCACGACTGCTGATCGTCTCCGATCGGCGGCAGAAGACGACGGTAGACGACAAACACGGTCGGACCTTCTACCCAGAGAGGCCAGGGTGGGATGCTTTGGGAACCGAGTACCTCAGTTCCATCCACGTCATGTACTGAAACGTACCTATTGCGTGCGTTGCAAGACACTCTGCCGGGCCGGTCCAAAATGGATCACAACCTGGTCCGGTGATTCCGCGTTCCAGGAGCAGCCGATGCAAGGCCAGTTGCAAAGTACCCAACCGCCGTTCTTCGCACAACGTTCCCTCAACGGTGCCGCTACCCGCAAGCCCGAAAACTTCTATCTGCCCAGGGATGTCAGCAGTCGCTTTGGCGTTCGCCTGCGGGAGCTTCGCCGGGAACGGAACATGACCCAGCTACGCATGGCTGTCGACTTCGGTATTGACCGCACCTTCATCTCCGATGTGGAACGTGGGCGTAAATCCATTTCACTGCCCATGCTGGAGGTGTTGGCCTTGGGATTTCGGCTCAGCCTGTCTGAGCTGCTCCGCGACATCTAATCTTTTGAGGCAAAATCCGGGCTGCTAGCGCACGCAACCAGATGATTGCCCGAATAAACCGGATTAACGAAGAGCATGTCTGGACGTTGCTATTTTGACGATCTCGTATTCTCGCGTGTCGGCTGTCGACGGAACTCTCTTGAAGAACTTCGCCGATAGACGTTAGAACAGGATGCTGTACCTCAGAGTGCGCGAAGGCGCGAAGATGGAGACCGTATGAAGTCCCGATTCCTTGCTTGGATGTGTGCCTTACTCGTTGTTCCTGCGGTTGCCGCCGTGGCATCGCCCACCAGCCCTGCGGTCCCTTCCGAGCCTGAGCAGTTTCAGGTAAAGGAGAAGACCGAGGTTCCCAACACGACCCTGCAGCCCGGAAGCTACTCCATTCGCATTCTGGATCACCTTCGCGATCGGGTTATCCTGCAGGTCTCCGGGAAAAACAATCATGTGCAGGCGACCTTTCTTGCCGTCCCTGCAGCCACGATGGCGAGCGCGCCCGTAGGTCCGATTGCGTACAGCACCGGTCCCAAGGGTAAGGCCGCCATGAAAGGTTATGCCTTTCCGGGTGGCACGGCGGTCGAGTTCGTCTATCCCAAAGGCGATGCGGTCTCCATCGCGCAGGCAAATGGAACACGCGTGATGGCCATCGATCCCGCTTCCGAAGGTCGGGTCGCCTCTCCCAAGCTGAACCAGAACGATATGCAGATGATCACCCTGTGGATGCTAGAACCGGCACGCGTCGGTCCGGGTGATGGCAAACCCACGATCGCTGCCAGCCACTACCAGGCTCCGCAGGCTGCGGCCGAAGTCGCCCAGAATGACGCTGCGCCCGCCCCCACGGCCTCCTCTGCGCCCGCCCCCGCGGCTGACCCCGAGCCCGCTGCCGCAGTGCCGTCGCGTGCCGTGGCCCGTCACACGCGTCCGGTGCAGCTGGCGCAGAACGATGTTCCTCCGCCGCCTGCCCCGGTACGCGCCCACGTTCGTCCCGCGGTAAAGGTGCTTCCCCACACGGCCAGCATGTTGCCCTTGCTTTGGATTGGCGCCCTCGCTTCCCTGTTCCTGGGTGCTTCGTTGAGCCTTCGCCGACTTGCCTTCCTGTCCTAGTCACGCACTATGCGCAGGAAGCCCGTTCCGCTTGAAGTGTTTGCCTGGTCCGCCGGTCTGCTTTGCCTGATCGCCCTGCTCGTCTTTCGCGTGCAGGCTGGCCAGGCCGAGCAGGCCGCTCTGCACGTGGGGCAGCCCTCTGTAAGGCAGGACACCCACGAGCCCACCGGGTCCGGCGAGGCGGCTCCAGAGGACCTCTCCACGTACACCGGCGTGATTGGTCGGCTGGAGATCCCGGCTGTCGGCCTGCGTGTCCCCATCCTGAACGATGACGATCCAAACTCACTTCGGCAAGGGGTAGGCCGGATAAAGGGAACCGCTGTGCCCGGAGGCTTGGGCAACTTCGTTGTCGCAGGTCATCGCGACACCTACTTTCGCCCGCTACGGCATATCAGCTTTGGTATGACCATGCATATCGTCAGCAAAGAGGGGAGCTACGACTACGTCGTGGACTCCACCAAGGTCGTGCTCCCGGAGGACGTCGACGTTCTCGACATCGGAGAGCGGCCCGAGATGACGCTGATCACCTGCTACCCCTTCAACTACGTCGGTGCCGCGCCCAAGCGCTTCAT
>CAXTGE010000022.1:3510-16332 GCA_964243645.1 uncultured Acidobacteriaceae bacterium | reverse complement strand
ACGGCAGGCGACACTTTCAGCTCGGCGAGCCTGAGCCGCATGACGGACTGTAAGCGATGCAGGACGTTCATGGTGATGCGCGGTGCATCCTCTTCGGAGACGCGGGTGAGATGCAGGGTGCAACCTTCGCTCAGGCGCAGTTGAATGCCGAACGAAGCGGTATCGGGGTCGCATTCGAAGAAGGTCTCGTGAAACCGCAGGCCCTGAATCTCCAGCTCTGCGGAGGCGAAGTGGAGGTCACGGCACGCGGTGCGCAGCACCTCCCAACAGGCCTCAATCGAGTCCGCCGAGCGAAGGGCAAGATAGAAGTCTTCAACGCAGATATTGCCGCGAATCGCGCTGCCGAGCGTACGAATGCTGAGTGCCTCTCGCGCCACCGCGACGAACTCGGTGTACCCCAGGCGACTGATACCAAGCACCACCAGGATCAGCAATAACACCAGAAAGGGCAGAGCCTTGTGGCTGACCGTGGCGAGGACCGCGAGCGAGGCAAACGCGCAGCACGCCCCATACAGAATGAGCGCGGTATGGCGCGTGGAGAAGCCCATATCCAGCACCCGGTGATGAATATGACCGCGATCCCCCTGGAAGATGGGGACCTTGCGCAGAAAGCGCCGACCGATCGCCAGACCCACATCGGTGAGTGGAAGCGCAAGGGCCATCAACGGCACGGTCAGGCCCAGAGCACTCTGCGCGTGCTGGGACCACACCAGGCTGAAGCAGCCCAGCAGAAAGCCGATGGTCAGGCTGCCGCAGTCGCCCAAGAATACGGTTGCCGGGCTGAAGTTATAGCGCAGAAACGCGAGCAAAGCACCCGCAAGAGGAGCCGTCACCAGCGCCAGGCCAAAGTGCCCGTAGATCATGGCAATGCCAAGCACGGTCAACGAGGCCAGCAGGCTCACGCCCGTAGCCAGACCATCCATGCCATCGATCAGGTTGACCGCGTTGGTGGAGCAGATGAGCCACGCAATGCTCAAGAGAGCGCACAAGGTCGGTGATAGATGATTGATCTGCAAACGAACGCCCAGTGCCACGGCCAGCGAGGCCGCGACCAGCTGCCCGAGTAGCTTGTACGAGGGGCGCAACGCCACGATGTCGTCCAGAAATCCAACCAGAAACATGACACCGGCCGCGGGCAAAACACCCTTCAGCACCTGGTCATGCTGGATGTACACACGACCGTCATGCAACCAGTAAAGAAACCCAAACGCAACGGCGCAGGACAGCACAATCGGTAATCCGCCGACGCGCGGCACGGCGCGGGTATGCGCCTTCCGTCCACCATCGGGTAAATCCACCATATTCCAATGCAGGAACAGGTCACGGCACACAGGAGTCAGCGCAAAACACAGCAGAAACGAGATAGTGCCCAAAGCTAGAAGAACGTACATGACGCCTCTCTTTGGCTTTCATCAATTAGTTAGGAAGCGGACGTACATGCTTCATTGGGGGTAGCTCTGCGTTCTCCCGGGTCTTGTGCCCGGTATGAGGTGCAGCGCCAAGAATGTCGCCAAGGCGGTCGACACTTTGAGGCAGATCATAAAACGACAACAACGCTTGACGGGCGCGCACGCCGGCTTCTGTCACGGAATGCCGGTTCCCTGCCAGATGGTGTAACAGCGCCGTTACACCGGCGACATCACCTACTTCGAAATGCCAGCCGCAACCATGCCGGCGGATGATCCGCGCCGGCGTTGCCGAGGCGGGTCCGATGAACAGCAGCGGCCTTGCCGCGGCAAGAATCCCATACACCTTGCTGGGCACAACCGACCCGCACGCACTCTCCTGCTGCGTCACCAGCCCGATATCGCCGGCGGCCAATCCTTCGCTGAGCTTGTCGCGCGCCACAAAGGGCCGCATCTCGACGGACGTAATCCCGTTGGCCTCGCAGAACGCGGTCAACGCCTCGCGCCGTCCGCCCGTGCCGACAAACAGGAAGCGGAAGCGTTTGTCTTCCCGCAGGGCCTTCACCGTGCCGAGGATGGTATCCAGGTCATGAGCCAGTCCCAGGTTGCCCGAATACAGCAGGACGAGTTCGTTTGGATCGCCGGGCCGCGGCATCGGCGTGATGCCAACACTATTGGCCCAGTGCTCGGCGACGACAATCTTTTCCGGTGCGACACCCCGGCCGATCAGGCGGTCGCGCATGCACTCGCCCAGCACAATAATGCCCGTGGCACGACGGCGTGACCAGTCCGCAAGGGCCCCGGTCACACGGTGCAGCAGGCTGCCTTTGCGGATATGCGCGAGGTCCACCGCGATGTCAGGATAGACGTCCTGCTCCCAGATGAAGTGCCGCGATCCACGCAGGATCTGAATGCATGTGCCCAGTACCGAGATCAGCGGCGGCGTGGTCATGGAAACCACCACGTCTGGCTTCGGCAAGGTGAGCCCGCGGACAAAAGCCGTCGCGTAGAAGGACAGGTACGAGAACACGCGGCCCAGCTTGCCCCGGGTGAAGGGAGCTGCCTTGACGCGGTACACCGTAGCGTCGGGAGCTTGCGAACCGGCTGCCGTGGCATAGCCGCCGCTGTCGCCACAAAGCACTTCAATCTGTTCGCCGCGTGCCGCGAGGCCGACCACCAGATCGGTCAATTGCTGGCTGGTCGCGGACGAATCGGGCCAGAAGAACTGGTTAATAAACAGCATGCGCATCAACGCACCTCCACAGGCGCCGCCGTCTCTGCAGGACGGATCGTACGCATCTTGACGAAACGGGCAGGATTGCCCGCATAGATTTGAAAATCAGCTACGCTGCCCGTAATGACGGAGCCCGCGGCGGCTATCGCGTAGGAACCCAGCACGCTGCCAGGCGTGAGAACAGTCTTTGCCCCGGCCCATGAGCCTTCGCACATCTGAATCGGTGCAATCATCAGACCGAAACCGGGCTCGCTCCAGTCGTGGTTTCCCGTACAGAAGTACGCTCCCTGGGAGGCACAGCAGTTCGCGCCGATACGTACCGTGGTCAGGTTGTCAATCCACACATGCTCGCCAATCCAGCAGTGGTCCCCAAGCTCCAGGTGCCATGGATATTTGACCTGCACGCCCGGCTTGATCACGACGCCCACACCTACGCGAGCGCCAAACACCCGCAGCAGCTGCACGCGTAGGGAGGATGAGACCCATGCGGAGCCAAACAGGGGCTGGGCAAGCAGCATCCACAACGCGCGCTTCGCAAAGGAGCCGCCCGGCTTGTACCAGGAGTTGTCGTACCCCGCAAGCTGCACGAGATTCATGGCGCACCCCCGCTCAACAGCTGCGTGCTCAACGGCTTCGCCCCACCGAGCACGTAGGCGTACACCTCAGCCATCTGCTGCGTCACCTGTTGCGGGCTGTAGCGAGAGGCAATCAGGCGAGCTCCATTGCGCCCTTGAGCCCAGTTCTCCTCAGCCGGCCGCTGCAGCAACGTCGTAAGAGCTTCCGTCAGCGCATCGGCGCTGGCATCAATCTCCCAGCCGGCATCCGACGCGGTGATCTCCGGCATGTGGCAGCTGTGTGTGGCAATCACCGGCACTCCCATGCCCATCGCTTCCAGCAGCGCCATGCTCAGACCTTCAGAGTACGAGGGCAACACATAACACTCCGCCGCATCCAGCGCGCTCCACTTCATCGCTCCGGTGAGCATGCCGGTGAAGACCACCTGGCCATCCATGCCACGCTGCGTCACCTCCGCCATCAGCCCGGCCTGCATGGCGTCCACATCCGGTCCGGCGATGACGAGGTGTGCCTCCGGGAAGTCCTTGCCGATGCGCGCCCAGCTCTCGATCAGCAGGTCGAGGCCCTTCTTGGGGTGCAATCTGGAAAGAAACAGGACCAGGCGCTTGCCGCGCAACGCCGGAAAGCGATTCAGAAAGAGCTCCGCCTGCGCGTCTTTCGGCAGATGGACCGCGTTGGGGATGACCGCAATCGGGCCCGTCGCGCCAAAGTCTCGGTATTGCTGCGCCTCGGCCACCGTGAGCGCATGCAGACAAGCCGCGCCGGCGACGTTGTCGCGCTCAATCAGTGAGGCGTAGAGGCGCTTCTTGAAGCGCTTGGCCGCGAGCGCCCAGGGCTCCAGCATCCCGTGCGCGGAAAGCACATACGGCTTGCCCAGCTTGCGCGCGAGACGGCACGAGACCGCCGTGCTCCCTTCCCAGATCCCGTGGACATGCACGCCGTCCACCGAGCGAAGAAGCGCGGCGTAGCTGGACTGCAACTCACGGTGGAACAGCCAGGGCACGCGTGATGTCGGCCAGAAGGAAACTCCGTCGCTGCGTATCGCCGCTGGACGGTGCTGTTCCCCCTCACGGCAGAAGGCTGCCAGAGAGACGTCCAGAGCCGCCTCGCAGGCCAGGGATGCGGCAAGCGAGGGCACCGCCGCGCTTAATCCACCGTAGCGAGGATCGGTGTGCGATACCACCTCCATCCAGCGTGGTTTGGCCTGCGCTTCGATCGGCAGCGTCGCTGCCACTTCAGCAGAGGTAGTGGTGAGGGTGGGCGTCATGAGGTCACCTCGGCCATACCCTTCACTCCGGCGGGCTCTCGCCTGGTGGCGGCGATGCTCGCAATTGCCTCGCCAAAACCGGCTGGGGAGAACTGCTGGATGATCTCGCCCGACCGCCGTCCCATCTGCGTCCGCTCCGCCTTGGACATCTCCGCGATCCTGAGCAGGAGCTGCTGCAACGCCGCGGGATGCCGCGGGTCGAAGGTGAATCCGTTCAGCCCTTCCTGCACCAGATCCAGGCTGCACCCGCAGCGGTTGGAGACAAGCACCGGCAACTCCGCCGCCATTGCCTCATTCACCACCAGGCCCCATGGCTCGCGGGTACTCGGCAGCACAAAGCAGCCGGCCTCGGCGTAGTAAGGCAGCAGATCCCGAGAGGTCTTCAGGCCGGTAAAGATCACCTCATCGGCAAACGGGGTCGCCGCTGCTTTCGCCTCCAGATGGGCACGTTCCGGTCCATCACCACACAAGACCAACGGCCAGCTTCCACCCTGTTCACGGTAGCCAAGCCAGCTCTCCAGTAAGCCGCCGACGTTCTTCTCCTCGGCCAATCGGCCCACATACAGAAAGGTCGGCGATCTAGCCGATTCCGTCGCGTGCTCTTCGCGCAAAGCCAGCGCGCCGGCGCGGAACATCTCGTTGTCGACCACGTCATAGCAGCCCACGATGCGATTCGCAGGGAAGCCCAGCTGCCGGAGATATGCCACGTGCGCCTGTCCCCCGGTCACCGCCCAGTCAAACAGCGTACGCAGCGCCAGCCGCTTCGGCAGCTCTTTCCACCATGTCCGCTGGTGATCGGCCGCGGTGCTCTCGGTCATGAGCACGCTGATCCGGCCATGTGCGCGCGCCCACACCGCAGCGGCAACGGCCGGCAGCGTGTAGTATCCCGGCACCAGCACCACCTCGGGCTGCAGCTGATCGAGACGTCGCCACACAAGACGGGCAAGCTCCGCTTTGCCCACGCTTGCCCAGCTCGCGTCTGGCATCAGGGTTTCCACAGGCAAGTGCTGCGGCAGCTCCTCACGAAACTTCAATCCCTTGTGCACGCCGATGCCGCCTACAAATTCGATACCGACAACTTCCTCCTGCAACACAGGGTTTGTTTGCAGACCACTGAAACGGGCCACATGGTACGGATACCAGTCGATCCAGAGGACCGCCACACGACAACGCACGTTTGCTTTCCCCTCAGCCACGGTGCACCTCCGCCAGGGCTGTTTCCATCTGCGGATGGTGCACGCGCTTGGCATACACGGCAGACCTCGGCAGAAACAGACGTCGCCGCGAACGCGTGCGGACCCGCTTCTCCAGAACGCGAAAGGCAATCCAGCAAGGGATCGACAGGAGCAGCGTCCGGAAGATGACGGCTTCCATGGTCTGCATGACGAGGTAGATGGAGAGCGCGGCAATCACCGTATACTGACAGGTCCACACGCCACCACGGGTCACCGCCTTGCGCCAGACCCGCCCATACACCCAGCCCAGAACCCCCAGCGTGGGCACGGCAAGCCACCACATCTCTACCCACAGATCGGCCACAATCCCTGGCGCGGAGCCCGGTGCGCCCTGCCATCCCAGGGCATCCGCGAAACCTTCCCCCGTACCGGCGTTATGCAGCAGCTCGGGCACGCCGAAATCTTCATACTTGGTCGGCCAGATGGCACTGGGAATGGGCCGGACCATGATCTGGGCCAGATAGCGGCGCATCCAGAAGTAATGATCGCGGCGCTCGGTGCTGATCACCGTGCCGGAGCCGTAGATGAACTCATTGCCGGTGTCAGCCTTGTCCACGATGTTGGAGACATCGGTCTTCATCTGGAAGTCCGAGCCGAGGTACAGATTCTGCCGATTGGTCACAAGAAACAGCACCAGCCAGCCGAGGGCCAATCCACCCAGGCCGAAGGAAAACACCGGCGGCCGCTTGCCGCGATTGAAGTACCAGCTCATCAGGAGCACGACCACCAGCGCAAAGGTCGGTCCCCGGCGCCCCATGAGCAACGCGCTGGCACTCCAGGGCAAGCCAAACAACAGGCACAACATCACACCAATCCCACGGGACCCACCCGAGGACAGCGAGGTGACCGCAAACATCACCCCTACCAGCAGTAACAGGCTGCCGTCGCGAATGTAGCCGTTGTCATCCCAGCCGCCCGCGTACGAACTGCTGAACGCCTGGGTAAATCCACCCACGTTATGGATCGTGACCAACCAGCAGGATAGACCGAGCGAGCCGGCAATCGCTGAGGCCACAAGCAATTGTTTGGCGGAGCGCTCGCTCAGCCGATGCTGCGCAAAACGGGTCTTGCGGATACGAACTCCGGCCCCGAGGCAGCCCAGAACAAACGCCAGCACGCCCAGCACGTTCAGCAGCTGCACATGCACCAGCTGATCATCGTCAAAGAAGCGAGACAGGCCGTTCGCCTGCCAGAGCTGAAAGGGCATCCACGCGTACAGAAACGCAAACATCGGCCCAAGAAACACAAGCGGATGGAACACGTCGCGACTGCCATCAAAGGCGATCACGGTGGCGCCCAGCGCGATCAGTCCGGCAGCGATCAGGAGCAGCTCAAACACGGCGGAGCCTCCCGGGAACCATCCCTTGCACCTTGCGCCACAGGCCTGCCAAGGCAGTACGCGGCGGCAACAGGTCGTTTCGCTTGCCCAAAAACCACAGCGCGCCGAACACGCCAAGGCAGAGGGCGACCATCGAGGCGGTCGTTTCAGTCGTTGCTGAAGGAGAGAAGCTGCGCAACATCGCTAAGCAGCAGCCGACGGCCACGGCACCGTTCGCCAGTAGCGTCAGGCTGAACAGGCCCCTAGGCAGGTTGTCCTTGCGCTTTAGGGTGAGCAGAACCAGCAGAGCTGACAGGACGTGCGCCAGAAAATAGACACCCATCGCCTGCCATGCGTTGCCGCCGCGCACCAGCAGGGAGGTCGCCGCACCCGCCACACAGACAGCCCAGATCGTGTTGATCACAGCCGTCGCGCGCAACGACACAATCGTCAGCCTGGCCGCCGCAGGCGCATTGCCCATGTGGGCCACCGCTGTCGCCAGGGCCAACGCGATCGTCGTGGCCGCACCCGCGTAGGACCGTCCATACAGCAGCGTCAGCAGCCACGGCACGGCCGTCATGCCCAGCAGCGCGAGCATCAGCGATATCGCAATCGAGGCATAGCTGCAAACCGCCATCACGCGTTGCGGCGTCTGGCTTGCCTCATGCCTCGGGTCCGCCATCACCGCATAGCTGCCTTCGGTGAGCAGCGCCGGAGCCAGAGCCACCAGATTGCGCAGCTGGTTGGCGATGGTGAGGAAGCTCACCTGCACCAGAGTCGCGTCATTGCGGGCCACCACCGCTGTGAGCCACCAGCCGGAGATGTTGCTGGCCACCAGGCTGCCAAGCTGGATACTGCCGAAAGCCCACACTTCGCGCAGCATGGGACCCAACGGCAGTGCCGGCACATGGCCGGGCGCAAGTCGCAACCCGAGCCTGCGGCCAAAGACGAGGCATGCCAGCACAGCCGCGATCGCCACGGCACCCTGAGCCACCAGCATCGCGCGTGGGTCGTGGCGATGGGCCATGGCCGGCAGCAGCGTGACCATGCCCAGGCCGACAAGCAATGACAGGGCCAGCAGGGCCAGCAGATGACGCTGCCCCACAAAGAAGCCGCGCGCGCACTCCAGCAAAATGATGCCTACCGAGGAGAGAGCCGCCCAGCGCAGCAGGCCCGTCATGCTCGCTTTGCCAACCAGATGCGCGATGGGCGCCGCACCCAGCCACAGGCCCACGGCGGCCAGCGCCGCGGAGACGAGCGACACAATCATCAATACGCGACGCAGTGTCGGGTACCCCCCCGACTCGCGTGGATACTTGCCGGAGAATCGCGTTGCCGTGGCACCGATACCGCCGGCCGCGTACATCGAGATCTGGTTGGCCGTGCTCATCGCAAACGAGTACGCGCCAAAGACACCCTTGCCGCCCAGGCGGGCTGCCAGGATGTTGGCCAGCAGGCCCACACCCCGCTCCACCGCCACACTGATCCCCAGTGCCGAGGTGCCGCCGACCACATGGCGGGCGACCTCGCCGCTTAGCGGCTGCGCGTTACCGCCGGCGAGCTCCAGCTCCGGAAGCGGAGCGCTGACGGGCGGCCACGTCGAGCTGTCCCCGTCGACAAGAGGCGACACCTCCGGCACGCCCTCCGGCAACGGGGCAGTCCGTTTTTCTGCAAGAGCAGGACTCATGCCGCTGTTGCCGCCTTCCCCTGTGTCCCTTTGCGCTGGTAGCGGTAGTAGTCCTTGTAGTAGCTGGTCCAGCCCTCACGCTGCGGATTGAAGTCGTTCAGAATCGTGCCGACCAGCGGGATGCCGTCCCGATCGAACAGGTCGCGCGCCATGGCCGCGGCGTCCAGCGTCGTGGTCGACGCACGAAAGACCAGAATCACGCCGTCCGCTTCGCGCGCCAGAATGCGCGTGTCCGCCATATGCAGCGTGGGCGGTGTGTCGATCAGCACCATGTCAAAGCTCTGCGCGAGGCGGTCCAGCAGTTGCGGCAGAACAGGCGAGTGCAGTAGTTCCATCAGTTCTTCACTGCCGTTACCGGCTGCAATGACGCTGACGTTGGGCAGATCGGTCGGGCGAACAAAAGCAGAGAGGGACACGTTCTTTACATCGAACTCGCCGCGCAGGATGTTTCGCAGACCGACGTTGTTTTCCATCGCAAACGCATTGTGCAGATTCGGTTTGCGCAGGTCACCATCGACCAGCACCACCCGCATCTTCGACTTGCTGAGGGCAACTCCCAGATTCGAAGTCACGGTCGTCTTTCCCTCGCCCGCGCTGGGGCTGGCCACGACATACGTGCGTGGTCCCTTCTTCGCCTCGGAGATCAAGATCGACAACGTGGCATTCCGGTACGCCTCGGCGGCCACCGAGAACTCGTCCTTCCAGTGCGACAGCGGGGTTGTCTCCGTGGATCCTGGCAACAACGCGCGCGGCTGGTTCGAGACACCTGTAAGATGCAACGACCCGGTCCTGGGCGCTCCGGCAAAGGCGCGCAACGCAGGGATGGTCCCCAGTTCGTGCACATGCAGGAAGCGTTGCACGTCGCCGGGTTTGCGGAAGACGTTCAGCGTGCGCTCGCGATAGAACGCAAACGCCGTGCCCAGCAGCCCCCCCAGGAACAGCCCCACACCCGCGGCCAGCTTGGGCTGCGGGGAAAAGGGTACCTCCGGCACCTTGGCCGGATCGACCACGCGAATGGTGGCGGCCTGCATCGCCGACGCGAAGCCTGCCTCCTTGGCATGCTGCAGCAGCGTCTGGTACGACTGCTGTTCGCTGTCGAGCTCCGAACGCAACAGGCTGGCCTTGGCCGCGCGCTGCAGGTCACTCGAAACCTTGGCCAGCTCCGCCGAGTAGGTCACATTCAGCAACGCCTCCCGATGCCGTGCCGAGGACAGCTCATTGTTTTGCCGCGTCAAGGTTGTGGCGTCGGCCTCCTGCATGCCTTCTTCGGCCGAGCGGAGCTGCGTACGGAGGCGCTGCACCTGCGAGCTCTCCCCTGTATAGATCGACGTGGCTTTCGCAAGCTGTGAATGCAAATCAGAGATCTGCGTCTCGTACTGCCGGTGAACCGGACTGTCCAGGATGGCCGGTGCCGTGCCTGGGGCCGCGATGCGGTCCATGCCCGCCTCCGCCTCCTTGGCGATCCGATCCGCCTGCGCCTTGACCAGCTCATCCTGCAGGGCGCGCAGCCTGTCTTCGCCCACGCCGTTGTTAGGGTTCAGCAGCATGCCATTGCCGCCGGTCGCGACATCGAGCTGCTTCTCCGTCTCTTGGGCGCGCGTCTTGACATCGGCCACCTGTTTGGTCAGCCACGCGCTCGTCTTGGCTGCCTCGGAGCTGCGATTCTGCAGATCGGTCTCCTGGTACGTCGATTGCAGCTCGTTACAAAACTTCGCCGCGATATCCGGCGACCAGGCATCGCAGGTGATCTCGACCAGCCGTGTAACCCCCACCGGCTTTACCTTCACACTATGCGCAGCCTCGGCCAAAGCATGCGCGTATGGAATGGCCTGCGCGTGGCCCAGGTGAAACGTACGCTGCAGGCGCGACAACAGGTCATTGCGCTCCACGAACGCAGGGTGCTCCTGCGCTTCCAGATTGTTGACCGTAGCGTCCAGCAGGGTCTCGCTGTCCAGGAGCTTGATCTGCGTCTGTAAATTCGTGTCCGACTCCGAACCGCCGTCATTGCTGGTGGGGTTCACGGACCGAATGTTCAAAAAATCCGAGTTGAGCGGACGGATCTCCATGGAAAGCCGGGTGCGGTACACGGGCAGGGTGCGCAGGCCGAACAGCAGGCTCGCCAACATGCCGGCCACCGCAAAGGCCAGCAGGCTCCATTTGTAGCGCCGGATTGTCTGAAAATATTCCTGCACCAGACCCATGGTTTCGGCTTCGGGCTCCGCGGCGAAGTCGTTCGCCTGCAGCACGGGTACCGGGGCTATTTTGGGCTCACTGCCCTGTTCGAGACGACGGGGAAATCGTTCTCTCATACTTGTCTCCTCACCCTGCAGAGCGGCTCTGCGCTTGCGGGTCACGTATTTTTGGGACCTTCGACCGGGCTAGCGGTAGACCAGAACTCCAGTGGTGATGCCGATGGCGGCTTCTATCGCTCGCCGGGACCCCACCTTGAACCCGCTGTGCGGAACAAACAGGATGTCATCGGCGAACAAGCGGACATCCGGCGCCTTCCCTGCGAAGATCTTGCCGACGTCTACCGGAATCAACGTGTGGTCGCCTTCTCCATTCGGATTGGGCCGCAGAATGCGGGCATTCCCCGCGGCGGAATCCGGCCCCAAACCTTCCGCAAGCGAAACGGCTTCCAGCACCGACAGGGTGCGGTGCGTCGACAGCACAAAACCGCCCGCCTTCTTTACATCACCCACCACATACACCAGCTCGCCCTTGGGAACCGAGACCACGTCTCCCGGCCGCAGCGTGATGTTGTCCTCGGGGATCTTCAGCTTCATCAACGCGTCCAGGGGAAAGCTTTCCGTCGTTCCTCCCGTAGCCGCGTCAGCCACCACATCCGAGCCTTCCAGTCGACCCCAGCGTGCCTCACGGGTGACCAGAATCGTTGGGCCCGCATCGGTCTTCAGCCCCCCGGAGAGCGAGACCACATCCAACAGCCGGGTCGGGCCGGATAATTGGTGAATGCCAGGGTTGGCTACCTCACCCACCACCGAGACCGGGCGGCTCTCCATGCCGGCGACATTGATCGTCACGTCAGGCGCGTTCAGGTATTTGCCCAGCTTGGCGGCGATCTCGTCATGGAGCTGGTTTACGGTTAAGCCACCTGCCTGCACCCGGCCCACCATGGGCAGGTTGAACTGCCCGTTGGGATCGATCCGGATCGGTGTCTGCGGCATCTCCTCCATGTCGGCGACATGCAGAACAATCTGATCGCCGGGCCCAAGAACATACTCCGACGGTGTCTCCGCCCGCCTCTGCAGAGTTGTCTGCGAGCAAACGGGAGACACATAAATCAATCCAGCAGCAAGGAAGCAAAGGAAGCGGTTCATCTTGTTTTCCGGTCTTACGTCTCTATCTTCGCAAATGCTGAAGCTCTACGTGTCGCCTTCGGTCGACAGGTGGACGGGCAACACTTAGGCCGTTAACTTGTATCTCTATGCAAACAAGTAAGTTCGGGAAGTTAGCTTCCTTGGGAAGGCTCCCCGGGAACTAACTAGAAAGTTTCTCAGAGTTACCTTTGTGCGGATTTATGTCTCATTTCACGGCAGCGTACCGCTCTCATCCGCCTTTGAGGTAACGTGACAGTCGGCCGTCTGGATTGCCCTGACCGGCCGCAATCTACGGCGCCTCGCCTGAGAACGCTCTGCGCTCCGGTGCCGGCCGCCGTCGCTGCAGTAAGGTGTAGGAAGCATCGCCCGTCCATGACGCAGCTGGTCCGGAGTGCAACGATGAACAGAGTGGTGCCACGACAGCCGCGAGCGCGCCCCCGGAGAGTTCCAACTCTCCCCTTCTCCTGGCCCGGTCTCTCCCAGACACTGCAGAAAAAGGTACGCAAGATGAAGATGTTCGGTCGGCAACACCTGGGCACATTGCTCCTCAGCGTTCTGTTCTGCACGGTGCAGGGAACCGGCCAGAACAGCCCAGGCGGCACTCCGTCCTCGGCGTTGCAGGTCACCTTCGGCAACAACGGACTGGAGACGCTCTCGTTCAACGGAACGACCCTCGCCGATCTCGGTGCCAACCCCGGCGATGCGTTTTACATCGGCCACATGAAGGCTACCGATACCAGCGGAACACTGCTCACCGGCGG
>CAXTGE010000022.1:1775-3410 GCA_964243645.1 uncultured Acidobacteriaceae bacterium | reverse complement strand
GGCCTTCAACACCACGGGACCCAGCGTCACCACGGCGGACTGGGGCAGCGGCGAAGTGACGGCTGTCGTCCCCGATGCGCGGGAACCGCTCTACAGCGGCTTCTGGCCCGCGCCGGGTTCGGGCGGCGTGCCCTACGCGCCGGAGATCAGCGGCACCACGCCGGATGGGCTGGCGACCTTTCAGCCTCACAACGATCGACCGGTTCTCCCCGGGCAGACCGACCGCTACACGGTTTCGCTGCGCTTTGCCCCCAGCGGCACCTCGACCTATCCCCTCGCTGCCGACGCCTATTCCAGCTGGGCCTCGATCTATCCTCCGGCGCTGAACTGGACCGATCGCCGCGCCATTGGAACGGTGTACCTCGCCAGCTCGCCGCAGAGTGGCAATGCCAGTCAGCCGGGTGGATTCCCCTCCAACCCGCGCCGTTATTTCAACTCGGGCTCGGTGGACGTGACAACCCCGGCAGGGCTTACCGCCTTCCAGCAACAGATCCTGACTGAGGCGGCCAGTATCGTCGCCAACTCGCAGCACATGAACGCGCAGGGCGTCATTACCTGGGACATCGAAGGGGAACAATACCCGCAGGCGACCAGCTACGTCTGCGAGCCGGACGAGATCGCCCAGGTCGCGCCCGAAATGGAAGAGCCGGTCAACATCCCAGGCTCGCCCTACAACGGGGAGAAGCTGGATGATGCGTACTTCAGCATCATCCGGAATGCCGGACTTCGCGTCGGCGTCTGCCTCCGCCCGCAGCACTTCACCCTGAATGCCGACGGCACGGCGACGCAGGCCTACCTGCAGGCGCAGGCCATCCCCGCGGAGCTCGCCCGCAAAGCGAAGTACGCACACGATCGCTGGGGGGCGACGCTCTTTTACGTCGATTCCACCGTGGACAGCATCGGCGCCATTTTGCCGGCGGCCATCTTTCAGCAATTGCATGCTGCCCTCCCGGACTCGCTCTTCATCCCGGAGGAGACAAACCCGCTTCACTACGCCTACACCGCCCCGTTCAAGAGCTTCATCGATCTGGCAGCCGTGGGCACAGACGCAAGCGTGCTGTTTTCCTACCCCCATGCGTTCAGCAGCGTTCTGATTAACGACGTTGACGCCGGCAAGCTGGCTGCCGCGCAGGCTCAACTCGTCAAGCAGGTGAAGCAGGGCGACATCCTGATGGCCCACGTGGACTACTGGCAGGCCAACAACCCCACCGTCGTGGCCATCTACGAGGCGGCGGGCGTCAGTGCAACCCCGCCTGCGCCGGTCACCACGCCAACGCCGGCTCCCACACCCCCACCGGTGCCGGTTCCCACGCCTACTCCAGCACCTGTTCCAGCACCTGCACCTACACCCGCACCAACGCCGGCGCCGGCCCCTTCCGCGCCCAGTCTCATCTCCATCGCATCCCCTTCAAAAGGGCAGACGGTGTCCGGATCCATTGTGGTACAAGGAATCGTGAACGATGCACTCGACGCTGCCGGTTCGCACCTGGTTGTGGATGGATACAACCTCCTCAACACCCGTGTCACCGGCTCTCCGTATACCTATCCACTGGACACCACAACGCTCTCGAACGGCGTCCACCTTCTGCAGCTCTGGGGCCACGACATCGGCAACAACACCATTCTGTCCACAAC
>CAXTGE010000022.1:0-1675 GCA_964243645.1 uncultured Acidobacteriaceae bacterium | reverse complement strand
GAATCCGTTCAGATCGTCAGTGACGGCATTGTCGTCCGCTTCAGCGACGGCGTCCTGACCTACTTCCCCGGGGGCTTCCTGCGCGAGCACATCGGCGTGGGGTCCAACCAGGTGCTCCTGGATTATGACCCTTTTGACTACGGAGATGCGGGCAGCCGGTCCCATATCCAGTAGGGGTTGAGGCTTCTACGACAAAGCTCCTGCCAAGAGGTTGAGGAGCATGAGTCTTCGTCAAAGCGAAGTTCGGATCCCCTCAGGCTTTGAAGCGTTCCTTCACCGCGGCATATACGGCGGTGATGCCGTCCTCAAGCGCGATCGTGTGCCTCCATCCGAGCTCATGCAGGCGGCCGACATCCATCAGCTTGCGGGGCGTGCCGTCCGGCTTACTCGCGTCAAATACCAGCCGGCCCTCGAAACCGGTCACGCGTTGCACTATCTCGGCCAGCTCGCGAATCGTGACGTCTTCGCCCGTGCCGATGTTCACCAGGGGAGCGTCGTCCTCGTTCAAGAAGCGGCCGTAGCGCTCCTCAGGTAGATTCAGCAGGAATAAACAGCCGCTCGCCAGGTCGTCCGCATGCAGGAACTCGCGTCGCGGCGTACCCGAGCCCCACACCACCAGCTCCTCACTGCCCTGCGCCTTGGCTTCGGCTGCCTTACGAAGCAACGCCGGCAGGACGTGCGAGGTGTTCAGGTCGAAGTTGTCATCCGGCCCATACAGATTGGTCGGCATCGCGGCAAGATAGCGCGTGCCGTACTGCCGGTTGTAGGACCAGCACATCTCGATACCGGCGATCTTCGCCAGCGCATACGGCCTGTTGGTCGGTTCCAGCGGACCGGTCAGCAGGGCCTCTTCCCGAAGCGGCTGCGGTGCCATCTTCGGATAGATACACGACGATCCGAGGAACAGGAGTCGTTTCACGCCCGTACGGCGCGCCGCCTCGATCACGTTCATCTGAATCAGCAGGTTCTCCCGGATGAAGTCCGCAGGGTAGGTGTTGTTGGCAAGGATGCCGCCGACCTTGGCCGCGGCCAGCACCACGTACTCCGGACGCTCCTCGTCAAAGAACCGGTCGACCGCCCCTGCCTCAGTCAGGTCCAGTTCGGCATGTGTTCGCGTGGCGACCTGGCCATACCCAGCCCCGGCCAGGGCCCGCAACAGCGCCGAGCCCACCAGCCCACGATGCCCCGCCACATACACCCGCGCGTCGGGAGGCATGGCCCCGGTAATAGCTGCCGTGTCCCCTTCGGTCTTCCTCTCCTGCGTCGTCATACGGGTCTACGTCTCCTGGACGTTGTAGGCCTGGTAGCCATGGCGCAGCACCAGGGCATCACGCTCGGCGGCCTGCAGGTCGGCGTCCACCATCTCGTTCACCAGATCGTCGAAGCTGATCTTGGGCGTCCACCCGAGTTCCTGCTTGGCCTTGCTCGCGTCTCCAAGCAGGGTCTCCACCTCGGCCGGGCGGAAGTACCGTGGATCGACGGCGACCACTACCTCACCTTTGCGGTTTACAGCTTTTTCGTCAACATCTACGCCGCTCCAGGTCAGATCGAGCCCCAGGCGCTCCGCACAGCGCTGCGCAAAGTCGCGTACCGAGTACTGCTGTCCGGTGGCGATGACGAAGTCCTGGGGCTTATCCTGCTGCAGCATCAGCCACTGCATCTCGATGTAGTCGCG
>CAXTGE010000021.1:29003-30213 GCA_964243645.1 uncultured Acidobacteriaceae bacterium | reverse complement strand
AGTGCGGCTTGCCCTGTCGAGAGGGCACTTCTGTGGTGTGGCGTGCCGTTAGCCTGTCAAGGCCGCAGATCCCGAACCCCGTTTTCGCCGGCTACCAGCGCCATTGTCGCCATGCCAAGGAAAAGCCCATGCTCTACGACGCCGACGATGCTCCGGATCTCGGCTGCAGTCTCCTCGGGGTTCGGGATTACGCCGCAGTGGCAGTCGAGGAGTACGTTGCCCTCGTCGGTGATCCATGGCCCGGTGCCGTTGCGCGCGGTCCGCAGAACGGGGTTGAGCTCAAGCGCTTGCAGGCGGCGCGTCACCAACGGCAGCGCCAGCTGAATGACCTCGACCGGAAGGGGGAATTCGCCCAGTTGCTCGACCACCTTGGTCTCATCGGCGACCACGAGGAACTGCCGCGCCGCGGAGGCCACGATCTTCTCCCGTAGCAGCGCGCCGCCACCGCCCTTGATCAGGGCCAGTCCGGGCGCGATCTGGTCGGCCCCGTCGATGTTGATGTCCAGCACCGGTGTGTCTTCGAAGCTGGTCAGCGGGATGCCCAGTCCCCGCGCCAGGGCCGCGCTTGCATCGCTGGTCGCAATGGCCTGAATGCGCAAGCCATCCGCCACGGCCTTGCCCAGCTCGCGGATGAACAGCGTGGCCGTCGTACCTGTCCCAAGTCCCACGTTCATGCCGTCGGAGATGAACTCCACGGCGCGTTTCGCCGCCAGCAGCTTCGCTTCGTCCTGCGTCATGGAAGCATGGTACCGCTCCCGCCTATCGTTCGGCAGTCATGAGCATCCAATCGCCAACGAGCGAAGGGATACCAAGAGTGAAATTGAGTTCACGAAGAGAGTTCATCGGAGCAGGTACCGCAGTGGCAGCAAGCATCACGACAGCCCTCGGCCAGACACCTGAAAACACGGCAAAAGCCGACCCCACCATGAGCGACCCAGGCCAGCAGAACGTGGGGCTGGTCCAGATGAACCCGAACAGCAACATGCCCCCGCCGACCGATCACGGCAGCGTTCCGCCAGTGTGGTATTCGTTCGACCTCGCGCACCGGCGGGTGCAGGGCGGCGGCTGGACGCACCAGGTCACGGAGCGTGAACTGCCCTCGTCGAAAGAGATTGCGGGCGTCAACATGCGCCTGACGCGCGGGGCTTTTCGGGAGCTGCATTGGCACCTTGCCGACGAGTGGGCCATCATGCTCAAGGGCAAGGCGCGG
>CAXTGE010000021.1:17573-28903 GCA_964243645.1 uncultured Acidobacteriaceae bacterium | reverse complement strand
GCCTCGCCGAACCTCTGCGCGGGCATCGTCACGGTGAAGCCGGGCGGCATGCGCGAGATGCACTGGCACCCCAACGGCAGCGAGTGGCAGTTCTGGCTGAAGGGCAAGGGCCGCATGACCGTCTTCAACGCCAAGGAAGATGCGCGCACGATGGACTTTCACGCCAATGACGTGGGCTATGTGCCGTCGATGGCCGGGCATTACATCGAGAACACCGGGGACGAAGACCTGGTGTTTCTGGAGATGTTCGCCACACCCGAGTTTCAGGAGGTCTCGCTAAACCAGTGGCTGCGGGCCATGCCGGCGCAGGTCGCGCTCGCGCATACGAGATTGTCTGCGGAGGATTTGGCGAAGATCCCGGCGAAAGCTGAAGAGATCCTGGGATAGCTGCACAGAACAAACCAGGGTGCGCTTGCGACATGGACGCGACAGGCAAAGTTCCCTCCGTCGAGCAAATTACAAAGCGTTGCGTGTGGGGGCTAAGCGCCCGGCACTTTGAACCTCATTGCACTATGGAGCTCACAGGTCTCATCGGCTCATCTTTAGAGCTGTTTCCTGGAGATGTAGTGGCGGTCGGACAGCAGATCCCTTCCCTACGCTACGGGATGACAACAAGAACTATTTAGACCTTTGTCATCCGTAGCGAAGCGGAGGATCTGCTGTCAGATCTGGACTAGAAGTCTCCATTCACTCAACAACACAAAGGGACCAATCCATTCGGATTGGTCCCTTTTGTTTGCTGCAAAAACGGCGTTGGTTTATTTCTTGACCAGCGACTTGGCCGCGCTCACCACGTGCTCCACGGTGAACCCGAGCTTTTCCATCGCGATCGGCCCTGGGGCCGAGGCGCCAAAGCGATCGAGGCCGATGGCGATGCCGTTGCCCGCGATGTACTTGTACCAGCCCATCGTGGCGCCGGCCTCGACGGTGACAACCGGTACGCTGCCGCCGGGGAAGATGGACTTCTTGTACACCTCGTCCTGCTCCTCGAAGATGGCGAAGCTGGGCATGGAGACGACGGTGGCGTTGATGCCCTCCGCCTTGAGCTGCTCACCGGCCTTAACGACAAGCTCTACCTCGGAGCCCGTGGCGACCAGGACGACGTCCTTGCCGTAGCTTTCGAGGATGTAGGCTCCCTTGCGGCAGCCCTCGAAGACCTTATGCTTTTCGGCGTCAAGAACAGTGAGGTCCTGGCGGCTGAGCGCCATAAAGTGGGCGCTTTTGCGTTCGACCATCAGGCCCCAGCAGGCAGAGGTTTCATTGGCATCGGCGGGGCGAAAGTCCGTCAGCTGCGGGATGCAACGCAGGGCCATCAGGTGCTCTACGGGCTGGTGCGTCGGGCCGTCTTCGCCCAGGCCGACCGAGTCATGCGTGAAGATGTAGAGCGAATGCGAGCTTTGCAGCGAGCCCATGCGCAGGGCCGAGCGGCAATAGTCAGAGAACGTAAAGAAGGTGGAGCCGAAGGGCAGCACGCCGCCATGAGCAGCCATGCCGTTGACGGCGGCCATCATGGCGAACTCACGCACGCCGAAAAAGATGTTCTTGCCCTTGGGATCGCGGCGGAAGTTTTCGGAGTCCTTGAAGATGGTCTTGGTCGAGCTGGTCAGATCGGCGGCACCGCCGATCAGCTCCGGCAGTACCTTGCCCAGCGCTTCAAGGGCGACCTGGCCCGCGTTGCGGGTGGCGACCTTCTTGGCATCTGGTCCGCTGGGGAATTTGGGCAGGGCCTTCTGCCAATCGTCGGGCAGCTTCATTTCGGTAGTGCGGGTGTACTGCGCGGCGAGCTCAGGGAAGTCTTTCTTAAACGCCTCGAAGCGGTTGTGCCAGGTGGCCTGCTCCCCCTTGCCCTTCTCGACGGCCTGACGCCAGTTGGTGAGCGCCTCTTCGGGGATGTAGAAGTTCTTCTCCGGGTCGAAGCCGAAGAACTCCTTAGTGGACTTCACGCCATCCGGTCCCAGCGCCTCGCCGTGGACGGCCTTGGTGCCGGCACGCGGCGCGCCGTAGCCGATGACCGTGCGCACACGGATCAGCGACGGCTTTAGCCGCTCCATCTTGGCAGCCTCGATGGCCAGATTCAGCTCGTGGAGATCGTTGCCGTCCGACACATACTGCACGTGCCAGTCGTAGGCCTCGAAGCGCTTCGTGACGTCCTCGGTATAGCTCAGGTCCGTGGGGCCGTCGAGCGAGATGAGGTTGTCGTCGTAGAGCACGATCAGCTTACCCAGCTGCAGCGTGCCGGCGAGCGAAGCCGACTCATGCGAGATGCCTTCCATCAGGTCGCCATCGCCGCACAGAACATAGGTGTAGTGGTCGACGATCTTGTAGTGATCGTTGTTGAAGACGGCCCCGATGTGCTTTTCGGCGATCGCGAGGCCGACGGCCTCGGCGAATCCCTGGCCCAGCGGACCGGTGGTGACCTCCACACCCGGTGTTTCGCCGTACTCCGGGTGTCCCGGGGTGTGCGATCCCCACTGGCGGAACTGCTTCAGCTGGTCCAGGGGAAGATCGTAGCCGGTCAGGTGCAATACGCCGTAAAGCAGTGCCGAGGCATGCCCGTTAGACAAAACGAAGCGATCCCGGTCCGACCACAACGGGTCGGTCGGGTTGTACTTCATGAACTTGTGATAGAGCAGGTAAGCGATGGGGGCGCAGCCCAGCGGGGCGCCCGGGTGGCCACTATTGGCCGCCTGTACCTGGTCGATCGCCAGCACGCGCAGGGCGTTAATCGATAGCTGGTCGAGGCTCTGACCGGAAAGTGGTTCGGCTGCGGGGGAGGTCTGCTGGTCGCTCATGCGATTCGGGATCCTTCACGGAAAGAGAGTGCGGCGAGAGGGCGACGGTAGGCTTCGCCGCGTCATCAGGCGCCGTGTCCGCGAAGCCTAGTGTACAGGGCGTCCGGTTACGCGTGCGTTACCGCGTGCGACTAGAGCTGGCCGTTACGAACGAGTGCCGGCTGGGACTCCGGCCGAAGCGGCGTTCTGTACAGAGCGTCGAAGCGCGACCGCAGAATGCCGTAGCACTCGCAGGCGCGCCCTTCCAGAGCCGCTCGATTGACGATACGGAGGCCGCCGCGGCGGCCTTCCACGGCACCGGCCCGGGCCAGGTCGGAGGCGACTTCGGCCACGGTGGTGCGGCGCGTGCCCAGCATCATGGACATGAATTCCTGCGTCATGGGCAGGTCGTCCTGCTGGATGCGGTCGGCGACCATGAGAAGCCAGCGGCTGAAGCGTGCCTCCGCCCGATGCAGCCGGTTGCACGCCAGAACCTGGTTCGCCAAGACGATTTGGTGCTGGACATACTCCAGCACGCGCCGGCGAAACTCGGTGTCGTGATCGAACTCGTCCTGAATGACTTTCAGCGGGATTTTGTAACCTCCACCGGCGACCTGCATGGTGCAGCCGCCAATGGGCAGGCCCGGGCCCAGCAGATTTCCCCAGCCGATAACGCCTTCGCAGCCCTCGGTGGAGAGCTCCACGGAGGTGCCGCGCTCAGAGTTGAAGACGATGGAGCCGATCCCTTCTGTGAGGAAGTAGGCATGCCGTGGACGGCGCTCGCGATCCGAAAGGGCGCTTCCAAGAGCGAGTGTCACCTGCGACGCTTCGCTCAGAATCCGCCCTACGGTCGTTGCAGGCAGGATATCCAGGAGCCTGTTGCCAAATACGTTCTGCGCCATACACCCCACGCCGGTCCGGAAGCCGCTCGAGACCGATCAATCACAAGCCTTGAACGTTCCAGGCTTAGCCCGGTCGTGCACCCGAACGGATCTATCCTGTCCGGCCTTGCCCAGTACTCTGTGTATTTGCCCGCCCTACTTTACTGCATTCCGAGGCTGCCGTTACGAGCTGACCCGCTCCACGCCTTCAGCCTGTGGTCCCTTGTCGCCGCTGGCGATAGAGAAGACGACCTCGTCACCTTCGGCGAGCGATTTGTAACCATCGCTCTGAATACTTGTGAAGTGCACGAAGACGTCCGGCCCTTGATCATGCATCAGGAAGCCATACCCCTTTGCGTTGTTAAACCAGGCAACCTTCCCACGAATCTTATCCATACTGAGAGAGACTCCTTATCTTGGATCGTCTGAGGTTAGAGTTTCCGAATCAAGACTGTCTGCCCGGTAGCGGACACAGCTTGGGAAAGCTCGCTCTGAGTCGACTTCCGTTCAGGATGAAAGAGTTACGGCAGGCGCGGGGACACATACAGGCATGCAGGGCAGCACGTCGAACAGCACGCAAACTCGTGCCTCACAGAGCCGGACACGGGAAAATCGGGCAAGAGAAAAACTGAACCGTGAGGACCGAATCCACGTATGCTTCGGTGCAACGCTTCCCTGAGGAGAACCCATGTCGACCCGGCGCTCATTGCTACCCGTGCTTCTCGTTACCCTGCTGCTCGCCCCTGCCGGCTGCCACATCGACACCCACAAGAACGGAAGCGGCAATGACAACGTCGATATCGGCACGCCATTCGGCTCCATGCACGTCAAGACCGACGACAAGGCCAGCGGTGCGCAGACCGGCCTGACACCCTACCCTGGGGCCACCCTGGTCAAAAAGGATGAGGGCGATAACGGGGCTGCGGACATCAGCATGAACTTCGGCGACCTCAAGCTCGGGGTGCATGCCGTGGAGCTCAGCACGCCCGATTCCCAGGACAAGGTTGTGAGTTTTTATCGGAAAGACATGATCCGGTACGGCAATGTGCTTACCTGCCGAGGCAAGACCGCGGTCGGCACCCCCGTCCGTACGGGCGAGGGCCTTACCTGCGGCTCCGACGGGAGCCATGGGAGCACGGGAGACACGGATCATCTGGAGTTGCGCGCAGGGTCGGAGCGTCATCAGCACATCGTCGGCGTCCACACGGAAGAGGGCACCACGCGCATCGGCCTGGTCGCGCTGGATCTTCCCGGCGGGCTCTCGCACCATGATGCCAGCGACCGCGAGTAGGTCCGTGCCGCGGGTCGCCAGCGCGAGTCACCAGATGGCTGCATTGCTCTCGCCCGCAACGTCCGGTAGCCTCAGATCCAGTTAAATAGTTTCGGTAAACAATTTAGGTGAACAGTTCTAGGTGAACGAACGTCCCTGCATCCGCTGCCAGCAACCTGTCCTGCTTGAGGACGGGCATTTGGTGTACTGCAGCCACTGCGGCGCACCCCAGATCTTTCTTTCCGAGGAGCTGCAGGCCGAGCTTGCCGAAACGGCGCGCGCCTATGGGGAGCGCACCGCCGCGCAGAACCCTGAGACGGAGGCCGATGCGCAGGGCGCGTCCGTTCCCGCCGGCGCGGTCGCCCGCTGGAATCCGTTCCGCCGGACGGTAGCCGCCCCGGGCCAGGGCCCCCGAGACGCCAGCTTCCAAGGAGCGGGCCCCCAAAATGCGTGGAGCCTGGGTGTGCGCTATGCGTTCCTGAGTGCCGGCATCGCGCTGGCGCTGGGGCTCTTTAGCCTGCTGCTGCCGCCTGTCAGCCTGCTGGTGCTGTTGTGGGTGGTCAGTGCGCCGATTCTCACCGTGGCTTTCTTCCATGGAAGATCGGGCGTTACCTCGCCGACGGATGCCGGATTTGCGGCCCGGCTGGGCCTGCTGACCGGCCTGCTGGTCACGTTCTGCTGCGCCGTCGTGTTCACGCTGTCCCTGGTGTTGACGCGCTTCGTCTTCCATGACGCCACGCTGCTGGATACCCAGCTGGCAGCCAGCTTCGCCCAGCAGCGCGTTCTGGTGCTGCAGCGGCTCGGGACGGCTGCCCAACCCACGCTTGCCCTGTTCACGGTGCCCGAATACCGCGTGGGGCTGCTGTTGTCGGTCGTTGCGACCAGCGCGATGCTGTACCTGATCCTTGCGACGGTCGCGGGCGGGCTGGCCGGCCTCGTTCTGCGCCGCCGCCGGGCTTAGACTCCGGGGCGGGGCTGTCAAAGTCTCGCTGCTATCATCCTCACCATGAGCGACACCGTACCCGCTGCCGCCGAGGCCACTACCCCCAACGCCACGCTGACACCGGCGCAGAACCCGCCCCAGGCCCCGCTCCAGTTGCGGGAGAAAGGGCGTCTCCTATCCGCCTCCGAGATCGAGCGCACCCTGGTTCGCCTGGCGCATGAGATCGTGGAGCGCAACCATGGCGCGGGTAATCTCGGCCTGGTCGGCATCAAGCGGCGGGGTGTGCCCCTTGCGCAGCGCCTGGCCCGCATCATCAGGTCCATTGAGAATCAGCCCGTCGATACGGGCGTTCTGGATATCAGCTTCTATCGCGATGACCTGTCTACACGCGACAGCCGACCCGTCGTGGAACAGGGCGAGGTCGGCTTTTCCATCGAAGGCCGGGACATCATCCTGATCGACGATGTGCTGTTCACCGGCCGCACCATCCGTGCCGCCCTGGACGCCCTTTTCGATCACGGACGCCCGAAGAGCGTTCAGCTGCTGGTGCTCATCGACCGCGGCCATCGCGAATTGCCCATTGAGGCCAAGTACATCGGCCGCGTCGTCCCGACCTCCCGCCGCGAGATCATCGAGGTCAAACTCCGCGAGGTCGACAACGACGAACAGGTGCTGCTGGTGGAGCTGGTCGAAGCGTAGCCTTGTCACTCTGAGTGCGTACCTAGCGGGCATCTACACGGATCACAGGTGCTCAAAGGATCTCCCTCAGGGCCTCGCGCGCGGCGTTCACGATGTGCGCGATCTCCTCTTCGCCATGGGCGATGGAGACGAAGGCTGCCTCGTACTGGCTCGGCGGCAGCCAGACGCCGCGCTCCAGCATGCCCCGGTGAAAGCGCCCGAACCGGGCCGTATCTGACGTGGTTGCGCCGGCGAAGTCATGCACCGGCAGGCCCGTGAAGAACCAGGTGAACATGCTGCCGACGCGGTTGGTCACCATCGGTATGCCGAGTTCCGCCGCGATGGCCGCCACGCCGTCCGCGATGGCCGCCGTGGTCCGCTCCAGGCGCGGATAGACCTCCTCCGCGTGCTCCAGCAGATGCGTGAGCGTGGCAATGCCGGCCGCCATCGCCAGCGGATTGCCGCTGAGGGTGCCGGCCTGGTAGACCGGCCCGGAGGGTGCCAACTGGTCCATGATCTCCGCGCGGCCACCAAAGGCACCCACGGGCAAGCCGCCCCCAATGATCTTGCCGAGGGTGGTCAGGTCAGGCCATGCGGGCGCTGAGCCATCGCCGCCCAGCTCGTCGCGGTAGAGTCCCTGCGCGCCGCCTGCCGACAGCCGGAAACCGGTCATGACCTCGTCCAGGATGAGCAGCGCGCCGTGCTTCCACGTGAGCTCGCGGAGACCGCGCAGAAAGCCCGGTGCGGGCAGAACGGTGCCGGCGTTGCCCACGACGGGCTCAAGGATGATGCAGGCGATCCCATCCGGGTGGTTGGCAAAGGCTGTCTCGACCGCGCCCAGGTCGTTGTAAGGCAGCGCCAGCGTGTGCATGGCGGTCTCGGGGGGTATGCCTGCGGAGCCGGGGATGCCGAAGGTCGCGACGCCCGATCCGGCTTTGACCAGAAGCGCGTCCGCGTGGCCGTGGTAGCAGCCTTCGAACTTGATCACAAAGGATCGACCCGTAAAGCCACGGGCGAGACGGATGGCCGACATGCAGGCCTCCGTGCCGGAGCTCACGAACCGCAGCTTTTCTACCGAAGGAAAACAGCGCTGCACCAGCTCGGCGAGGTCGGCCTCCGCCGCGGTGCTCGCCCCGAAGGAGGCGGAGCGCCCGGCGGCATCGCGGATTGCCGCCACGGCAGGCGGAAAGGCATGGCCCAGCAGCATGGGCCCCCAGGAGCCGAACAGGTCCACGTAGCGATTGCCATCGGCGTCGGTGAGGTACGCGCCTTCGGCACTGGCCACAAAGGGCGGGTGCCCGCCCACGGCCTGAAAGGCCCGCACCGGTGAATCCACCCCACCGGGCAGAAAGCGCTCCGCCCGGGCCTGCAACGCAGAAGATCGCGACAACGAAAGTGCCATACAGGTCCAGTATAGGAACCCGCGCCCGGGATGACGCCCCGTCACTATTGTGTGTTGCACCGCACCCGTGGCAATGGGACCGCTTCTCCTTTGCGTGGGACCGGGTTGTTCACATTGGAATCTGTGCCTAAGTGAAACATTCTGGAACTGTTTGTGATGAGGCGGTGAATTTCCCTGTGAAGGAAACACCGCTTCTGCGGGTTGCTGGCAGGGGCAGCGCCCCGTATGCTCAGGCAATCGCAACTCAATGACCCTTACGGGTGAGGCGACGGAAACACTGCTTCACTTGTAATTTCAGCAACTTACGCGGCCTCCAGCCCGCCTGCGCCCCCGTGTGTCCGGTCGTTCGACCGGAGCGGGGGGAGGCATGACGGGACGACCGCCACGCGCCGCCGAAGCCCCGCTTCGGCGCGACTGCCCCAATACGTTTCGGAACGCCTTCGAACACTTCGCTGAGGCTCCGAAGCAACATTCCAGACTTGGCTGCTTGGCCGCCCTGTGTTCCCCACGAATGCAGCGCCCCCGCTCGGCCGCACATAACGATCCAGCCCCGCACGCCGCGGTGGGCTGGCCCCGCAGCCGGGACACCCCGGCGGAGAAGACGACCCCATGCGCCCTCGTAAGACGATCCTTTGTGTTGACAGCAATGAGCAGGTTTTGTCCGTCCGCAAGTTCACGCTGGAGACCCGCGGCTACCGCGTGCTGGCGATGACCTCCGCCCGCGAGGCGCTGGAGCACCTGGAGGTGGCTCTGCAGGGCTCGGTGGATCTGCTGCTGTCGGATGTCCTGTTGACGGGCATGGACGGCAACGAGCTGGCACGCCGGGCCAAGCAATGCCAGCCCGCGATGCCCACGATGCTGATCTCCGGGACGGTATCGAACTTTGAGCGCGGCGCAGCGGCCGACGTCTTTCTGCCCAAGGGCGCCTGCACGCCTGCTGAGGTGCTGGACCGCATCCGCCTGCTGGTCGCCCGTAAGCGCGGACCGAAGAAGCAGATGCCGGTAGCGACGGCCCTGCCCGCGACGGCTGCCATGGCCGCGGCGTAGAAAGGCGGACTAGCGCTGTCTTTCTGCAGGCGTAGTGCTGAGCCAAGGCAGTTCGCGCCAGTTTTCCTCAAGAAAACTGGCCTGAGCGTATCAACGGAAGCCATAGCTACAGGAAAACAGCTCTAGCGCGCGCCGGGGACGGGTGTGAGGTACAGCATGAAGCCGAGCAGCAGCACCAGCGCGAGAAAGAGGATCAACGTGCGCGAGTGAGGCGCTTCAGGTGCATCGTTCGTGAAACAGCGCCAACCCATGCCGACCGCGACGAACAAAAAGACCCACTGGGTACCGGAGCGATGGGAGTTGGCATCAATCACGGTCAGCACGAAGAAGAGGCCGCTCATGCCGGCGATGAGGGCACGCTGCATGCGGGAGAGCGCATAGGTGGCCTGGGCGCCATCAAAACCAAAGATCGGCGTCAGATTGAACAGGTTGTACCAGGCGCCGATGTTGGCCAGCAGCAGGAAGAGGATGCTGTGCGTCGTCCAGGCGAGTGCCAGACAGACCACAGCCGCTGCAAGACCGTAGAGCGGGCCGGCCAGCGAGATGGCCGCCAGGTCCTCACGCGAGACCCCCATGCCGGCCCAGCGCACGTAGGCGCCCAGGCCGGGAATAAACATGGGCAGCTCGGCCTTGAGGCCGCGACGCTTTACGGCAACATAATGCCCCATCTCGTGGATGGCAATGGATACCGTAAAACCGACGGCGAACTTCCACCCGCCAAGCAGCCAATACACGCCGAAGAAGGCAAACAGGCCGAGAAAGAACTTGAGCTTGAACAGCAGAAAGAACGCTGACTTCAGTTTGAGCAGGAAGAAAAACAGCGGCGCAAACGGGCCCAGGCGTTTGGTCCACTTGGCTTTTTTGGCGTCTTCAGCCGCGAGCCGGGAGTCGATCTGCCCGATATGCTCCTGAACGGAGCCTGCCTGCGGCGTTCCCTCGGGCAGCCAAACCAGGGCGGCGTGCCAGCGATCGCGCGCTTCCGTCCATTTGCCCTCGCCCTCCAGCTGCTGGGCGCTGTAGGCCAGCTCGCTCAGGTGGCGGCCATAGGTGAGGGTCTGGCAGTCAGGGCAGGCGAGCGTGCCGTCCGGCAGCCAGTGGCTGCAGCTGGGACAGCTATGGATCGGCTCAGGGGCGGCGGGTTCAGGGGAGAGGACGACGGCAGCATTTGACATAGGAGGCCACTGGTTAGAGTACGGCGACCGAGTGCGCGGTTCAACTGCCGCCCTACTGGATTTGCACCAGACCACCCGTAGGATGTCCCTTGGTTGCCGCGAGTCCCAGTTCCGGATGCTGCGGGGCGCGCCAGTGGTCGATATAGCTGACCTGGTGCACGCAGGAGATGGTGCAGTTGGGCGCGCAGCCCTTTTCGGTCAGGAACTCGCGCTCCACGTCGGCCTTGCTGTACTCGGCGATGGGGATGCCGGGATAGCCGCGCTGTTGCGAGCAGTAGCTGACGATACCGTTTTCATCGACGTACAGGTAGCGTGAACCGGCGCGGCAACGCCAATCATTCGGCTTGCCGTTGGCAATGGCCTCCTGAAAGCCGTTGAAGCGCGAATAAGAGCGGCGGGTTAGCGAGCGAACCTCTTCCCAGACCTTGCGCTCGCGGTCACCCAGTGACTTCAGCTGGCCGGAGCCGTCATGGATGATGCCGATGGTGGAGCTGAAGCCCAGCTCCAGGGCGCGCTTTGAGATGACCAGCGCGTCTTCAGGATTGCGGATGCCGCCGCCGACGACGGAGTTGATGTTGACGTGGAAATCGGCGTGCTCGGCCAGCATGCGCAGCTTGGCATCCAGCACCTTGAGCGACTTCTTGGAGACCTCGTCGGGCATGATGTTATCGATCGAGATCTGCATGTGATCGAGGCCGGCCTTGTTGAGCCGTTCAATACGATCGGGCATGAGCAGGTAGCCGTTGGTGATCATGCCCGCGATCGCGCCGTTATGCCGGATTCGTGCAATGACGTCGTCGAGCTCTGGATGCAGCAGCGGCTCGCCACCGGAGATGGTGATGACGGCGGTGCCGAGACGGCCAAGATGGTCGATGCGGCGGCGCATCTCGGCGATGGGCGTTGCCGTGGACACGTCATCGAACTCGTTGCAATAGGTGCAGGCCAGGTTGCAGCGGCGCATGGGCACGATGTGCGCCATGTACGGATGCGCGGTATCCAGCAGGGCCGACCCGATCGACTTCAGCTCGCGGAAGCGGCGCTCGGCAGCGAGGATGCGGCGGCGCGCGGTCATGCGGCGGTGCGCAGGGGCAGTGCCTGGAATAAAGGGCGGAACGGGGACGGGCTTTGCCCCTGCTCCCTCTGCCTGTGCCGGAGTTGCGTTCTCT
>CAXTGE010000021.1:6082-17473 GCA_964243645.1 uncultured Acidobacteriaceae bacterium | reverse complement strand
CCGAAGGAGTTACCCCCACTATGCCGCGTGAGATTACCTGGACCGACGTGTTGGAGATCGGTATTCAATTGCAGGAACGCTTCCCTGAGCTCGATCCATACTCAGTGCGCTTTACGGACCTGCATCAATGGGTGACCGAACTGCCGGGCTTCGTGGGCGACAAAACCAAGTCCACGGAGCCGCTCTTAGAGGCCATTCAGACGGCCTGGCATGAGGAGTACGAAGACGCAAAGAACGGCTAGCTGCCAATGCCTCACTGCGACGCAAGGGCGTCTGCAGCGGGCCACCCTCCACGAGAACTCCTCATCTGATTTGCCAGGAGAATTACGTGAAGATCTTTCGTATGGTAGCTGGTCTTAGCCTGAGCGTTTTGCTGGGAATGCCCGCCGTAGCCCAGCAAACGAATGAGCAGACCCGCAAAGACGTGAAGGCACAGGCGAAGCAGCAGGAACAGGCCGACAAGGCCCAGGCTAAGGCCGACAAGTCCGAGAAGAAAGCTGCAGGTTCCCGCAAGGTGAAGAAGGCCGTACGGGATCAGGACAAAGCCAACGCGGCTCAACCGCAGTAACTTCACAACCGACAAGAGCTCAACAACCGATGAGCCAATCGGGGCGTTCCGCCTTATGCGGCTGACTGTCGCTTTCTCAGCACCTGCCCTGGAAGCTTCGATCCGGTCAGCCGCAGCGTTCCCCCCGAAAGAAGCAACCAGACCACACTGCCGGCCACAATGACGACCGCGTCGGCGGCGTGCGTGTGTGCCTCCGGCAGACGATAGGCCACGACGCCGGCCCCCACCGCCGCGCAGAGTGCGGCGAGCAGGGAGCGGCCGATCTCCGCGGTCTCCAGGTGGAGGAGGCTGACAAGCCGCTTGCGATGCAGCAGCAAAGCCAGGGACACCGTCTGCAGCGTGATGCCGATATCGGATGCAATGGCCAAGCCTTCCAAGCCGTGCGTCCGGAACAGCATCCAGTAGAGCGGAGCGGAGAAGACGGTGATCAGCGTGCCGACCACCGCCGGCGTGCGCGTGTCGCTGGCCGCGTAAAAGGCGCGCGCGTAGATGCCCTGCACGGCCCAGATGGCCAGCGTGAGCGACAGGATGGAAAACAGCAGGGTCGTCTCGCGGGCATCGGTGCGATGGAACCTGCCACCCCGAAAAAGATCCATCAGCCACGGCGCAAGGGCGATCATCCAGGCAGAGACAAGCAGCCCCACGCAGAACAGACGTGAGACGGAGCGCCCGACGGATTCGGAGAATTCATAGAGACGCCCACTCTGGAACAGTGAGGCAAAGAACGGCAGAGACGCCGCACCGGCCGCGGGGCCGATTACGTTGAAGGGCGCGTTGAAGAGGTCTTTTGCGTTGTTGATCAGCGTGACGCCACCCACGTGCACACTGGCGAAGTAGTTCATGAACAGGCCGTCGAACATGACCAGCGACACGCCGACCATGAGCGGCAGGCTGAGCCGGAACCAGTCGCGAAACGCGGGGTCGCGGAAGTCGACGAAAGGGCGAAAGTGCAGACCGGTGCGCAAGGCACCGAGCGTGTTCAGCAGCGCTGAGCCGAGGAGCATGCCCCCGAGCACACCGATGGCGAGTGAAAACACGCCGAACTGCCGGTGCAGCAGGAACGCGCCGCCGATGATGCCGCCGTTGTAGAGGATAGGCGTGAAGGCCTGATAGATGAAGATCTTGCGAACCTGCAGACGCGCGCTCATCATGCTGCCGGTAAGGATGAAGAGTTGGGTAGGCAGCATGACGCGGGTGAGCGCCGTGCAGAGCGCGGCCCGGGTATCACCGCGAAAGCCCTTGTTGGCCAGGACGACATACTGCGGCGCGAAGATCTCGCCGAGCAGAACGCCGACCCCGAGCACGACCAGCATGTTGGTGAGGATGACCGACAGCGCCCGGTCGGCTCCCTCCTCGTCGCCTGCCTCGCGATAGCGATTCAGGATGGTGATCAGGGAGATGGAGGCGGCACCGCCGATGAGGAAGTAATTGAGCAGGTCCGGCAGCTTGAAGGCCGCGCGATAGGCGTCCTGCTCGACGCCCGCGCCGAAGAGCGAATTGATGTATTTGATCCGCACCAGAGCCAGGACACCGGAGCAGAGGGAGCTCAGCATCAGCAGTACGGTGGCGGAGGCCGCGGTGTGGCTCCGACCTTTGCGAAACAAGCCGGAGCCTGCCCGGGATGATGCCATTGTCGGGGACGACGCCTGCCTCAGGTCAGCCAACCCGGGCTACTCGCCTGGAAACAGGTCGCCCTGATTGCGTGGATCGACGACCAAGCGAAGTGTCTCCGGAGCAGGGGTGAAGGGCTTCGGTTCCAATACCAGCCGCGGGCGCAGGGCCTGCAGTTTGGCAGCGGGTTTCCCTGCTGGCTCACGGAAGGAGCTGATGGGCTGCTCCAGAATGACGAGCAGGGCGCAGAGCTCATCGCGCAGAGCCTGCAGTGCGGCTCGTTGACGGAGGTCCTGGCCACGATCTGCCTCGGCGGCGCGCAGAATTCTGGGCGCGTTTGGCGTAGGCTGCGCGACGATATCGGGAGCGTCCGGCGTGGGGACAGGAAGGGCGGCGTCGGCCGCAGCCACTTCGCGCACCTTGGTCTCGTTCTTGAATACCTGGCGAGCACCCGGGATCGTGTAGCCCTGATCGTAGAGCAGCGATTTGATGCGCAGGGCCATTTCGACATCGCGCTTGCGATAGAGCCGCTGCCCGGTACCGCCTTTGTTCGGTCGCAGCTGCGGGAACTCGGTCTCCCAAAAACGCAAAACGTAGGCCGGGACCTCACAGAGGCGCGCCACGTCGCCGATGCGGAAGTACAGCTTGTCCGGGATCTCCGGTGCTACCTGTTTGCGTATTGGCTGAATGCTCATAGGTCTCCGCGCGAGCCGATTTCACCCGTTCGTCAGAGTATAGGGACGGCGGAATTCGCGTAGAAGTACCTTTCGTGAGACGGTGTCGTCCTGTATACCTGATGTGCGTGGGAACCAGGGTGGTACACACCGCCTCAAGTGCTACTTCAACTTCGGATGTCGCGAACTACTTGTGCTGTGCCGAGGAGACCCTGTGTGCGTTCGTTGCGACCGGGGCGTGGTTGACATCCGCCTGCGCCTGATCGATGGCCGCATACATTTCCTGCGCGTCCTTGACCTGGATCCAGTGATTCGGCGAAACGACGATGATGGTGGGCGTCTCCATGATGCCGATCTTCTGCCCGTCCGCGGTGGTGGCATTTATCTCTCGGTCATACTGCCCCGTGGGATCGACGACAAACGGCATCTGCTTGCCGTGGGCGCGCATGAAGCTCTCTTCGAAGTTATGCAGATCGTCTTTGGACGCAATGCGGAACTGCGAAGCGAAGGTCTCGCGGCGAAACTGCTCAGCGATCTCCGGGGAGACTTTGGCCTTCAAATAATGTGCAAAGATGGCGGCATCATGGCTCCAGGCGTGTCCCGGAATCTGGAAGTCGTTCTCTTGAAGCGGAATCTTGTAGTGACTCACCGCGGCATGGACCATGGGAAAGGCGTGGGCGCAGGCGGGGCATTCCAGGTCCTCGTATTCGATGACGGCCACCTTGGAACCGGCCGGCGGCTTGAAGGAGGAGGTGTCCTTGAAGTTTGTCACCTGGTTGGCCGGCAGGGAGGTCTGGGCGACCGCGCCGAACGAGGAGCACGCGAACAACAGGGCGGGGGCGAGGAGGCGAGACATACGCATAAGACGGCTTCTGGGTCCTTGGGAGAGCGGGATCACGCTCTATAACCATTGAATCATTAAAGGCCCCAAACCCACCATAGGACCACGTTTTCCGCAGCGGAGCGACTGCCCGATGCTATTCTGCGAGCGAAGGAAAGACGAATGTTAATTGGCCTACTCGCGCTGCAGATCCTCATCCTGCTGCTGGTTGTGTTTCTCTTCCTGCGACGCCCGCCCGTTCCGGCCGAAGCTCCGGTCGACTCGCGGCTTGTGGCCCTGCTTGCCGCCGACCTGCCGACGCAATTGGCCCGCGTGGATGCCCGGGCGGAACGTATGGAGAGTGCCCTGCGCAGCGAACTCGCGGCGATACGGGGGGAAGCCGTCGAGGCCGCGGCGCGCGCCCAGCAGCACGCCACGCACCATGCCGAGGCGCTGCGCCGCGACCTGGCTGCCTCGGGCGAGGCGCAACGCCTGGGACTGGAAGGCTTTCGCGGCGATCACAGGGCGGAGGGAGAGCAGTTCCGCGGTCTGGTGGATGGACATCTGGTGGGGCTGCGGCAGCGTTTTGCAGAGTTTACGGCCGAGACCCACAAGGTGCACAGCGATGGCCGTGAGGCGCTCCACACGCGACTGACCGATCTCTCCCGTGCCCAGCGGGAGGACGGGGAGAAGATCCGGAGCACGGTGGAGGCCCGCCTGGAGAAGCTGAACGAGGCCAATACCGCCAAGCTGGAGGAGATGCGCGCCACCGTCGATGAGAAACTGCATGCCACGCTGCAGACACGCCTTACGGAGAGCTTCAGCCAGGTGACCGATCACCTGGCCAAGGTGCACTCCGGGCTTGGGGAGATGAGCAAGCTTTCGGCGGGCGTCGATGACCTCTCCCGCATTTTCACGAACGTGAAAAGCCGTGGAGGGTTCGCGGAGGTCCAGTTGGGGATGCTGCTGGGCCAGATGCTCGCGCCCAGCCAGTTCAGCCAGAACGTCAAGGTAAAGCCGCTCACGGCCGAAATGGTGGAGTACGCCGTCAAGCTGCCGACGCCACAGGGCGAGGTCCTGCTGCCGATCGATGCAAAGTTTCCCCGCGAGGCCTGGGAGCGGCTGGAATCGGCCTACGAACAGGGCTCTGCTCTCGAAATTGCGAGTGCAGGCAAAGCCTTTGAAAACGCCATCCGGACGGAAGGCAAGCGGATTTGCGAGAAGTACATCGCACCGCCGGTCACAACCAACTTCGCGGTCATGTTCTTGCCCACCGAGGGCCTGTATGCCGAGGTGATGCGCCGGGATGGCCTGCAGACCGACATTCAGCAGAACTGCCGCGTCACGATTGCCGGACCCAGCACATTGTCTGCGCTTTTGAACAGCTTCCAGATGGGCTTCCACATGCTGCACATGCAGCAAAAGGGGGATGAGGTCTGGAAGGTGCTCGCCAACGCGCGCAAAGAGTTTGGGACCTTCGAAACGTTAATGGGCTCAATGGAGAAACAGGTCGGCACGGTGCAGAACACCATCGAAAAGCTAAATACGCGAACCCGGGCCATCAATCGATCATTGCGCGACGTGAGCCTGGAGGAGGCCGACCCGGGTCTGCCTAGCGGCAAGGGGACGGGCAGTGGATACGAGGCCCTTCTCCCGAGGCTGGTGGCGAACGAAGATTAGCTAGGGTATTCAGTGCTCGGGAAGAGCAATCCGCGGTCCTCTGTAAACATCAGACCGCCGCCTACACTGCGACGGTTGCATTCGCCTTACGTCCCTGGTCGCGGAAAAAACGTTTGCGACGGCAGGTAACACACTCCCAGGGAAAGAAACCCAACCAGGTGAGCACGGTGCGTTCCATCCAGGTACAGCGGTTCACCCGCCGGAACAGGCCCGGGCTGCAACGGGTGCAATACCGGCGCGGCTCGCGGGGGAGGCTACGGTTGTCTTTTGCCGAGGTCCCATCGAGCATGCACACATGCTAATGGAAACGATCCATCCCGGGCTCATCTTCTTTACACCTGCCGAACACGCCGGTATTCTTGGCAACTGGGGCCGGACGCGCCGCACCCGACCAACGGGCACCGTACCGGCATCCAGGACATAGGAGATTTAGCGATGGCAGCAGTGGACGAGAAGGTCAAACAGATCATTGTCGAGCAGCTTCAGGTGGACGAAGCCGAAGTCACTCCGGGTGCAAGCTTCCAGGAAGACCTCGGTGCCGATTCCCTCGACGTGGTCGAGTTGGTCATGCAATTTGAGGAAGCCTTCGATATCCAGATCCCCGATGAGGACGCGGAGAAGATCAAAACGGTCAAGGATGCCACGGATTACATTGAGCAGCACCAGAAAACCAAGTAGATAAGCAGCAACACTCGAGCGGAAGGCAGTCAGGAAAGATGGAGCATCGTCGTGTCGTCGTCACAGGCCTTGGTCTGATCTGCGGAGTCGGCAATACCGCACCCGAGGTCTGGGAGGGTCTCCTGGCAGGCCGGAGCGGCGTGGGCGAAATTACTGCCTTCGATTTGAACGGCCACCCCGTACGCATCGCCGCCGAGGTTAAGAACTTCGACCCGACGAAGTTCATTCCGGTGAAAGAGGCCCGCAAAATGGGCCGCTTCATCCACTTTGCGATGGCTGCGGCGCAGGAAGCGATGGAGCACTCCGGGCTGCGGGCCACACCCGAAACCGCCGACAACATCGGCGTTCACATCGGCTCAGGTATCGGGGGCTTCGATATCATCGAGCGCGAGCACACCGCGCTGATGAACGGCGGACCACGTCGTATCTCTCCGTTCTTTATCCCTGCCTCCATTGTGAATCTGGCTGCCGGGCACGTCAGCATCCGATGGGGTGCCAAGGGACCTAACGAGGCGACCGCGACAGCCTGCACGAGCTCAGCCCATGCTATCGGCGATGCCTTCCGTACCATCCAACGCGGCGATGCGGACGCGATGATCGCCGGCGGAGCCGAGGGCGCCATCACGCCCTTATCCGTGGGCGGATTTGCGGCCATGAAGGCGCTTTCCACGCGCAACGAGGATCCCCCCCATGCATGCCGCCCATGGGATCGCGATCGGGATGGCTTCGTTGTGGGCGAGGGCGCGGGCATCCTCATCCTGGAAGAGCTGGGCTTTGCGCAGGCACGAGGCGCCAACATCCTTGCCGAGGTGATCGGCTATGGCATGAGCGGCGATGCCTTTCACATGACCGGCATGGCGCCCGAGGGGGAAGGCTGCCGACGAGCCATGGTGAACGCCTTGAAGTCTGCAGGGATATCACCGGAGAAGATCGATTACGTGAATGCGCACGCAACCTCTACACCTCTGGGCGATGCGCTTGAGTCCCAGGCCATGGAGAACGTGTTTGGCGAGCGGGCATTGAAGGGCGAGCTGCTGGTGAGTTCTACCAAGTCGATGACGGGGCACCTGCTCGGTGGAGCCGGTGGACTGGAAGCCGGCATCAGCGTGATGGCGCTGCTGCACCAGATTGCCCCACCGACCATCAACCTTGAGAACGTTGACCCGGCATGCCGGCTGAACTACGTCGCGAACACGCCACAACCGGCCAAAATCGATTACGTTCTCTCTAATAGTTTCGGTTTTGGCGGCACCAACGGATCGTTGGTCTTCAAACGTTGGGGCGCCGTCTAGAGCTGTTTTCCTGTAGCCATGGCTTTGGTTGACATGCTTAGGCCAGTTTTCTCAAGGAAAACTGGCGCGAACTGCCTTGTCTCAGCACCACACCTGCAGGAAAACAGCTCTAGGCTCACGTGAACGCAATCCAGGTCCGCATCCAGGTCCGCTGACGCGGACCTCTCTTTACGGCTCGCGTTACCGGAATCGGACGCGGTCGGCCGTTGAGTGCATCTCACCAGCGGGAGAGAACGCATGGCCTATCTGAAAGTCGGTAAAGAAAATAGCGCGGACATACAGCTCTACTACGAGGACCGCGGCGAAGGAACGCCGGTCATCCTGGTGCATGGCTGGCCGTTGAATGGTGGCTCCTGGGAGCGGCAGTCTGCCGCCCTGCTGGCAGCCGGGTATCGCGTGGTCACGTACGATCGCCGTGGTTTTGGCGGCAGCTCCGCGCCGAGCACGGGCTACGATTACAACACCCTGGCGCGCGACACAGACGTCCTGATCGAATCGCTTGACCTGCAGGATGCCGCTTTGCTCGGCTTCTCGATGGGTGGTGGGGAAGTGGCTCGTTATATGGGCAAGTACAACCAGGGTCGCGTGACCAAATGCGGCTTTCTCAGCTCGATTGCTCCTGCGTTGCGGAAGGACGGCGGCAATCCCGAGGGTGCCGATCCCAGCGTCTTTGAGGGCATCAAGGGCCAGATCGAGACGGACCGGTACGACTTCCTGCAGGGCTTTCTGAAGATGTTCTACAACCAGGGCGTCCTGTCACACCCCGTGTCCGAGGCCAAGCTGCAGGCGGACTTCGGCGTTGGGTCCCACTCGAGCTACCAGGCGATGCTTTTCTGCGTTGATGCCTGGCTTGAAGACTTCCGAGAGGACCTGAAGCAGGTCAAAGTGCCGACACTTGTGGTGCATGGCGACGCGGACCAGATTGTGCCGCTGGCCAACAGCGGCGCTCGCATGCCGGGGCTGGTCCCGACCGCCAAGCTACACGTGGTGGAGGGTGGGCCCCATGGATTGATCTGGACCCATGCCGCGGAGGTGAACACCGCTTTGCTGAAATTCCTGCACGGGTAACCGGTCTCGCAACTGGAAGGGCCTGCTTTTTAGAGCAGTTCTCCTGACACTGTGGAGCGCAAAACGATGGAGAAGGTCGTTTTCTTGATAGAAAACGACGCGAACGGTCTCAATGCGCTTTACACCTTCAGGAGAACTCCTTTGGCAGGCCCTTCGTCGTCAGCTATTCACGGCGGCAATAGCTGTTTTTACGAGAACGATGAGGATGAACCAACCGAAGACCGCGAAGTAGCCCGCACTGCGTTTGGTTCGCGCCACAATCGCGAGCCCGATGGCGAGCAGGACCGCAGTCCAGAGCGAAAAGACGTCGAGGGAGGTTAGCAGCGTCTTCAGGGCGCCCGGCGTTTCCATGTAGTACCCGGGATTGCTGCCGACGAGTGCCTGGGTCGTGAAGCTGGCGGGATCTCGACCGGCAAAGAGTACGCCTGCGGCAAGCAGCCCTGAGAGCACGCCTGGAAGGGACGCGTACATGGTCACGCACAATACCCGGCCGTAAGTGGCCGAGCCGCCGAAGCCGAAGTTGATCGTCGGCCACAGCACCAGCGCAATAAGTGCCAGCGAGGCAAGATTGATCAGCGGGGCGGCATAAAAGCCGTATTGGAAGCTATAGCGCATCGCCTTTTGCTGCGTGGCCACCTGGTCCGGCGTCAACGAGGCCATGCGGTCCGTCTGCTTGGGGTTGGCGTGGATCTCGTTCTCCACCAGCTGCGGCCAACCGACTCTTGTCTGGATTGCCGCGGTGAGCGCATAGGCGCTCAGGATCAGGAGCAGGTAAGGGAGCCACCAGCTTGCGCTGCGCAGCACATCCTCGAAGGTCTTAGACGGCGCAACAAAGGTTTCAACAACGCGCTCCACCTGCGAAAGTGGGTGAGCTTCCACCACCACCTGCTGAGACATGCGAGGGCTCCTCGAAACACTGGTTTGATAGTTCGCCAGTGTATATGCAGGAACCGTTCGCCGAACCCAAAATTTAGTGGTGTGCGACGTCAGCCCTCGGTGGCTGTCCCCAGCGCCACCAGCAGCTGCACCGCAAAGCTCAAGCCGCGTTTGCCGGCCGGTGAGGTCGCCTGGCGCATGATGCGGAAGAGGCTGGGGGTGGAGCCGTCGGGTTGCGGACTCTGCATGCCCTGGTCCATGGCCTTTGCCAGCCGGTGCAGCACCTCAGGGTCAATAGCCGCGACGATGCGGCCCAGGGCGATAAAGTTACGCACAGCGTTGATCGACTCCGGTAAAACCAGTGCGGAAGCCAGCTGGCCCGCAATCACGTCTCGCCCGCCGACCAACCCGTGCAGCAGGTCCAGGATGCCCTGGTCGTGGGCCGTCTGCAGCAGGTCCCAGCCGACCAGCAGGGCTTCCGCATGTTCACGTGGGGCGGCTTCCACCTTGCGCATCAGCTCCACATGCGGATCTACGGGCTGCGGTATGTACGTGATTGGCTGTGCCATGCTTCTCCCTTTTCTGCTTCGACTTGTAGCCGCAACGCGTACGCAGCAGCCTTGCCCTGGGGAACGGAACCCGTGACGAACGTTATGCAACTTCCATGGACTTGATCTGCACGAGCTTGTCCCTGAGCCGTGTGCCGGGCATCCAGTAGTCCTCGTTAGCCCACTTCTTTTCGACTTCTACACCGTCCGTTGGGGTACGCGACCCGAAGCGGAAGTTACGCCTCGGTAACGGCGACTGACCCGTTTCGGTCAGAACGGTCATCTTCACGGAGATCTCTTTATAGGCGGGTGTGTGGGTGGCGCGGTCCACGTGCATGCTGGTCAGCTTATTGACCGCTTCGTCCGTCGAGATCATCGGCAGGTATAACTCTTTGCCCTGCACGCGCGCCGTCACGAGCACCTGCAATTTCAGCTGTCCATAGGTATTTTCAAGACGTACAAACTGACCACTCTGCAGGCCGCGTTCCTCAGCCAGCTCCGGTGAGACCTCGAGGAAGATCTGCGGTGTGATGGCCGTGATGCCTGGAACGCGGTAGCTCATATTGCCCTGCTCGAAATGCTCCAGCAGCCGGCCGTTGTTCAGGTGCAGATCGTAGATCTCATTGCGTTCCTCGCTGGGGCCGACATACTCCAGCGGATAGAAGGTCGCCTTCCCGTCAGGGAACGGAAACTCCTGCGTATAGAGCAGAGGCTCATCGGTGCCATCGGCATGCACAGGCCACTGCAGGGTCTTGTAGCCCTCCAGCCGCTCATACGTCACACCGGCAAAGAGGGGCGTGAGCTTGGCGACCTCTTCCATTACCTGCTCGGGATGCGTGTAGTTCCATCCACCGGCGCCGCCCATCGCCTGCGCGATCCGCTGGATGATCTCCCAATCAGGCTTGGAGTCGCCAAGCGGCTCCCAGACCTTGTAGAGCCGCTGGAAGCGTCGCTCCGTATTGACAAAGGTGCCGTCCTTTTCGAGCGACGGAGACGCCGGCAGTACCAGATCGGCATACTTGCAGGTCTCCGAGAAGAAGATGTCCTGCATGACGAGGAAGTCGAGGCTGGAGAGCGCCTCGCCGACATCTTCCGCGTTGGCGTCGGAGGTGATCGTGTCCTCGCCCTTTATGTACATGCAGCGCAGCTTGCCTTCGTGGATCGCCGCGATCATCTCGCGGTTGTCTAGGCCCGCCTTCGTGGGCAGCGTCACGCCCCAGTGCGCTTCGAACTTGTTGCGAATCTCTTCGCTGTCGACCTTCTGGTAGCCGGAGAACACATCGGGCATCGATCCGAAGTCGCTTGCACCCTGCACGTTGTTGTGACCCCGCAGAGGATACGCACCTGTGCCCGGGCGTTTGAACTGGCCCATCGTCAGCAGCAGGTTGCAGAGCGCGGTCGAGGTGTCCGAGCCGCCGCAGTGCTGCGTGACGCCCATCGCCCAGAGCGCGCACACACGCTCCGCCGAGGCGATCTCGTCGGCTACCTGCTTGAGTTGATTGACGCTGAGCCCCGTGACCTTCTCGGCGTACTCCAGCGTGTAGGGCTCGAGACTTGCCTTCAGTTCATCCCACTT
>CAXTGE010000021.1:4611-5982 GCA_964243645.1 uncultured Acidobacteriaceae bacterium | reverse complement strand
CCGTAGCCCACCGTGCGGCTCAGGCCCTTGGACGCCGGCGTCTGGCAGTAACGGCTGCAGTTGTCGATGTTGTTGGTGCCGATCACCGCCCGGGCCAGCTTCTGCATCAGGAAGCTCTCTTCGTTGGTGCACTTGGACGATGCGATAAAGCCGAGGGCATCGGGCCCATGCTGGGTCTTGATGGTTGTGAACTTGTCGCGTACCAAGGCGATGGCCTCGTCCCACTCGATCTCCACGAACGTCTCGCCCACGCGCTTCAGGGGCTTGGTCAGCCGATCGGGGGAGTTCACGTAATCCCAGCCAAACTTGCCCTTTACACACGTCGAGATACCGTTTGCCGCACCATGCTCGGGTTCGATCTTCAGGATGTGCCGGTCGCGCGTCCAGATGTCGAAGCTGCAGCCGACACCACAGTAGGAGCACACGGTTTTAGTGCGCTTCACGCGCTGGTGCCGCATCTCGGCTTCCATGGTGGAGAGGGCCAGAATGGCAGGGTAGCCGGTTGAAGGCTCGATGCCTTTCACGGCGACGATCATGTCGTCGAGCACCTTGGGCGGCAGCGCCGTGAGGTAGCCCGTATGGCCGACCATGCCCTTCTCCATCAACGCATTGCAGGGGCAGACCGTCACGCAATGGCCGCAGCTCACGCAACTGGTGCCTTCAATGGTTTCGCCGCCATCCCACATCACGCGCGGCATCTCGCGCTCCCAGCTGATGGTCAGCGTCTCGTTGACCTGCACGTTTTGACAGGCTTCCACGCAGCGCCCGCACAGGATGCACTGGCTGGGGTCGTAGCGATAGAACGGGTTGGAGTGATCCTGCTCATAACCCTTGGTGCGGAACTCGCGGGTCTGGTGCTGCACGTTCAACTCGGCGGTCGCGTTGTGGACCGTGCAATTGCCGTTGTTGTTGTCGCACACGGTGCAGTAGAGATTGTGGTTCTCGAGAATGCGATCGAAGGCTTCGCGCTTGGCAACGTCCGCACGATCATTGGCCGTTTCGACCAGCTGCCCCCGCTCCACCTGGGCGCTGCACGAGCGCACCAGGGCTCCGTTTACCTCCACCATGCAGGTGTCGCAGGTGCCGATATGGCCCATGGGCGGCATGTAACAGACCTGCGGGATGCCGGTGATGCCCTCCAGCGCAGCCTTCCGATTGATCGCGTCGATCAGCGGCTCGCCAACCTCCGCCGCGATCTTCTTGCCGTCGATCTCAATCCAGGTGTCGGGTACAAACGCCCGAGGCGTATTCAGCAGCGGCTTGGCGTGAAACTTTGCGTGGTCCATCACAAAGAGATAGATGCTGCGAAGAGAACCAGGATGGCAGGTTCGCGCCGGTTTACGAACAGTCTTGTAGAAAACGAGTTACTGT
>CAXTGE010000021.1:1840-4511 GCA_964243645.1 uncultured Acidobacteriaceae bacterium | reverse complement strand
CACATCGCCGCGGAGGCATCCAGCGCGCCGGTGGGCACGTAGCTGTAGGAGCCTCGCGCGAAGCGGTCCTCGCTCCAGTCGAAGGTGTACGTTCCCACCAATCCCGTGCGGATCTCCTCCGCAGACAGATGAAAAACCTGAGCCAATTGCTCGCAGGCGATCTCGCCCAGTTGATCTGCCGTCTTGCCGCGCAACGCCTCGGAACGCGGTCCGCCCGACCAACCAACCAGGGTCGGCAGGGACTCATGCTCGGGTCGCCGCGTCCACCAGACCGGCGGCTGGCGCTCGCGCGTGAACAGAAAGCTCATGCAGCGCAGCGCCTCGGCGCTTGGCTCGGAGGCGCGCTCCCACCAGCGCTCCCGGAAGACCAGAGTGAAGCGAACCACCTGGCCCATTGCCATACGCCGTGCCTCAAACAGGGCGGTGGGTTCGGGCTCAAGGCGTACGCTGCCCGGAGCGCCGGCATTGGCCGCCTGCAGCACGCCCAGGGGCAGCGTGATCACGCACCGCTTCGCGCGCAGATCCCGGTCCCGGGTGCTGACCACCACCTCACCGGGCCGCCAGCGAATCGCATCCACATCACAGCCCAGCTCGATTTGGCCGCCTGCGGCACGCACACGCTCGGCGAGATAGTCCGCCAGCTGCGCGTAGCCACCCTCCAGATGCCACGACTGATCGCCGCCGATCGCGTCCTCGGCCCGCTGCTGTACGCCAAGCGATTTTGCACTGATCACGCGCGCGTCGGCAGCATTGAAGCCTTCTACATAGCCGGTCAGCATGGAGCGCTGGTCCTCCGGGAGGGCGCTATCGTCCAACCATTCGGCAAAGGACACATCCTCGCCGGGGAGGGCGGACAGTTCCTCCAGGCTACCGAAAGGGGAGTCGTTCTCCTCCTGGTCCTCCTGCAGTCCTGCACCGGGCTCCGGCTCCTGCAGCATGGAGCCGCCGCGCTCCACGGCCTGCAAGCCGGCCTCTTCGAGGAGTTGCCACAGCTCTGGAGCCCGGCCGTGCACGAACTCCGCGCCATGCTCCACCAGGACGCCCTCGGGGGTGCGCTGCGTGTAGACCCTGCCGCCGACACGATCGCGCGCCTCCAGCATCAGCACGCGCACGCCGCGCTCCGCCAGAGCCCGTGCCGCGGCCAGGCCGGCAATGCCCGCGCCAATTACAAGGACATCAATGTCTTGATTTTGCACTTCGAGCGTCCGCAAGGCCTCTCCACCATACAGCCGCAGCTATCAAAGCGGCGGCGTCCCAAACTGTGCCTCAACGAGCGCTAACGCCTCGTCCCGGCTCTCTACTGCACCCTCAAGCTGCGCATCCTCTGCCGCGGTCAACATCTCACGGAATCCCGGTCCCGGCCTGTAGCCCGCCGCAATCAGATCGTTGCCCGTCAGTAGCAGCGGGGGCCGGATCTGCTCGATACTCATCTCCGCCAAGGCCTTCTGCGCGGTCTGGTACGGCCCCAGCATGGCATGCGAGCTCATCACATCGGCGTAGTGCAGCGCCATGTGCTCCTCGAACTGCGGCATGCGCAGGAAACGCTTCAGCGTGGACTGCTTCATCTTCGGTACGTCGCCGAACTGCATGTGGTGCTTCACCAAGGCAAGGATCTGCGCGCAGTCGTCGTTAGGGAACCGCAACCGGTTCAGGATGGCGCGCGCGACCGCTACCCCGATCTCGGCATGCCCATTAAAGCGGATGCGATCGCCCGGCTTGCCTGGATCGGGCGGCGTATACGTGGGCGGCTTACCCACGTCGTGCAGCAGCATGCCCCAGGCCAGCGTGGCGCTGGCGCCTGCCGGCAGGTGGTCCAGCAGCATCAGCGTGTGCACCCAGACGTCGCCCTCCGGATGGTACTGCGGCGGCTGCTCGCAGCCTTTCATGCGCGCGACCTCGGGCAGCAGCACAGGGAGCAGGCCGCTCGCGTCGAGCAACGAGAGGCCGCGGCTGGGGGCACCCTCGGTCAGGATCCTGGTCAGCTCGTCGCGGATACGCTCGGGCGACACCACGGCCACCTCGCCGGCGAGCGTCTGCATAGAGCGCATCGTTGCCGGCTCGACAGCGAAGTCGAGCCTGGCTGCGAACCGCACAGCGCGCAACATGCGCAGCTTGTCCTCGGTGAAGCGCCGTATCGGATCCCCAATCGCCCGAACCAGCCGTGCCTGGAGGTCATTGCGCCCGTTCACGAAGTCCAGAACACAGGCCTCCAGAGATTCACCTGTTTCAAAGCGCAACGGATCCAAAAGCAGGCCATTGATGGTGAAGTCACGCCGGAGAACATCCTCCCGGGGGTCGTCCGAGAACGCCACGGTGTCCGGCCGCCGGCCATCGGTGTAGACGCCGTCAGAGCGAAAGGTGGCGACCTCCGTGGCGACACGTTCTCCGGCGATGTTCTCAAGCCCATCGAGCACCAGGACCACACCGAAGTGCGCACCCACCGCCTCTGTGCGAGGAAACCAGCGCATCACCTGCTCCGGTCGCGCGGCCGTGGTGACATCGTAGTCCTTGGGCTGGGTGCCCAGCAGCAGATCGCGCACGCACCCACCGGCGAAGTACGCCTCGCATCCATGGGCTCGCAGGGTCTGCACGATGCGCAGAGCCGCGGCGTACTGCCGATTGTCGAAATGTGGCACAGCCATTGGATGCAGAGCTTGCCTGCCCGTTTCGC
>CAXTGE010000021.1:0-1740 GCA_964243645.1 uncultured Acidobacteriaceae bacterium | reverse complement strand
GTCTCCGGAATCACCGCGTACTGGAGCAGTAGCTCAAAGGGCACCACCTCCAGCGTGGCCTCATGGGTGGCCTCAAGGATGACCGGACATGCTGCCCCTGCTCGTTGCGCCTGAAGCCAACGGGCCGCGCACACACACCAGCGATCTCCCGGCTTCAGTCCTGGAAAGCCGTACTGCGGCATGGGCGTGGAGAGGTTATTGCCCTGTCGGGCGGAGGTCTCCAGAAACTGCTCGTTCACCACGCAGCAGACGGTGTGCAGGCCGGCGTCATCCGGTCCCGTGTTGCAGCAGCCATCCCGATAGAAGCCCGTCATGGGATCGGAGCCGCAGCTCTCCAGCGTTTGCCCAAGTACATTTTTTTGCGTTTGTTCTTTTTCAGAGCTGGCCATGCCCGAAATTGTAGAGCGCGGCACGTAGCCCACGGAAGGGTCCGCTACTGATATGCGGCAGACCCGATGCTTTAAAGCAGTTCTCCTGCAGGCAGGGGGCTGAGCTGAGGCAGTTCGCGCCAGTTTTCCTCGAGAGAACCGGCTTGAGCGTGTCAACGGAAGCCATCGCTACAGGAGAACAGCCTTTAAAGCACCGGAGCCGTCTCAGTTTCAGCCTCTTTTGCCACAACCGGCAACGTGATGCGAATGGTTGTGCCGTGCCACCTGCCCCTGGTTGACGTCCGCAATAGCAGGTTGCCGCCCTGTTCCTGTACAATGCCCCGGGTGACCCAAAGCCCGAGACCGGTGCCCCGCTCGCCCTTTGTAGTGAAGAACGGCTCAAAAATCGAGCGTAGATGATGAGGTTCAATGCCGTGCCCGGAGTCCGACACGGTCACCGCGGGGGTGCGTCCCAGCAGCCGTGCCCGCACCAGGATGCGGCCGCCGTTTGCCTCCATCGCCTCCAGCGCATTCGCCACAAGATTTGCGAAGACCTGCCGCAAGGACGGGTCGAAGTGCACCCCCTGCAATCCCGGGCCGTAGTCAGCACAGAGCTCTACGCCATGCTGGGAAGCACGGGTGGCAAAGAGCTGCACCACTTCCTTCAGCAGCGACTCGAGATCCAGCGTCCGGCCGGGGACTTTGCGATAAAAGCTAAGGGTCGAGCGCGTGATGTGCCCCACACGATCCAGTTCCCGCGAGGCTACTCCAATCAACTCCTGTGACTGCGGCGAAAGCTCATTCATCTGCAGCAGATAGAAGATGTTCGTCAGCGCTTCCAGAGGATTGTTGATCTCGTGTGCCAGCGTGTTGGCCATGCGACCGGCGGCGGCCAGCCGCTCCGAGTTGATCAGCCGCGACATTAGATCGGCCGATTCGCGCTCTGCCGATTTGCGCGCGGAGATGTCCTCCACCACCCACAACAGCGTCGTCTCCGGGCCTCCTGCGGCGCCGTCGTGCCGCAGCAGCGAAACTGTCATCTGTGCCGGAAAGGTCGCCCCGTCCCCTCGCAACAGGCTTCGCTCCACACGGTACCCAGTGCGCGTACCTTCCAGCAGCTCCGCCAGCAGTGCCGCATCGAGGCCCTGTTCAGAGGGCAGCAGAAAATCTTCCAGCTTCAGCGACATAAGCTGCCCGGTCGAGAGGTCCAGCATCTCGGAGAGGCGCTGGTTAACCAGAACGAATCTGCCCTCAACGGTGGTATGCGCCATGCCAAAGGCTGCCTGATTGAATGTGGCGGAGAACCGCTGCTGCGCCAGCCGCAGTTCAGACTCGGTGAGCAGCCGCTCGCGCCGTCGTTCGGCGTCGCTCA
>CAXTGE010000020.1:23265-31123 GCA_964243645.1 uncultured Acidobacteriaceae bacterium | reverse complement strand
GTTCACATGAGGCTTGCTACGATCAAACTTTTCCTTCGCCATATCGCTTCTCCGTCTTGTGTTCCTGCCAAACCGTTTGTGTTCTGCGCGCGCCAGCCCTCAACGAGAGCCGGCTCCAGCGCGCGGCCTGCAATGCAAAACGTCTTACTTATCCTTGCCCTGCACCTTCGCAATGATCTCTTCCGAAACCGAGCGGGGTGCCTCTTCATACTGCTTGAACTGCATCGAGTAGTTCGCGCGGCCCTGCGTGGCTCCCCGCATATGGGTCGCATACCCGAACATCGTCGACAGCGGCACGGTGGCTCGAATCGCCTGCGTGTTGCCCACCATCTCCATACCTTCGATGCGACCACGGCGAGAATTCAGGTCGCCGATGATCGTACCCATGAAGTCCTCAGGCACAGTCACTTCTACCGCCATTACTGGCTCCAGCAGGACCGGCTTGGCCTTGCGGGCGGCTTCCTTGAACGCCATCGAACCGGCAATCTTGAATGCCATTTCATTCGAATCCACGTCATGGTAGCTGCCGTCATAAAGGCTCACCTTGATGTCCACCATCTCGTAGCCGGCAAGCACGCCACCGGCCATGGCTTCCTGGATCCCCTGATCGATCGGCTTGATGTACTCCTTGGGAATCGTTCCGCCCTTAGTATCGTTCGAGAACTCGTACCCTTTGCCCGGCTCGTTCGGGGCGATACGAATCTTGGCATGGCCATAGTTACCGGAACCGCCGGTCTGGCGAATGTACTTGCCCTCCGCCTCGGCGTTGCCGCGAATGGTCTCACGGTAGTTCACCTGCGGCTTGCCGACATTTGCCTCCACCTTGTACTCGCGCATCATGCGATCCACGATGATCTCAAGGTGCAACTCACCCATGCCGGCAATGATGGTCTGGCCATTGGTCACATCGGTCCGCACATTGAACGTGGGATCCTCCTGCGCCAGCTTGGCGAGGGCGACGCCCATCTTCTCCTGGTCAGCCTTCGTCTTCGGCTCCACGGCGACCTCGATCACCGGCTTCGGGAAGTCGATGGACTCGAGAACGACCGCGTCCTTGGGCGAGCAGATCGTGTCGCCCGTGACGATATTCTTCAGACCCACGGCAGCACAGATATCACCCGCCATGATCTCGGTGATCTCTTCCCGCTTGTTGGCGTGCATCTTCAGAAGACGCCCGATCCGCTCCGTCTTGCCTGTCCGCGGATTCAGCGTGGAATCACCCGTCTTCAGCACGCCCGAGTACACGCGGATGAAGATCAGCTGACCCACAAACGGGTCCGTCATGATCTTGAACCCAAGCGCGGAGAGCGGCTCGCTATCGTCTGCCTTCCGAATGATCTCGGCTTCCATGTCGTCCGGGTTGTGCCCGATCATGGGAGGGATATCGAGCGGGCTCGGCAGATAATCGACTACCGCGTCCAGCAGCGTTTGCACACCCTTGTTCTTGAACGAAGAGCCGCAAAGCACCGGAAAGATGTTCATCGCGATCGTCGCCTTGCGGATCGCCGCCTTTAGCTCCGCCTGGGTCGGCTCGGTGCCTTCGAGGAAGTGATTCATCAGCACGTCATCACTATCCGCAACAGCCTCAATAAGGTAGTTGCGTGCAGTTTTGGCCGTCTCGAGCAGGTTGGCCGGCACCTCTTCGACGGAGTATTCTGCGCCCATGGTCTCGTCGTGCCAGAAGATAGCCTTCATCGTCACCAGGTCCACGACGCCGGCAAACTTCGCCTCGGCCCCAATCTGGATATTGATCGGCACCGCGCGGGCGCCCAGGCGATCAACAATCGTCGATGTCGCATACACCGCATCCGCGCCGGCTTTGTCCATCTTGTTGATGAAGCAGATCCGGGGCACCTTGTACTTGTCAGCCTGACGCCACACCGTCTCCGACTGGGGCTGCACGCCCGCAACGGCGTCAAAGCACGCCACGGCTCCATCCAGCACACGCAGTGACCGCTCCACCTCCGCGGTGAAGTCCACGTGACCCGGCGTGTCGATGATGTTGATGCGGATGCCGTTCCAGGTGCACGTGGTCGCCGCGGAGGTAATCGTGATGCCGCGCTCCTGCTCCTGCTCCATCCAGTCCATCGTCGCGGTGCCCTCGTGCACCTCACCGATACGATGGTTCACCCCGGTGTAGAAGAGAATGCGCTCGGTCGTCGTCGTCTTACCCGCGTCGATGTGCGCCATGATGCCGATGTTGCGACATTTCGCGAGGGATATTGTGCGTGCCACAGTAGATCTTTCTGCAGGCCGAACCTGCGATCAGGAGCTTCTAGCTTTTAGCCTGTAGCTCCAGGTTTCTGTCCGCCTCGGGCTTCAGCTAAAAGCTAGAAGCCCGAGGCTAGAAGCTAGCCTCTTACCAGCGATAGTGCGCAAAGGCCTTATTCGCCTCAGCCATGCGGTGGACGTCTTCCTTCTTTTTCATCGCCGCCCCGCGGCCGTTGGCCGCATCCAGCAGCTCCGCGGTCAGCTTCTCGACCATGCCCTTCTCGCCGCGCGAGCGGCCAAAGCTCACCAGCCAGCGAATCGCGAGCGACGTGCGCCGCTCCGGGTTCACCTCGATCGGTACCTGGTAGTTGGCGCCGCCCACGCGGCGGCTCTTCACTTCCAGCATCGGCTTGACGTTCTCAACGGCCTTCTTGAAGAGCTTCAGGGCCTCGTCGCCACCCTTCTGCTCCAGGTTCGTCATGGCCTCATAAAAGATGGACTGCGCGGTGGACTTCTTGCCGCCCCACATCATGCTGTTGACGAACTTCGTGACCAGAGTGGATTGGTAAATCGGGTCGGCTGCGACCTCACGCTTGGCGATGTGACCTTTTCTCGGCATCCTGCTTCTCTCTCTTCTTCCCCCGGCGCGGTGACCTCTCACGTGCCGGGCTTGTTATTGCTTCTCTTGTTGTCATTTCCCGCAGAGAATCTGCTTCACCCCGCGGTCCACAGATTCCTACTTGGCTGCCTTCGGCCGCTTCGCGCCATACTTCGACCGGCTCTGCATCCGCTTGGCCACGCCCACCGAATCCAGGGTTCCGCGTACCACGTGGTATCGGACGCCCGGCAGGTCCTTCACACGGCCACCGCGAATCAGCACGATCGAGTGCTCCTGCAGGTTGTGGCCGATACCCGGAATGTAGGTCGTCACTTCAATCCCGTTGGTCAGGCGTACACGGGCCACCTTGCGCAGCGCCGAGTTCGGCTTCTTGGGGGTTTGGGTATACACGCGGGTGCAGACGCCACGGCGCTGTGGCGAGCCCTGCAGTGCGGGCGAGGCGGTCTTATAACGGGTGGGCGTGCGGCCCTGCTTGACGAGCTGATGAAACGTAGGCACTTCGTAAACTCCTTGTTGCCAGTCCGCAGGCTTCTCGCCTCCGGAGCTATCCGACTCACTTTGTCGAACGCGATTGCAGGGCAGCGCATTCACTCTTGCTTCCGCGGCGCTTGACGAACCACACACACGAAAGGCGGAGACGCACATGCGCTCCGGCGAACTTCTGGATCCTGCACGCGGCCAGACCTCAACCACGGGTTTGCTGCAATCTGCTCAGGCTTGAGAGAAACGACGGTGGCCAAGCTGCCGGACGGGGTAACAAACAAACTGCTAAACAGTCCGGCCTGACTCCGTTTCGGTTCTCAGTCCCACATAGCCCTTCCTCATTGGATCCCATGCACAGCGGGGAGAAGGGGTGTCGCGGGCACTCAGACAGGCATGCTCCCAGAACAAGCGGAACCTTTTAACTCTAACAAGGGTGCGGGGCACCGTCAACCGGTCTTGCCCGATGCCGGCCTTCACACCACGAGGATGACCCGGCCCGGGACCCGCTCGCACCCCGCGGCCCTCCCTTTTGGCCCCGCAGATCTGGCCTCACAGAGTTAGTCACGCAAAAGTCTACCGGCGTTCCACATCTGCTCCAGGCAGCTCTACTTCGCTCCCCAAAGATTGCGGGTATACGGCCGCTCTCCAGGTGGTTTGCCGGCTGGAACCCCGGCGAACGCCTCCCGACGCGTGAAGGTAAGCCAGCTTCGAAAAGGCACCGTCTTGAACCGCGACGACCGGTAACAGGGGAGCAGGTCGGCTCCGGCCCCTGCCGTTCCAATAACATACAGCGGATGCAGACTCGGAATAAGGTCATAATCTACCGGCATGCAGGCGTTTGGAAGATGCCAGTCTGCCCGGTTTGGCGCATAGGAGGCATAGTCCGCCGGAGCGGCGGTGACATTGTTCACAAGCCCCTTGCGATCGACCTCAAACCACTCGTCCGGACCGAAGCCCTCTGAGACGTTTTCTCTGGATACGCCGGCCCCTCGAAGTTCGGCAGAAACTGCCTCCACTGCTCTTGCCGAAGCAAACATATCGTGCAAAGCGGCCATGCCGTAAACAGCAAACACACACAGCAAAGCCACGCTGAAGGGGGGCACCCTGGCGGACACCTTCCCTTGAAGGAGCCAAAGAAGGCCGATCAGCAGCGCGGGCACAAGTTGCAGAAGATATCTATCCTGAACGATAAAAAACATGCCGCGGGAGGCCATGCTGGCGAGCATGGCGACTGAGAACGGTACCAGCAACCAGAACATAGCCCCGTTTTGGAGCTCCGCATCACCCTGACGCGGCCAGAAGCGGATCGCCATCTCGCCCACCAGGAGAGCCAATGCCAGGGTAGCCAAGGAGATCCCGACTCGCACTCCCATAAGCAGGCTGGCGGGGATTGCGCCGCTAGAGCCAAGGCCCTGCACGATCAGGGTAGGAAGCAGCCAGGGCAGGCTCCAGGAGTCGAACGCGTCCCGTCCCCCTGCCACCAAAAGCACGAGAGCGACAGTACACACAATCACGGCGACCCGCAGGAGAGTCGCCCGACCCATGTGGCGAACGAGCCCCAGCAGCGCAACCCCCACCGGAGCCGTGATCAGGACCAGAAAGAGAGCGGAGCGCACCTCTGCTTGGCCGAGGCGTCCCAAAGCTCGCAGATTGGTAGCGCGCAGATTAAGGTGTTCCGGTGTTGCATGAGGGTGTGCCAGAAACCAATGCAGCAGGCTCCGTATAGCGATGGCGCCCAGCAGGGTGCACACGCAACCCGTCAGCAGAACGCCCCGCTGCCTCCGCAGCAGCCAGGTCGTACACGGGACCATGACCAGAACGCCCAGCCAGCAGATCTGCCGTGCCGTACCCCCGATGACATTGGTCGCCGCTGCCGTCCCCAGCCAAACGGCAGCGCGACCGGTCGTGGGGGCGATGATCGCTCGCTGACACAGGGCCAGGCACAGCAGCGTGACAAACAGACCTGGAATATCCGATAGGAAGCCCACCGCGAGCGGAAAGAAGAGAGGGGTAAGCCCAAGCGTGAGCGCTCCAAAGAACGCGAGCTGGCGGCTTAGGCCGAACCGCGCCAAAATCTGGTGAAAGAGGGCAATCGACAGCACACCCAGGCACAGCACCGACAGGCGGAGGGCATCGAAGCTGAAGCCAAATATCCGAATAAACAACTCGGCCCAAACGATCTGCCACCCAAGCAGAGGGTTACCCCAGCCGTTATAGACGAGGTGACCTGTGCGGATGAAGTCGTACACAGTACGCGCGTACGAAAACTGGTCGCCATACACACCCGAGCAGAATGGCCACGCTGCAAGTGCGGCACATCCGACCGTTAGAGCTGCAGCGCCTCCTCGCATCCACGTGCCCGCGGGCAGCTCTTGGAGGAGACCGAAATCGTTGCGGGCTGCAAGGACCTCTTCATGCGCTGCAAGGGTTGCTCTTACCATCGTTCCGTTCTGCACCGTATTCAGGATGTTTGCTGATTATAGGACGGCACCGTGACTGCCTCGTCGCCGTGTACCTCGGCAGCCAACGCGATCCAACGCCGGTGATAGCCTCCCAGAATGAACCTCTCCTTTCGCTTCGTGGCCGTGATCGGGCTAAGCCTGGCGGGTAACGCCCTCACGCAGACGCCGGCAACATCACGTCTTCACGCCCCTGCCAACGTTGCGCTCTCCCCTGACGGCAGCCTCGTCGCCTGGACACTGCGTGGCCCCGAGGGTGCCGCGATCCACCTTACCGCCACCTCTCACCCAGATCCTGCGGCCGACAAGCTTGTCTCCGTACCCGGCGCGACTGCCTGTGCCTACGGAACGCCGATCTGGTCCCCCGACGGCGGGACCCTCGCCTTTCTCTCCGACTGCGCCCCGCTCGAAGGCAAACAAACCAAAGGTCAACAACAGGTCTTTCTCTGGTCCAAAGCCACCGGCCAAACCCGTCAGCTAACCCACCTCACCGGCGAGCTCGGGCAGCCCGCCTGGACCCCCGACCGAAAAGCTATCGGCTTTCTCTTCGTCGAAAACGCCTCCCGCTCCGCCGGCGCCCTCGACGCCATGAAGCCCTGGTCGGGCGTCATCGGTGAGGACGGCGTCGAGATCCAGCGCGTCTATGCCGTGGACGCGACAACCGGTCAAGGCCAGTTCCTCACCCCGCCCAATCTCCATGTCTACGAGTTCAACTGGTCGCCTGTCGCGCCCGAGATCGCCTTCATCGCCGCCAACCCTCCCGGTGAGAACAATTGGTGGGTCGCCAAGCTCTACACCCGGCGCCTCGCGGAAGACACGGTCAACACCGTCCTTGACCCCGGGACCGTGTCCGGCCCCCTACACGGCCTTCAGATCGCCGTCCCCCGCTTCTCTCCCGACGGCACAAAGATCGCCCTCATTGGCGGCCTTATGTCCGACCAGGGCTCCACCGGCGGTGACCTCTACACCGTCGACGCAAAGGGCGGCCAGCCCACCGACGTCACTCCCAATATCGACGGCACACCCTCCTGGGAGGTCTGGGCGGACAACACCACCCTCGGCTTCGTCGAAGACCACCGCGGCCATACCCTGCTCCGTCGCTGGGACATCACCTCCAAAACCGCCGTCCCGGGTGACACCCTCGACCTCGGCGAGGTCTCCGTGGGTGGCGGCCCCATCAAAGATGCCATCTCCTACATTCCGCGGAACGGCGGCCTCGTCGCCTTTACCGAGCAGGGCTTCACCAAAGCACCCGAGATCTACACCCTGCTCGGCGGCGCCGGCCTCCAGCAGCTCACCCATCTCAACCCGGACGCCACGCCCTCCGCCCGCACAGAATCCGTCGAGTGGAGCAATGGTGCCTTTCACGTGCAGGGCTGGCTCACCTTCCCCACCCACTACGACGCCGGGAAGAAATACCCGATCATCGTCTCCGTCCACGGCGGCCCCTCGGCCTCCATTACCGCCCGCTGGAGCACCCAGAACCTCTGGGCCGATCACGGCTACTTCGAGCTGCAACCTAACCCCCGCGGCAGCTTCGGCCAGGGCGAGGCCTTCACCGAGGCCAATCGCAAGGACTTCGGCTACGGCGACCTCAAGGACATCGAGGCCGGCCTGGACTTCGTGGAAGCCAAATACCCCATCGATCCCCACCGCGAGGGCATCACCGGCTGGAGCTACGGCGGCTTCATGACCATGTTCTCCGTCACCCAGACCCATCGCTTCAAGGCCGCCGTCGCCGGCGCCGGCCTCTCCGACTGGCTCAGCTACTACGGTGAGAACTCCATCGATCAGTGGATGATTCCCTTCTTCGGCGCCTCCGTCTACGACGACCCCGCCGTCTACGCCAAGTCCAGCGCCATCACCTACATCAAAAACGTCACCACCCCCACCCTCGTCATCGTCGGCGACCGCGACGGCGAGTGCCCCGCCCCGCAAAGCTTCGAGTTCTGGCACGCCCTCCGCGACCTCGGCGTCAAAACCCAGCTCGTCGTCTACCCGGACGAAGGCCACGGCTTCCGCAACCCCGACCACATCAAGGACCGCGACGAGCGCGCCGTGAAGTGGTTCAACGACAACATGCCTG
>CAXTGE010000020.1:19318-23165 GCA_964243645.1 uncultured Acidobacteriaceae bacterium | reverse complement strand
ACCGATTTGCTTCACAAATCGTCCAAATCTACACTGGTGTGGCGATACCCAAGGGTATGTTTGACCGTTGCGGCACTTTGGCGCTGCGACGGGGAGGTGGAATGCGGCGGTTTCTTGGTCTGGTAGTTCTTGTTTTGTTTGCGATGCCCTTCGGGCTCTCGGTCGTTGGTTGCGGCCATAAAACTTCCGTGCAGTACTGCTCCGCTAACCTGGAGGCCGGCTTTCAGGTAGGGCAGGTACACAACATCTCCCTGGCCTCCAATCTCGTCGTCTCCGGCGAATCCCTCAATGACGGGCAGATTGGCTCGCCGCTTTCGGCCTCGGCCGTGGATTGCAACGGCGGCGCGGTCAGCGTGACCTCTTACGTGTACAGCTCCCAGGACCGTTCGATCGCCGACATCAATCCAGCCAACGGCACCGTCTGCGCCGGCACCTGGAACCGCAACAGCGGTGGGGGTATCGCCGACTACACGCAGTGCACGCCCCCCGCGGCGACGAACACCAATCACGTCACCTACGTCTACGCGCAGGCCAACGGCGTCACCAGCAACGCCATTGCGGTGTACATCCACGCCCCCGTCACGGGCGTCAGGCTCGGCAATCCAACACCGGTGGCAGAGTGCGGTGTGGCCGGCAGCGATCCCGGCACCAACTGCTGCGTCTTCAACACGACCTCCAGCGCCACCTCCGCTGTCTCCGTGCTCAATGGCTACGACGAAAATAGCTGCGTCTCCCAGGGCGATGCCCGTCAACTCGTCGCGCGTGTTTACTCCGGCGGCATTATCGACGCCGCGCACAACATCACCTGCCAGGTCGGCCCCGTAAACTTTGCGCTGCAGGGTGCGACCAGCATCGCCACCCTGGACGCCCAGGGCAACATCTCGGCCAACCAGCCCGGCTCCGCCCTCATTACCGCGACCGTCTCCAACTCCTCGTCCGCGCTGAACTCCGGCTTCTTCTCCACCTGCCCGCCGGCCTCCATCCAGCTTTCGGCCGTGAATCAACCCGCGGGTGCCTCCAAAATCAACGTCGCGCTGAACACCCCGCAGTCCTTCTCGGCGACCGTGCTCGACACCAACATCGACGCCGCGCACCCCTTCGGGCACAACATCACCGGCATCGCGCTCGAGTTCAACTCCACCCTGCCGGTCAACTTTCCCACCAGCGGCAACGCCGTCACACCGGCATTCCCCGGCACGGCTACCATCACCGCGGTCTGCAATCCGGGCACCTGCAACCCTGCGCCATTCTCCCAGATCGGCTACCTGGGCAACGGCAAGCCCATCACCTCCAACGGCATCGCGGTCACCGCGACGGGCACCTCGGCCAGCGTGCTCTACATGGCCAGCACGCCGTCCACCGCGGCGGTCAACGGCAGCACCGTCACCAACGCCGGCTCGCAATATATCGCCAGCATCGACTTCACCACCGGGCAGCTCGGGGCACCCATCAAGCTGCCCTATGTGCCCAACTCCATGGTCATCTCGCAGGACGGCTCCACGCTCTATCTGGGCAGCCAGCAGGGCCTGATGATCGTGGCCACGGCCTCCAATGCCGTAGCGAACACCTTTGCGGCCGTCCAGGGCACCGTGCTGGCGGTCGCCCCTAACAACGCCTATGCCGTGGTCACCGACCCCAACCGCCAGACCGTCTCGCTGGTCACCTCGTCAGGGACGGTGTTCTCGACCTTCAACGGCGTCGGCACCCGTGCCGCCTGGACCCCCGATAGCAGTACCGTCTACGTCCTGGCCCAGACCAGCGGGGCGTCCAGCGGCGACGCAACGCCGAACCAACTGCTTACCTACACCACCTTCACCGGATGGGAGAGCACGAATCTGCTGGACCGGCACTATGGCGACGTTGCCGTCACCGTGCCCGCCGTGGGCGCCTACTTTGCCGGGGTAAACTCGGCAGGCGAGTCGATCGTTGACGGCCGCAGCTACTGTTCCAACACCACGCTGGACACCACGGTAACCCCTGACGTCGCCATCAACAGCTTCTTTCCTCTCGCCGACAGTAAACAGGTGCCCGCGGACCGCCTCACGGCGACAACCGATGGCGTACACATCCTTGGTGCCTCGGCGAGCGGCCGAACGCTGCAGGACATCACCTTGACGGACCTGCCCGTCGTCGCTGCCTGTCCCCAGTTCCCCAACCTGGTCAGCCCCGGCTACTTCGCCAGCAGCCCGGTCGCCCATGCGCTGCCGGGCATCACACCGGCCGCGGTCACGGGGGTCGTCTCTGCCAGCAACTCCGCGACAGCCTTCGTCACCTACACCGGTCTCGGTGGCATCCTGCCGCTCTACCAGCCCGCTACAGGTCTCATCACCAACGTGCCGCTCTCGGGAGGCGCAACCGCCCCCGTCGCCGGCGTCTTCAGCTCCGATGACACCACCTTCTATGTGGGCACCTCCGGTGACAACCAGGTACACGTCATCGGGGTGAACGGTGCCGCAACAACGGACACCGGCGTCATCACACCCAATCTCCAGGATCCCAACGGTGCCGTCGCCACCCCCAACCTCATCGCCCAGCGCGTCCGCAGAACGACCTCCTAAGCTGCCGGTACAAGCTGGAAGAAGAGCGATCCACCGCCTCAGAGCGATGGGTCGCTTTTTGTATCCCATGTCGACATCTTCCGCTCCGATAGAGCTGTCATCTCGACGGTTGCGTGCAATTGAACTTCCGAAAGCTACACTGAACTTAAATCCCCAGCGCAGCTGGATCCTGCGTTCCCGCCTACGGCGTGTGGAGGTCGGGCCTCCGAACAATTTCTTGTCATCCCGCAGCGCAGCGGAGGGATCTACTGTCCGAGCGCCACCACATCTCAAAGAAAACAGCTCTAACTGCAACAAAAAAAATCGCGCCTAAGTTCCCTGTTTGCAATAATTTGCGGCAGCAGAGCGGCTGCAAGTCAAACAAAACAGAGATTTTAGGGCAAAGATACCCCGTCAGGAGAAAAACTCTCTATCGGGCCAGCCGCTTCTCCAGCAGCTCCCGCCCGATCGCATCCAGCACCCCGTTCAGGAAATGGATGCTCTCCGGGGCCGCGTAGCGACGGGCGATCTCCAGCGTCTCGTTGATGATAACCGCGGCCGGTGTCGCGCTGAAGCCCAGCATCTCCGCCACCCCGGTGCGCAGCAGATTCCGATCCACCACCGGCATCCGTTCCAGCCGCCAGTTCTGCGCATGCTTCTGGATCAGGCCGTCGATCTCCTCATCCCGCTGCGTCGCGACGCGATGGAGATCGTCGGCAAAGCCGCGCGTCTCGTCGTCCACGTCATCCCGGGACCCCCAGAACAGCCGCTCCACATCGTCGGGCTTCTGCTTGCCCAGATCCCCCTGGAACAGCATCTGCATGGCCATCTCCCGGGACTTGCGGCGGCTACCCATGAGCGTTCACCCCTGCAACCATCGCCGGCTCACTCGGCCCGGCCTGTAACTTGTCTAACTTTTTTAATTTGTCCTGAATCGACGCCATCTCAATCGCCGCGACCGCCGCCTCGAAGCCCTTGTTGCCCGCCTTCAGCCCTGCGCGGTCCAGCGCTTGTTCCAGCGTCTCGCAGGTCAGCACGCCAAACGCATGCGGCACACCCGTCTCCCCCTGCGACTGCCCGATGCCCCGCGCCACCTCGGTGTAGATCGCCTCGTAGTGCGCCGTCTCACCCCGCAGCAGCACGCCCAGCGTGATCACAGCGTCGAACCGCCCGGACGCCGCCAGCGTTCGCGCCGCGGACGGGATCTCCCACGCCCCCGGCACTCGCACAATCTCCACATCCGCCTTGGCTACGCCGCTGCGATACAGCCCATCGAGCGAACCCTGCAGCAGACGGTCGGTGATCACCGC
>CAXTGE010000020.1:4493-19218 GCA_964243645.1 uncultured Acidobacteriaceae bacterium | reverse complement strand
CCGATCGGCGCAAGAAAGGCGGCACCCCGGCCCTCGCCGTCATCCCAGCCGCGCCCCTCTTCGAAACCCAACGCCTGCAGCAGGCCTGACAGCCGTTGCAGGCTCTCCACCGAAGGTAGCGTAGCGATGCTGGTGATCCCTTTGACCATCCCACCATTGTACTGGCGGCACCGCCCGCCGCCCCATCCCAGCGCACGGTGGGCAACGTGAACCGGCGGTCTTCGGTATCCTCTGGAAGTGATCTCCCCCGCGCGTCTCCCTGCCCTTCTCCTGCTCGCGGCTGTTGCTGCTCTCGCGACAGCCGGCTGCCACAGCCACCCGGTCTCGGACGCTCAGGCGCGAACGGAGGCACGCGCGGCGGCCGCCGAGCAACGGACGGAGCTGGAGGGGATCCCGCCACCCAGCAAGCATCGCTACATGGCCATCCATAGCTATGACAGTTGGGAAAATCCCTACATCACCGTGCAGCCGGATATGCTCACGTTGCATGTCATGTATGCGGATCAGAACCCTTCGGACTTCGGGTCCGGCGGTATGCTGCGTCCCGCCGGTGCACGCCGTCAGGTGGTAAACATCAGCCTGAGCCGGCTGGCGGAGGCCATGAGCTCGATCCCCCCGGCCTCCTGGCCCTACGGTCGTGTGGTGGCCGTGGAAGAGGCCCACCAGACGCCCGGCAAACAGGAGCCCACCCTGCGCCGCAACATGGAGAACGCCATCGGCGTCCTGAGTGATCTCGGCATCGTCGCCTATGACCTGGCAGACGGCAATCTCAGGTAAGCCGCGGCCTAACCAGTTCTCCTGAAGGTGTAGAGCGGATTGAGACCGTTTGTGTCGTTTCCCCCCAAGGAAATGACATTCTGCATCGTTCTGCGCTCCGCGGTATCAGGAGAACTGCTCTAGCGGGTGGAGGCGATCGCCTCAGGCGCGTTGTTCGGGCCGCCGTGCCGCACATCGTAGCCCTTTACCCAGAAGATCACGTCTTCCGCGATGTTGGTTGCATGATCGCCCACTCGCTCCAGGTTGCGCGAGATGACCAGCGCGTTCAGCGCCTGCGACGCACACTCCGGGTGCTCCTGAATGTACTTGCCTAGCGAGGTGTACGCGCTGCGATTCATGTCGTCCACCTGATCGTCCAGGGTCAACACGTTCTGCGCCATGCCGGCGTCCGCTTCGATAAAAGACTGCAATGCCTTACGCACCATCGCCGACGATAGCTGCGCGAGCCGCGGGATATCCACAGGCAGATCGCTCGCATTCAGCATACCGAGCTCTTTCACGCGGTTAGCGATGTTCACCGCCTGGTCGCCTACCCGTTCAAGATCCGCGTTGATCCGGATCACGGCCATGATGAAGCGCAGGTCGACCGCCATCGGCTGCTCCATGGCCAGGAGATCCAGGGCCAGCTGATCGATCTCGCGTTCCATCCGGTTGATTGCCGGCTCGGACATCAGCACCAGGTCGCACAGCTCGCCATCCCGATCGGAATACGCGGCGGTGGCACGCTGAATCGCCTGCTCCACCATCCCGGCCATTACCAGCAGCCGCTCCTTCAATCCATCTAAAGCCTGATGAAACCGTGTGCGCATCAGCCGAATCTCCCCGTGATGTAGTCTTCCGTCCGCTTGTCGGAGGGGCTGGTGAAAATCTTGTGGGTCGACGCGAACTCCACCAGCTTGCCCGTCAAAAAGAAACCTGTCTGCTCCGCCACGCGCGCGGCCTGCTGCATGTTGTGCGTCACGATCACGATGGTGTACTGCGTCTTGAGATGAAAGATCAGGTCTTCGATCTTGGACGTGGAGACCGGATCGAGAGCGCTGGCCGGCTCGTCCATCAGCAGCACCTCGGGATCCACCGCGAGCGCGCGTGCAATGCACAACCGCTGCTGCTGCCCGCCGGAGAGGCTCGCTCCCGACTTCTTGCGAAGATCGTCCTTGACCTCGTCCCACAGGGCCGCCTGCTTCAGCGACCGCTCTACGATCTCATCCAGCATCTTGCGTTTGCTATAGCCGTTCAGCCTCAACCCGCTGGCGACGTTGTCGTAGATGGACATCGTTGGAAAGGGATTCGGCCGCTGAAAGACCATGCCGATGCGGCGGCGGATCTCCACCGGCGACGCGTCCTTGTAGATGTCCAGATTACCCATGCGCACACTGCCCTCGGCGCGTGCCTGGGGCGTGGTCTCGTGCATGCGGTTCAAGCAGCGCACAAAGGTGGATTTGCCGCAGCCCGAAGGCCCTATCAACGCGGTCGCGTTGTTGGCCGGGATATGCAGGGTCACGTCTTTCAAGGTGTGCACCGGCCCATACCATGCGTTCAGGTTTTCGACCTTGATGTCGACGCCCACTACCGTCCCCCTTTGAGCGCACCGCGGCTTGCAAAGATGCGCACCAGGGTTACGGAAACCATAATCAAAACAATCAAAACCAAAGCGCCTGCCCAGGCCAGACGGTGCCATTCATCATAGGGCGATTCGGCGTACACAAAGATCTGCAACGGCAGCGCGGCGATCGGCTGATTGACCTTTGCCGACCAGAACTGGTTGCCGAGCGCGGTGAACAGCAATGGGGCTGTCTCGCCGGCCACGCGGGCAAAGGCGAGCATGCAGCCCGTGATGATGCCCGGTGACGCGGTCCGCAGACTGATGGAGAGAACCGTGCGCCACTTCGGCACCCCGAGGCCGAAGGCCGCCTCGCGCAGACTGGACGGCACGGTCGCCAGCATCTCTTCTGTGGTGCGCGTGATCGTAGGCACCATCATAATTGCCAGCGCCACGCCACCGGCAAAGGCCGAAAAGTGATGCTGCCTGGCCACGATCAGCGAGTAGGCCGCGATTCCCATGACGATCGAAGGCACGCCGTTCAGCACATCCGCCGTGAACCGCACGATATTGCCGAACATGCCTCCGCGCCCGTACTCGGCCAGATAGACGCCCGCGCCGATCCCCAGCGGTATGCCCATGCAGCTGGCAATACCCAGGACCACCGCCGAGCCCACGATGGCGTTGGCCATCCCACCGCCACTCTCCCCCACAGGAGCCGGTACATGGGTAAAGAACGCGAGATTCAGCGAGCTGGCGCCCTTGAAGATCAGGTATCCCAAGATCGCGATCAGGGGCACCAGCACAACCGCCGTACTGAGCACCGCCAGCACGGTGACGGTGTGGTCGAGCACCGAACGCTGGAGCCGTAGCCACCGCTCCCGCTGCGGCGAACGCGGCGGCAGCGAAATGGAGGGCAGCGACGGCGCGGCGGCCGAGGCCGCAGGCAGCGAGGCCACCGGCTTGGGAACCTGGATCGAAGCCGTCGGCTCGACGCCGTTGGTTGGAAGCGAACTCATGCCGTGGCCCTCGCCGAGTTGCCCCGGGTGACCGCCCAGACCAACAGGCGGGCAATTGCGTTTACCACAATGGTCACCAGGAACAGTGCGAGGCCGATCTCGATCAGGGCGCTGAGGTACAGGTCGCCCGTGGCCTCTGAGAACTCATTCGCAATCACGCTGGCCAGCGTATGCGCCGGGTTGAACAGGTTCTTGCTGATGTCCGGATGGTTGCCGATCACCATGGTGACCGCCATCGTCTCACCCAGGGCGCGCCCGAGCCCGAGAATCACTGCGCCGACGATGCCGATGCGCGCGTTGCGCAGAACACTCATCCGGATCATCTCCCAGCGCGTCGCGCCCAGCGCCAGGGCGGCCTCCCGCTGCGCACTCGGCACGGCGCGCATCACGTCCCGGGAGATCGAGCAGATGACCGGAAAGATCATTACGGCCAAAATCAGCCCTGCGGTAAAGATGCCCACGCCGAAGTTGGGTTCCTGGAAGAAGCCAGTCCAGCCGAACATCTTGATCATCTTCGGTCCCAGCTGGTCGCGCACGATGGGCACCAGGACGAACACGGCCCATAGACCGTAGACCACGGAGGGAATGGCGGCCAGCAGCTCGGTCAAAAAGGCGATCGGTCCTCGCAGAGGCAACGGGCAGATGTCCAGCACAAAGATGGAGACCGCGATCGACAAGGGGACGGCAATTACCAGCGCCAGCAGCGAGGACATCAGCGTGCCGTAGATGAACGGCAGCGCACCGAAGCTGCCGTTGACCGGATCCCAGTTCGTGCCCTTGAAGAAATGCCAGCCGAAGGCATGGATGGAGAGCTTGGAGTTCGCGATCAGCACAAACACGATCAGCAGAACGATAAAGATCACGCTCAGCGCACAGACCACCATCAGCCCGGCAAAGGATCCGTCGGCTAGGGAGCCGCTGCTGCGCTCGCGCAGGAACTTGCGGACCTCCGAGGGATGGGAAGGAGCGGCGGACGCGATAGGCGGGGTCGCCGGGGCGATTGGCCCGGCGGCGGCAACTTGGGGTCTCGGAGCTTCCGCTCGGGGGACCGGTACGGGTATGGAGCCGGAGTCGGGCATGCGTTGGGTGTGCACCGTCAGATGCGGATGCTGGTTAGACCGTAGGAACAAGAGGGAAGGATTGAAGACGAAGGGTGGTGCGGCAGCCGCACCACCCTCCAGAAGAGAGCTCTAGTGGATGGTCTTGATCGTGGCCCGGACACGCTCGACGACGGGCGCCGGCAGGGAGGCATAAGTCATCGTGGGAGCTTCCGCTTCGCCGTGATCCAGCATCCAGTTCAGGAAATCCACCATCACCTTGCCCTTGCCCGCATCGTCGAAGTGCTGCGGGATCAGCAGCCACGTGAACGAGGAGATAGGGTAGGAGTTGGGCCCGGCGGCGTTGGTGATGGAGACACGGTAGTCGGCGGGAATCGACTTCACGTTGGCTGCCGCGGCCGCGGTCACGCCATCCGTGGAGGCCTTCAGGTACTTGCCCGCCGCATTGCGGACATAGCCGAAGGGCATGTGGTTCTGCTCGGCATAGATCAGCTCCACGTAGCCGAAGGAGAACTGGCTGTTCTTGACCATGCCGGCCACGCCCTCGTTTCCCTTCTGCCCGATCCCGACGGGAAACTTGACGCTGGTTCCCTTGCCGATCTGCTGCTGAAACTCCGGCACGACCTTGGACAGGAAGTCCGTGAAGATATAGGTGGTTCCGGATCCGTCAGAACGGTAGACCGGGAGGATTTGGTGGTCGGGCAGCTTGACGCCGGGGTTGTCGTGCTCGATGTTGGCATCGTTCCACTTGGTGATCTTGCCCAGGTAGATCCCGGCGATCACCTCGGGAGCGAACTTCAGGTCGCCGGAGACGCCGGGCACGTTGTACACCGGCACGACCGCGCCGAGTACCGTGGGGATGTGGATCAGCTTCACCTTGGACTCAGAGAGCTGCTGGTCGGTCATGGGGCCGTCCGAGGCGCCGAAATCCACCGTCTTCTGCGTCACCTGACGGATACCCGCGCCGGAGCCCACCGACTGGTAGTTGATCTGCACGCCGGCGTGCTCTTTCGCGTACTCGCTGAACCAGCGCGAGTAGATGGGGTTGGGAAAGGTCGCGCCCGCACCGGTGAGGTTCTGTGCCGCCAGGGGAGCCACGGCGGTGATGGCTGTCAAAACAGCGGAGAGAAGTTTGGCTTTCACGAAGGATCTCCTGAGATCGACTGCAAAGCTGGGCTGCAACGCCGGGTGCCTGCCAGAGGCAGGGCACCCGGTCTGTGATGACGGTGACCTATCTACGGGATGTAGTAGCGCATGCCGACATGCACCATATTGTCCTGCGCGCGGGGACCGGTGACACCGCCCGCAGGGGTGGAACCCGACCAAAGATTGCGCTGCAGGTAGCTGTACGTCGCCGTATATTGCAGACGCCCGTACTTGGGGTTGTTGTAGGCGCGGTAGATGAAGCCGAACATGCCTTCCTGGATATAGCGCGTCGGGGAAGCGCAGGTGGAGGGAGCGGTATCGGTGCCGCCTGTGCTGGTACCCGGGTTGGCCGGCAGGGCATAGCAACCGGTGTCGTTCAGGTTGTAGGCACCGTAGCCGATGAGGTTGGCGCCGGCGGTCGCGTAGATGGTGCGCTGGTCATACTCGCCGCCGTAGTAAGCAAAAATGTCCATGTTCTTGCCCTCGTGCGTCACCACCGAGGCGAGGCCATGGTAATTCCGGATCGGCTCCAGGGTGCCGCTGGGGTGAACGGTGGCATCGGCCAGCTGCGAAGAGCCGTACCGGCCCGTTCCCGTACCGCCCATGCCCTGTACGCCGATGTCCATGAACTTCGAGAAGCCCACGCGCGCCGAGGCGAAACCGCCGCCCGCCGCAGCGGTGTTCTTCTGCTGCGTGGTGGCGTATGTGTAGGTCACCGGACCGAGGTTGGTGGCCGCCGTCGCTGTCAGTACGGGGTAGTAGGTGTCCCGCAGGAAGCGTGCGATGCCACCGGCCTCAATGTGCGAGTGCGGGGTGTCATACGCGAATTTCACGAGCACGTCGGGCGCCACGTTGTTGGCATACGTGCCGTTGAAGGCGTTGTACAGACCGCCATTCTGCCCTGTACCACCGAAGAAGAAGTTGGTCGGCACGGCGCTGGCGGTGGCCGAGGTGGCGGTGAAGTTGGTGATCTGCGCCTGCTCCAGGGCCAGTGCCGCGGTGAAGCCGCCCTTGCCGCGCGGGTCGCCAAAGGTCTTCTGCAAGCGAAGGCCCGGCTGCCGCGTCCAGCTGAAGCCGACCATGTACTGCGGATCCACGGTGTTGGGCAGAACCTCGGTCCGGTTGTCGGTGCCGCGGAGATCTTCGGTCACCAGCGACCACATCTGGCCGCCGGTCAGCGTCAGGCCGCCCTTGCTCGCCTGGCCCCAGAACTGGCGCTGCCGGAAAACGTAGCTGTCGCTCTGGTTGTTGTTGGAGGTCACGCCGGTGCCGAGGAAGTCACCCTCGAAGTACGAAGCGAGCTGCAGGCTGCCCGTGTTGCCCGATACCAGCACGCCGATGCGGCTCTGGCGGCCGGAAAAGTTCAGCTCGCTGGTGTGAGCTTCGTTCGCGCTCGGCAGCGGAATGGTGTTGAACGGCGTGTTGATGTCGGAGTTCACCGAGCGCTGACGCCATACGCCTTCAAAGGCTGCAAAGCCGATCGGCTGGACCGTGACGCCCTTGTAGTGGATGGCCGTCGGCGAGTTGATCTCCTGCTGCACCTGTGCCTGGTTGCCCACCACGGTTTGGGTCAGGGTGTCGTTCTTGGTGTTCAGGTCGCCTACGGAGACCTTCAACTGCTCGACGTCCTGGGTGTTCTGGGTGGCCTGGGCCGCCGCTGCCGCGGTCGCTGCGGCTGCGGACGCTACCTGCTGCTGCGCCTCGGCGGCGCTCTGCTGCGCTGCCGCAACCTGGACGTCGCGCGTGGAAAGCTGCGTCTTCAGCGCATCAATCTCCGTCTGCTGGCCGGAGAGCTGCTCCCGCAGCTCGCGCATCTGGCGCGCCTGGGCGCTCTCCACCGGAGCCTTCCGGCGAGCGGTTGTGCGGTGCGTGACGGACGTCCGCCGCGCCTTTTTATGAGCGGTCGCTTTGGGGGCACCGGTGGTTTGCGCGCTGCCTGACGCGGAGACGAGCAGGGCGGCGACCAGCGCCGTCATCAACTTGCTGTGATCTTTCATCCATTCCTCGAGGGAGAAGCACACAGGAGGGAGCGCAGGGCAGGATGCCCGGCCAAGGCCACATTTCCTGGGGGTTCTCTTCGAGGTATCTTCCCAGCCTGAGTTGAACGTCCGGAGAAGCGCGCGTGAATGGAGCGTTAAAAACGTCCCCAATGCGCCACCTTATGGCCCGGATGGGGCTTCCACCTCACGATAAGGCTTCCCCTTGCTTAGCGGCTCCCGGGCCGACGCAGGGGAGGCGCAGGGCAGTGTAAAGATGAAGCTGCTCCCCTTGCCCAGCTCACTTTCCACCCAGATGCGACCATGATGGGCCTCGACCAGGTGATGCGCGATGGCCAGACCCAGGCCTGTGCCGCCGGACTCCCGCGAACGTGCCTTATCGACGCGGTAGAAACGCTCGAAGAGGCGATCCTGATGCTCGGAGGCGATCCCCGCGCCGAAGTCGCGGACCCGGATCATCATCTCGGGCACCGGATTGTCGATCGACGCCTCGTGCAGAGAGGCGGAGATCTCAATCACGGCCCAGCCGTCCGAGCCGCGCCCATAGTTCAGGGCGTTTTCAATCAGGTTGCTCATGATCTGCAGCACCGTGTCCGGATCGGCGACCACGTCGATGTCCGGCGGATCGCCGACGATGGCCACGGTCCCGCCCTTCTCCTTGAGCAGCCCGGAGACAGCCTCCAGACACTCCTCGATCAGCACGGAGACCGCGATGGGCTGCGGCGCGAACTTGCGCTCGCCGCTCTCCACCCGGGCCAGAGCGAGGAGATCGTCGGTAAGCCGGCCCATGCGACGCGCGCTCTTCAGGATGGCGTCCAGGAACTCACGGCGGCGTTCGGTCGTCGCGATTGAGGCCGGGCCGCGGACCTCGTCCGCCTCTTCGAGCAACATCTCCACGTAGCCCTGAATGGAGGTCAGGGGGGTGCGCAGCTCGTGCGACACATTGGCGACAAACTCCCGCTGCGTTCTTTCCACCTGCTCGATGCGGGTAATATCGTGCATGACGATGACGGCGCCGCCGTCGGGCATGGGCGCGGCACTGACGTTGACGATGCGTCCGGGCAGCACGGTGACCGGGCGGCGCTCGACCGATTCGCGCGACTCCAGCGCAATCTGGACGCACTCCAGAATCTCGGGGGCACGCATGGTCTGCACAAGGGAGTGGCCGGTGCGCACGGAGCCATGTGCCTCCCGCATCAGCTGCTGCATCGGGGTGTTGGCCCAGCTGATGCGCCCCGCGGCGTCGATGGCCGTCACCGGATCCTGCATGGAATCGAGCACGGTCTGCAGCTTGCGGCCGTTTTCGCCCGCCGCATCAATGCCTGCCGCCAGCCGTGGAGCCGCGGCCGCCAGCGCCGCCGTCAAGTCGGCCAGCTCCGGCACCGAGACCTCCGCGACCGGCGGCGTGGGTAGAGCGCGGACTTCCCTGGCAAGGGCGGCAGCGCCTTCGCCCACCCAGCGCCTGGCCAGAAAGGCACCGGCCACGGCGCCCGTGATCCAGACAGGCAGGAGAAGGAACCAGGGCGCGTGCAGGGTGAGCCCGCACAGAAGAACGGCAGCGCCGCCCGCGGCCCACAACAGCAAATACCCGAACAGGCTGAAGCTCCGCTTCCTCATGGCCCTACCCTACGTCGGTTTTGCCCTGTATGACGCCGATCTAGTGCGCGGCCGGCTCTGCCGCAAAGACCGGCTGCAGACGCACCGCAGGGATGTCGAAGCGATAGCCGGCACCACGGAGCGTCTTCAGGAAGCGCGGCGTCTCCGGCTCGGCCTCGATCTTCTCCCGCAGGCGGCGCACATACACGTCAACGCTGCGGGGTGTCACGAAACGCGCATCCCCCCAGACCGCATCCAGGAGCTGGTCCCGGCTGAACACTCGCCCGGGATGACGGGCGAGGTACTCCAGCAGGCGAAACTCCGTGGTGGTGGTGGTGATCAGATCGCCGCGGACCCTGACCTGCATGGAACCGGAATCGATCTCCAGGTCTTCGATGGTCAGGATGACGGGGCTGCCTTCGGAGTCTTCGGGAGCCTCCGAGCGGCGAAGAACCGCGCGGATTCGTGCGAGCAGCTCACGGACGGCAAACGGTTTGACGATATAGTCGTCGGCGCCCAGCTCCAGGCCGAGCACACGGTCATCCTCAGAGGCGCGCGCGGTGAGAAAAATGATCGGTACACCGCCCAGGATCGCACTTTGCCGCAAGCGACGGCAGACGTCGAGGCCGCTGCCACCCGGCACCATAATGTCCAGCAAAAAGAGCGCCGGCCGGCTGCGCTCCGCATCCCCGAGCATGGTTCCGGGGGCGGGGTACACGCGTACGGCATAACCGGCACTTTCAAGGCGGTACTGGATCAAGCGCCTGATATCGGCGTCGTCTTCAAGAACGAAAATAGTCGGACTCACCCGCACCTCAGGCACGCAAACGGCGTCGCTTCCAGACCAGCGTACGCCAGGCTCCGGGAGCGATTGCTACAGCGCGGTAAATACGTGCCTCTACAGAAGGAGAGACAGGAACCGATGGGTAGTCGACTGATTACCTGATGGTTACTTTCGTGTGCCACGGCCGTTGTATAGTACACGCAGTCTTATCCTTTTTAGTTTTTGGCTCCACCGTGGAGGCAGTATGCGTCTCGGCACGATAGCTCTGGGTCTGTTCCTTCCAGCGGCTGCAATACTTTCTGGTTGCGGTATGGGCACTGTGGCATTACCCGGTGCAGAGTCGGCTGCGGTCAAAAAGACCATCAAAGGCAAGGCCTTTGGCGGCCAGCAGCCTGTGACGGGCGCGACCATTGCGCTGTACACCTATGGCAGCAGCGGGTACGGTTCAACGGGAACGCTGCTGGCAAGTACGACGACGGGCTCTGATGGCTATTTCACCATTGACCCCAGCGCCATCAACTGCCCGACCGCGACCACGCCGGTGTACATTCTGTCGCTCGGCGGCGTCGCGGTCACCAAGCTGAATGGGGCGATTGCGGAAGGCGCGTCGCTTGGCGCCTGCGCCAGTGCCGCCGAAGCGTTCGTCACGATCAACGAAATCAGTACCGCGATGCTGGCCTATACCTTCTCCCAGTTTTTCACGGCTACCAATTCGGATGGCACAACGATCGATCATTTCGGGGCACCTTCGACCGCATCGCTGATCGTCAGCAATGCCAGCAGCGGGACGATCCCGACCCTGCTGAATACGACGACGGGCTACCCTCAGGCGAGCACGAGCACGATGACCTTTGAGAGCGCGAAGCTCATCACGCTGGGCAACATCCTTGCCACCTGCATCAATGCGACCAATCCGGGTGGCACCGCGTGCGCGACCCTGTTCAAGGATACGACCCCTGCCAGCGGAACCGCACCGACAGATACGTTGCAGGCGGTCATCAACATCGCGCAAAATCCGACGTTGAACGTCACAAAGCTGTATAACCTGCAGCCCGCTGCCGCCTCTGCCGCCTTTACCGGCGGGCTGACCGCCGTTCCCAATGACTGGACGCTGTCGGCGAGCTACACATCCGCGGCGTTTGGCCTGGGGGTGGATTCGAGCACGGTCAGCACGATCGACATCGACACCGCAGGCAGGGTTTGGTTCCCCAGCAACGTGAGTCGCAGCGCGGGCGCAGGCTACTTCGATCCGAGCACCGGCACCTTTAGCTCCCTGTTTATCGGCCACGTCTCGCATCCCCAACAGGTGGCCATCGATGCAGACGGCTATGCCTGGGAGAATGATTCGCAGTCAGCGTATGTGGCCGGATTTCTAACAACGGATCCGACAGACGTCCGGAATCTCCAGATTGCGAATCCGACCGCGACGGTGGTCTCGCACTCGGTGACCGTGGCGGCCGACAACACGATTCGTCTCGGCATCACCGCTTCGGACAGTCTGCCGGCCCTGGCCGAGGTCACCGGGAAAACGAACTACGCAGAGATTGCCAACTCGGAGCTCTCCGGAGAAGGCAACTTCGCTGCTGCAAGCATTGCGGGCGACCTTAACGGCAACCTTGCCTTTTCCGGTCAGAACACTACCAAAGCCGGGGCGCGTAACTACCTCTACAACGCCGCCGGGGTACCCACGGTGCAGTTCGCCTATGCACAGGACGCCGGTCAGATCGCCTACACGGGAACGGACTTTGCAGAGCCGCGGGGCGGATACGGCCCGCGGCAGGACGGCCTTTGCCTGTACTCGGCAGACACCTGCTACCCGCTGTACAACAAGGCGCAGCGGCACCCCTCGGGTATGGCCGCGGACGGCAACGGCAATCTTTGGATGACGGACACCGACACGCCCTCCGTCGAGCAGATCCCACTCACGAACGGATCGTATCTGACGACCGGCGGTGTGGCCTTCAACAACGTCTTCCTGCACAACAGCGTCAACGGCAACACGCTGATCGGGCCGGCCGGGATTGCGGTGGATGGTGCCGGTAATGTCTGGGTGAGCAACTATGGATGCTATGGAAACGGCTGCACTCCCGGCAGCTTCGTCCTCTCCGAGCTTATCGGGGCCGGTGCTCCCACAGCGACGCCGGTATCCGCTCGTCTCTTCTTGTTGAACTCCTCGGGCACCCTGTCGAAGCCGAAGACGGGTGGGTCGAGCAATTAGCTGCTTGTTTGCCGTAGTAAAGAAGAGGGCCCGCATCGAGCGGGCCCTCTTCTTTGCTACGGCGTGCGATGCAGGAGGGTTACACTGTTGTGACTCGCGCGCCCCACGCTTTACGGAGAGCCCATGACCAAGGTTGACCTCACGGATCAAGTGAACGCTTTAGGTGACCTTACCCGTCGCGACAGTGAAGTCATCGTGGAAACCATGTTCGATGCCATCGTCGGTGCGCTGAAGACCGGGGAGAAGGTGGAGATCCGCGGCTTCGGCAGCTTTCGGACACGTCAGCGCAACTCCCGCACGGGCCGCAATCCAAAGACAGGAGCGTCTGTCTCGGTACCCGCGAAACGGGTTCCCTTCTTCAAGCCCAGCAAGGAGTTGCGGGAGCTGGTCGGAGTCACAGCTACGGGGCAGTCTTCAGCAGACAAACGCGCGGACGAGGAGACCCCTTCACCTGACAGCGAGTGAAGCAATACCTCTGAAAAGTGATTGGGAACGTTGATCTCGCTGCCCCTAAACTTCTGAGTGATGCAAGGAGTCATGACCAGTCCGGCAATTGAAACGGGGGCCCTTTCTCGCGTGTTCGGGGATTTTCGAGCCGTCGATTCGTTGCATCTGACCGTGGATCGCGGACAGTTCTTCGGGTTTCTGGGCCCGAACGGTGCCGGGAAGTCGACCACAATCAAGATGCTGACCGGTCTGCTCGCACCGTCCTCCGGCACCATCCGGATCTTGGGTGAAGACCTGTTGGCGAACCCGGTCGAGGTGAAACGACAGATCGGCGTCGTTCCGGAGGGCATGGCCCTGTTCGGCAAACTCACCGCGCCGGAGTACTTGAACTTTGTGGGCCGGATGTACGGGCTGGACAAGCGCGTGACCGGGCAGCGCTCCGCCGAACTGCTGGAGTACATGGGACTGGCGGACCAGCGCAAAAAGCTGATCGCCGACTACTCGCATGGCATGGGCAAGAAGCTAGCCCTGGCAGCCGCCGTTATCCACGCGCCCAAGCTGCTCTTTCTGGATGAGCCCTTCGAAGGCGTGGATGCCATCGCTGCGGGCACGCTGAAGAGCATGCTGCAGGGAATGATCGCGCGAGGCGCCACGATCTTTTTAACCTCCCATGTCCTGGAGATCGTCGAACGCCTGTGTACCCACGTGGCGATCATCAACCGCGGCCAGTTGGTGGCGCATGGTTCGCTGGAAGAGCTGCGCGCCGGCGTGCGGGCTCGACTGGCGGCGACGGATGGCGATGCGTCGCATGAACCTCATGCGCCGGATGCGACGCTGACCCTGGAGCAGATCTTTCTTTCTGTGGTGGGCACCGAAGCCGTGCCGCAACACACGCCGAGCGAGCTCCCATGGCTGAGCTAGCGATGGAACTTCCCGTTCACGCCGGAGCCCGGCTCGGCTGGGAGCAGTTCCGCGCCATTGCGTGGCTGCGCTGGCGCATCTTCGCCAACGGCTTTCGACGCAAGGGCGGAGCCGCCGAGCTGATCGGCCGCATCCTTTTGCTGCCTCTCGTGGGCTGCCTGGTCCTGCTGCCCGCGGGAGTTGCCGGCTTTTTTGCCTGGTACCTGGCCCTGCGTGGGACGCTGGGGCAGCTGAGCCCGGTGCTGTGGGCGGCATTCGGCCTCACGCAGCTGCTGAACATCAATCTCGGCCAGCCCGGCACCACATTCGACCCCACCGAGCTGATTCGCTTCCCCCTGCCCTTGCGGGATTACGTGCTCGTGCGGCTGTGCTTTGGGCTGTTGAGCCCGGCCAACGTTGCCGTGACGTTGATCTCGTTTGCCATCTTCGTGGGCCTTACGCTGGCCCGGCCGCAGCTCTGGCCATGGAGCCTGGTTGCCATGGCCGCGTTCGGTCTGGCGAATGTGCTGTTCTCACGGATGATTTTCGCCTGGGTGGACCGCTGGCTGTCCACGCGCAGGGCCCGCGAGGCGTTTACAGGGATCTTCTTTGCGGCCTCGCTCGGCATTCAGTACCTGAATGTGACCTACAACCCAGGCTTCCAGAGGGGCCACACACGAGCGATACGGCCGGCAAACCTGCATCGGGCTCAGGCCTTTGAGCACCATCTTCACCCCTGGCTGCGATGGCTGCCGCCGGAGCTGACGGGGGCCGCCGTTCTCTCGGCGGAGCAGGGGCTGCCGAGGACGTCATTGGCTCAGGATGGGCTTGTTCTTCTGTATGCCGCGGGCTTCCTGGTTGTGTACGCGTCGCGCATGCGAACGGAGTACCGCGGGGAGAATCTTAGCGATGCGGCCAATGCCGTGCGGGCCGTGCCGAGACGTCTCCGTGCCACGCCCGTGGAAGCGGCCGATGTTGAGACCCTTTCGCTGTCTCCTGCCGTATCGTCGCGGCCGCCGGGGCTGCTTCCGGCTTCGCTGGGTCCACTGCTGGGCAAGGAACTGCTCGTCATGCGCCGCAACACGGGGCTGCTTTATGGGGTGGTTGCGCCGACGGTAATGGTGTTTCTTTTTGCAGGACGGCTCTCGCTGCGGGGCGGATCGCAATGGTTGCCCCTGCTGGCGGTGGGCTATGCCCTGCTCGGGCTGGCACCCATGAGCTACAACTCCTTCGGGCTGGAGGG
>CAXTGE010000020.1:2694-4393 GCA_964243645.1 uncultured Acidobacteriaceae bacterium | reverse complement strand
GCACCCAAGAAGATCAATCCGGGAAAGAGCCTGAATCGCGCACAGTCGCAAGTCAGCGCATGGATCGCCATCGGGGTCCTGGTCGGCTGTATGGCGCTTGGGGCTGGATTTCAGTTTCTGGGCGTGTATCTTCACCGAAGCTGGATTTCCCTGGGACTGGTTTTTCTGTTTGCCGTGGGTGCGCTGCTCATGTACGGCCAGGGCCTGCGCGGCATCGAGGTGTATGCGATGGATCGGCGGGAAGAGTTGTTTGAAGAGCTCGGGAAGAAGACTTAGATTCCCTGATTTGCTTAACCGACTGCAGCGATCCCACTTAGCATGCGCCCTGTCCTTCCCCCTTCGGCACGGTAGCTGAAGAAGCGCCGCCGGCCATCCGGCAGCCGAGAACAGGCCGTGCAGTGCGCCAGGACCCGGATGTTCTCCGGTTGTACTCCCGCTTGGAGCAGCTGCCGTCGATTGGCCTCGGCAAGGTCCATGTGTAGCGCCGGGCTGCCCGGAGGGGAAAACAGCTCCGGGGCATAGCGGAACTCCCTGCTGAAGGCGGTGCGTATCTCGTCGCCAACCTCAAAGCAACACGCCTGGATGCAGGGGCCGATGGCCGCGATCAGGTCTTCCGCCCGCGTGCCGTAGCTGGCGCGCATCTCGGCGGCGCCCCGCTCGACAATACGCGCCAGCGTGCCTCGCCAACCGGCATGGAAGGCGCCCACGGCATGGGTGCGCGTATCGGCCAGCAGCACCGGCACGCAGTCCGCGGTCAGGATCGCCAGAAGCCGTCCGGGTGTCTGACTGATCATGCCGTCCCCCTCCAGCCTGGCCCTGCCGTCTGGGGTCATGAAGGGTGAGGTTTCGTGCTCCAAGTCACGCACGATCGCGCCGTGTACCTGGCTTACGGTCACGAGCGGCAAAGGAGGGCCACCGCAGAGTGCCGTGACAAAGGCGGACCGGTTGGCGGCAACGATCGTCGGGTCGTCCTCCGCGGTCCAGCCGAGGTTCTGCTCGCGGTCGCCGTACACGTGGGAGAGTCCCCCAAGGCGCGTGCTGAAGCCGGCCCGGAGCCAGGGATAGAGCTCCCATCTGCGCACGCGCAGAAGGCTCGTCTGAGGCTCCCCTGTCGATTGAAGCTGCACGGATCTCATCATGCCTCCGGTCCAGAGTACCCAAGTCTGGGTTCGGTTTCTCAAGACGCCCACGAAGGGCGTGGCCGCAGGGGGCTGATGTAGGCTGTACGCACGGAGGCTCGTATGGCGGCGGCAGCGATAGTTCCTTTCATCTCGATCTATGAATACCTCCACTGCGACTATCGGCCGGATCGGGACTATGTCGATGGCGTACTGGAGGAGAGAAACCTGGGCGAGCATGACCACGCCGACCTGCAAACAGAGCTAGCTTTTCTGTTCCGCAAGAACCGTCACGAGTGGCAGGTGAAAGCCGTTGTCGAGCAGAGGGTCCAGGTCGCACCGACACGGTTCCGTGTGCCTGATCTGTGCGTGATGCGCGCGGAGTGGAAGCGGACGCCCATCGTCATCGAACCGCCGCTGCTCTGCATTGAGGTTCTTTCGCCCGAGGATCGCCTGATACGCATTCGTGAGCGCTGCGACGACTATTTTGCTTTGGGAGTGCCGGTTGTCTGGGTCTTCGACCCTGCCAAGCGGGATGTGCTCGTGTTGCGCGCAGAAGGCACCATGGCCACAGTGCGAGA
>CAXTGE010000020.1:0-2594 GCA_964243645.1 uncultured Acidobacteriaceae bacterium | reverse complement strand
CCAAGCGGGATGTGCTCGTGTTGCGCGCAGAAGGCACCATGGCCACAGTGCGAGAGGGCGTGCTGGCGTTGGAAGGCACACCGGTTGCGGTGCCGCTGGTGGCGATTTTCAGCGTGCTCGACGACGGCGCTAAGGACTGACCTCAGAGGTGGCCCCGGCATAAGATAGGGCTTTGGGACACGTCATCTATGGTCATCATCCAGCAGGACGATTTGATTGAGAGCCTTCGCGCCGCTCTCCAATACATAAGCTTCTATCACCCGGTCGACTACATCACGAACCTCGCAAAGGCCTATGAGCTGGAGCGATCGCCGGCGGCCAAGGACGCGATTAAGCAGATCCTGGTGAACTCGCGCATGTGCGCCGAAGGGCACCGCCCCATCTGCCAGGACACCGGCATCGTGACCGTGTTCCTTAAATTCGGCATGGAGTGCCATCTGCAGAAGGGTGACGCGCCGGCCACGATGAGCCTGCAGGCGATCTGCGATCAGGGTGTTCGCGAGGCATGGCTGGACCCGGACAACAAGCTTCGCGGCAGCATTTTGGCCGACCCGGCGTTCAGCCGCAAGAACACCCGCGACAACACGCCCTGCGTCGTCGAAGTTTCGCTGGTGCCCGGGCAGACAATCGACGTCACCGTCGCGGCAAAGGGAGGCGGCAGCGAGGCGAAGTCGAAGTTCGTGATGCTGAATCCGTCCGACTCCATCGCGGACTGGGTGTTGACGACCATCCCGACCATGGGCGCGGGCTGGTGCCCTCCGGGGATGCTCGGCATAGGCATCGGCGGTACGGCGGAGAAGGCGATGCTGCTGGCCAAACAGTCCCTGATGGACCCGATCGATATGCCGGAGCTGAAGGCGCGCGGCCCGCGCACGAACATTGAAAAGCTGCGCGTTGCACTGTACGAAAAGATCAACGCCCTGGGCATCGGCGCGCAGGGGCTGGGCGGCCTGACCACCGTGTTGGATGTGAAGATCCTCGACTGGCCGACGCACGCGGCGAACCTGCCGGTCGCCATGATCCCGAACTGTGCGGCCACGCGTCATGCGCACTTCAAGCTGGACGGCGACGGCCCGGTGTATCTCGACCCGCCGAACCTCGACAGCTGGCCCCGGCTCACCTACGACCCCGCCGCGCATGGCGCAAAGCGCGTAAACCTCGACACGCTGACGCGCGAGGAGATCGAGACCTGGAAGCCGGGTGACGTCGTATTGCTGAACGGCAAGTTGCTCACCGGACGTGACGCGGCGCACAAGCGCATAACGGATATGCTCAGCCGCGGGGAGACGCTGCCGGTCGACTTTACGAACAAGCTGATCTATTACGTCGGCCCGGTGGACGCCGTGCGTGACGAGGCCGTCGGCCCGGCAGGCCCCACCACCGCCACACGCATGGACAAGTTCACCCGCCAGATGCTGGAGTCCACGGGACTGCTGGGCATGGTCGGCAAGGCCGAGCGTGGCGTCGCCGCCCTCGACGCAATCCGCGACAACCGGGCGGTCTACCTGATCGCGATCGGGGGCGCTGCCTACCTGGTCTCGAAGGCGATCAAGCACTCCACACTGCTGGCGTTTGAGGACCTGGGCATGGAGGCGATCTATGAGTTTGAGGTGGTCGATATGCCGGTCACCGTCGCGGTCGACACGCACGGCACCAGCGTCCACACCACCGGCCCTGCGGAGTGGAAGGATCGCATCGCCCACTCGATGGAGCTGGTTGGAACGGCTATTCTCGGGCAGTAGCGCAGCGCAGGTCCCTCCGGCCGGGATCGCGTGAAAAACCCTCAATTGTAGCGAGTTCCTGCCGTACCGGCGTTACTCATCCAGCAACATCGCAGTTACTCCTGGGCTGTCCTGCATTAGGACAAAGAGCTACCTTTCGGAAAACAGGGGCATCCGACTCTCCAAAGCGCCTGGAAATGGCGTGGGAGATTGTGCCCGCCCTCCGCGCGCCCGCTCCCAAGGAGAGAGAAATGCACGACACTTGGAAGCGGGCCCGTCTTGTTCTGCCTGCGGCTGCGATGACCCTTACCTTTGCCTTGGCCGCCCGCGCGCAGGAAGCCAATCCCACCGCGATTGCGCCGGGAGCACGCTCGGCCGAGGTGATCGCCCAGAGCGAAAACGGCACATACGTCTACCACGTCAAGGTGGTTCAGCGGGATCTGGACGCTGTGAACTACCTGAACCGATCGGGTTCCACCAATGTGGGTTTTGAAGGAACCAACCTGATGCCGAAGGCTCACGGCGAAGGCAAGGTGGATTCGAAGACCGGCAAGACGAACATCTCCGTCAAGTTTGCGGGTATGTCCCCTGCCAACGGGTATGGACCGGAGTATCTGACCTATGTTCTCTGGGCGATCTCCGCGGACGGACGGCCGCAGAATCTTGGCGAGCTGGAGCTCTCCGGCGACAAGGCTTCGCTCGAGGTTACGAGCCCGTTCCAAAGTTTCGGCATGATCGTTACGGCGGAGCCTTACTTTGCCGTGTCCACACCTTCCGATGTGATCGTCATGCAGAACGTCTTCCGCAAGGACACGGCTGGCGTGCTGCAGACGGTCAATATCCACTACACCCTGCTGCCCAAGGGCCTTTACG
>CAXTGE010000019.1:29623-31580 GCA_964243645.1 uncultured Acidobacteriaceae bacterium | reverse complement strand
ATCATTCCTTCCTATAAGAAGGGCGCGTTTCTGGTTGGCGTGCAGTACGGACAGGGCGTTGCCACCTGCCGCACAGGCCATGGATGGAGCGCGCCTACCTTTGTAAAGCTCACAGGCGGCAGTTATGGTTTCCAGATCGGCGGGCAGGCGACGGACATGGTTCTTGTGGCAATGAACCAGGACGGTATGCAGCACATGCTGCATAACAAGTTCAAGCTGGGTGCCGATGCGGCTGCCTCTGCGGGTCCGGTGGGACGCAACGCGCAGGCTGGAACGGACTGGAAGCTCAATGCTGAGTTCCTTACCTACTCGCGAAGCAAAGGTCTCTTTGCCGGCCTCGATCTCACGGGTGATGTGCTCGACGCCAACGATGATGATATGAAGGCGTACTACGGCCCTGGCGTCTCGTATGAGTCCGTCCTGCGTGGCGACGTTGCCACGCCGCCGGATGCCCAGCCGTTTGTCCGCACGGTGGCCCGGTACTTCGTCGCCTCGAAGAACAACTAGCTGCAATCCAGGCCAGGAGGGGCGGCACAGGCCGCCCCTTTTCGTTACGGCCGGAGCTGATCTTTCGGGAGTCTCGATAAAGCAGTTCTTCTGAAGGTGTAGAGCGGACGGAGACCGATCGCGTCATTTCTCCCAAAGAAACGATATTCCCCATCGTTCTGCGCTCCACGGTATCAGGAGAACTGCTCTAGACTGAAGCATTGAGCGCGATGACCCGAGTTCAGGAACAGCTCCCTTCTCTTCGCGAGCGCGCGGAGTCCTGGACCGTGCGCGGCATCACCTGGCTGCTCGGCGCACTGCCCCGCGGCGTGGCTCGCAGCGCGGGCGCGGCCATCGGCGCGATCGCCTTTGCCGTGCTTGGGCGGCTGCGGAAGGTCGGGGAGCAGAACCTGCAACTGGCCTTCCCGGAGATCTCTCCGGGGGACCGCACGCGGATTCTACGCGGAAGCTTTCGCAGCCTTGGCTGGCAGCTGGCGGAGTTTGCGCAGATGCGGCACTACAGCCGGGCCAGCGTGCGCGCCCTGATCCGGTACGAAGGCCTGGAGAACTACCTCGCAGCGCGGGAGCGGGGTCGCGGAGTCCTTGTGCTGACCGGGCACCTGGGGGCGTGGGAGCTCTCCAGCTTCTTCCATTCGCTGATGGGTTACCCGATGGGTATGGTCATCCGCCGGTTGGACAACCCGCAGGTGGATGCCTGGGTGAACGGCATTCGCACACTCCATGGCAACAAGGTTTTGCCCAAGGATGACTTTGCGCGAGGCATCCTGAAATCGATGCACCGCGGCGAGACCGTCGGGATCCTGATGGACACCAACATGACGCCACCCCAGGGGGTGTTTGTCCCGTTTTTCGGCAAGGATGCCTGCACCGCGTCGGGCCTCGCCCGGGTAGCGGCGCATTCCCGAGCCGCCGTGGTACCGGGCTTTCTGCTGTGGGAGCCTTCAGAAAAGAGATATCTGCTGCATTTCGGACCCAGCCTCGAACTGGTACAAAGCGCAGACGCTGAGGCCGACGCCGCGGCGAACACCGCGCTCTTCACGGCGACATTGGAGAGCTGGATTCGCCGCTATCCGGAACAATGGCTCTGGGTGCATCGGCGCTGGAAGACAAGGCCGCCCGGCGAGAGGAGCCTGTACGCATGAGCGAGCGCCACCTGACTGTTGCCGAGATCGCCGCGCTGACAGGTTCATCCACCATCCCGGCTAGATCCACTGCGCAAAACCGAATCGCGCACGTGCGATCGATAGCAGCGGCTGATCCTGGCTCCCTCGTCTTCGCCGAAGAGAAAACAAGCTTGCAAGCGGCACTTGCCTCCTCTGCGGGGGCGATCCTCGCGAATCTCGCATTGGATCCGGTAGAGGATCCTCGTGTGCTGGCAGTCAAGCATGCCCGCTATGCCTTTGCGCTTTGCGCGCGTGATCTGGCCGCGCCGGAATGGTCCGAGATCGGC
>CAXTGE010000019.1:15645-29523 GCA_964243645.1 uncultured Acidobacteriaceae bacterium | reverse complement strand
CTCGAAGAGACGCGCATCGGACGGGGAACGAAGATCGACAACCTTGTGCACATCGGACACAACTGCCGCATCGGAAAGGATGTGGTCATTGCGGCGCAGGTGGGCATCTCGGGATCGTGCGTGGTGGAGGACGGGGCGGTGCTTGCCGGTCAGGTTGGCCTTTCAGACCATTGCCACATCGGGCCGGGCGTCATCCTCGGTGGCCAGGCCGGTGTGTACCGCGGCAAGGCGGTCAGTGGACCGGGGGAGGTCTTTTCAGGAACGCCGGCTGAGCCGTTGCGCGACCATATGCGCTCTCTCGCGCGGCTGCGGCGGCTCAGATAGGCCATGGCGATAGTAGTCGTTGGGGGAAACTCTCGTAACATCGGCAAGACCAGTGTCGTGGCGGGCATCATCGCCGCGTTACCTGAGTACCGTTGGACCGCGATCAAGATCACGCAGTACGGTCACGGCATCTGTTCGGCCAAGGGCGAACCCTGCGATTGTGCGACGGCGGATCACACCATCGCCGTCACCGAGGAGCGCAACCGCACGAGTGGAACGGACTCCTCGCGGTACCTGGCCGCAGGAGCCGTGCACTCTTTTTGGGTGCGCACGCAGCAGGGCGAACTGCACGAGGCGATGCCCAAGGTGCGCAAGATTCTCGACGCCTCGCCGATGACCATCGTGGAATCCAACAGTGTCTTGCGATTCCTTCGGCCCGACCTGGCCCTCAGTGTGCTGGACCCGTCGATTGAGGACTTCAAACCGTCCGCGCTGCGCTATCTGGATCGTATTGATGCCCTGGTCATGCCGGCCTCTGCGGAGGCAGGCGCAGGCTGGACGGGAGTCTCCCGGCAGCTGCTGGGACGTAAGCCCAGATTTCTGTTCCACGCGCCTGCGTACTGCAGTTCGGAGCTGGTGCAGTACGTGCGCGACAGCGTGATGGCTGCGAAAACGTTAAAAAAGCCGGCGTAGGACGTTGTTCCTGTGAGTTGTTTACAGGCTGCGGACCGGAAGCATCGCTAGATCGTTGACCAGACCGACCTCCCGCTGCACAAAGGGCTCGGCATACCGCACCCCGGCAAGCAGCCCGTAGTGGCGGGCCGTGGAGAACATGCGTTCCCGTATCTCGTCTTCCGGGACAAAGAGGCCCGTACCGGCCGGCTGCGTGCCGTATTGGGAGCGGTAGGCGAGCAGAGCCTGCTGACGCGTCTCGATATGTGGAGTGATGTCCACGACGAAGCTGGGACGGACATCCGCGTAAAGGGAGGCATACAGAATCTTAAAGGGCCGGTGCGGTGCCCCGTGCTCCGGGGAGAGATTGAGGCTTGCCAGACCGGCAGCAAAGCAGGCCTCATAGCCCAGTGTGGCCGTGGTGTAGTGATCGGGGTGACGGCCCTGCCAGTAGGGAAGGATGACGACTCGCGGACGCAGGCGACGCAGCACCACCGCAATCTTCAACCGGTTCTCCAGCGTGTTCTGCACGTTGGAGTCGGGTAGATCGAGCGCCTCCCGATAACTGACCCGCAGGATGCGGGCGGCTTCCGCGGCTTCTGCGGCTCGTTCTGCCGCAGAGCCCCGGGTACCGCCTTCTCCCTGCGTCAGGTCGAGGATGCCGGTGCGGGCGCCAAGCGTCGCTTGCACGAGCAGGGCACCCCCGCAGGTCTGTTCCACATCATCACGGTGGGCCGCTATGGCAAGGACATCGACGCCGCCCGGCGATAGCGGAGAGAGAATGGAACTCATCGACTAGTTGGCCGTGTTGGTCAGCGCGTCCATGTAGGCCACGTCAAGCACGGTCCCTTGCACGGTGACGTTGGTGTTGTCGAGCTCGGTGCCTGCCGCAGGAGTGGTGCCGTGGGCTGGATCGTAGCTGCTGGTGATCGCGCCGCCGGTGTAGAACGCGTGAATCTGGCCGCCGTAGGCTGTGTATACCTTGTGGTAATTCTGCACCCAGCAAAGGCCCGTCAGGTCGCCGTAATAATAAAGGTTGCCGTTCGTGTTGGGGTAGGCAACGGTGGTGGCGCCATTGGGCGTGACGTTCGGGATGACCGTGGCCGTGGGTGCGCTGCCGCCGAGCTGAACCATGGTCAGGCAGTTGATGTTGGCGCCGGCATGGGCGCGCTCGCCGATGGCGCAGTTGGTGGAGCCTGCCCAAAGCGTATTATCGTCGGCGAAGAGCAGACGGCTATGTGTGCCGTCGGAAATCGAGACGGGGTTGCCGGGCACGTAGGTGGCGAGCGGCAGCACGGTCAGGAAACCGGTGAAAAGGCCGTCGGCGGCTGGGGAGGTTGTGAGGGCACCCGATGACGTGAGCCGGAAGAGCGATTGCCCGGCGAGATAGAGATTGTTACCGTCCGAGAGCGCCGTGGTCACGCCCCCGGGAATGGGTATGGGGTTGGCGACAGGCAAGGCATCGAAAGGCGAGGGCGCACCGCTACCCAGGGGATTCACGGTCGGGATGTTGTTGTAGGTCAGCTGCGAAACCTGTAGGGCAGCCACGCTGGCCGTCGTTCCCCCGCACTCGGGACCGCAATTCAATACATAGGCGGTGGCGCCATCCAGGGAGAAGTAAGCATTGGTCGGGCGATCGAACGTGCCCTTGACGGGAACGATGCAGTACACGGGAAGCAGAAGGGGCTCGCAGTCGACGTACCCTGGAGGAAAAATGGGCGTTGACGTCTGGGGCAGCTGGATCACGCGATAGAGCGAATCGGAGTTGCGCGTCGTGGCAAGGATGACCGAGTTTCCCGGATTCATCATGACGCGGTTCACGTTCGGTAGATTCAGGAAATAGGTGCCCCCCTGCGAGCCCACGGCGGTGACGATGAGCTGACCGGTGGAGGCCGTGGCACCTACCGCGCGCGTTCCGTCAGGGGCAACGGCTGCCGAGGGTGCATTGGCACCAAGGCTTAACAGCGTAGTGCCGCCTCGCTCCGTCGCATAGTTGATCGGGGCCACGTTACCTGAGTTGGCGTCCAGTACATAGCCCATTTGCTGCTCTGGATAGTTAATGATCGTGTTCGGGTAGCCGCTCGAAAAGCCCGAGATGAAGTAGGTCGGATGGGTGTTTTGCACGTTGCTGCGCAGATCGCGCAGACCGTCAATAATTTCAGCCCCGCCCGTTCCTCCGGTCGTACCCAGACTCCCACCTGAGGTGTACGCGGCCAGCACACGCTGCTGCAACCCGGAGGGCGGAATCGCGCGACCGACAAACTGGTTCTGGGTGTAGTAGTAAAGCGGGGCTCGGCAGCCCGATATTCCGAGAAACGTGAGCAGGGTCACGAGCAGGCCCAGAGTATACCGGGCAGACACACTTCGACGATTCAACGGCAACGGCTCCCATCAAACAGCACGCGTTCCGGCTGCTGTTGTCAACCGGAAGTATACCAGTCTGACAACGTCGCCCTGCGTCCGTACTCCTTGGACGAAGCAGGCTGGCAGCCGTTTTCTGGGAGTTACGATGGAAGAGCGGAAAGGCGGGGGCGCGAATGGCAGAGGGTAGGCTCGAGCGGCTGTTCAGCGGAGGAACGGTGCTTTGCGATGGAGCCATGGGCACCATGCTGTACGGCTGTGGCGTCTTCATCAACAAGAGCTACGACGAACTGAACGTGACGCAGCCCGACATCGTGCGCTCGGTCCACGAGCAATACCTGCAGGCCGGCGCCGAGATCCTCGAGACCAACACCTTCGGCGCCAACGCCCTCCGGTTGGACCACTTCGGGCTGCGAGGCAGGGTGCGCGAGCTGAACCTTGCCGGGGCGGAGCTGGCCCGGCGCAGCGTGAGGGCGCATCGTGAAAAGCACGGGGCCCAGGCGCTGGTCGCGGGCGCGATCGGATCCCTTGGACCTGTGGGGGACCTCCCCCCGGCGGAGATTCAGGCCATCTTCCGGGAGCAGATCGCCGCCCTGGCGGAAGGCGGCGTCGATCTGCTGATTGCCGAGACCATGATGTCGGTCACCGAAGCGCTGCAGGCCGTCTCTGCGGCAAAGGACGCCGCGCCCGGATTGAGGATCGCCGTCCTGGCGACGGTAGATGAGGCCGGCAAGTGCCTGGATGGAACGCCGGCGGAGGAGTTTGCGCGCCGCCTCACCGAGGCCGGGGCGGATGCCGTCGGCTGCAACTGCTCCAGCGGGCCGGACGCGGTGCTGGCCGCCGTGCAGAGGATGCGCGAAGCGACGACCCTGCCGCTGGTGGCGATGCCGAACGCGGGCATGCCGCGCAACGTCGATGGCCGGCACATTTATCTGACGTCGCCGGAATATATGGCCAGCTTTGCGGCGCGCTTCGTCAAGGCCGGGGTGAGCTGGGTTGGCGGCTGCTGTGGCACGACCCCGGCGCACATCCGTGCCATGCGGGGAAGGCTGCGGGCGCTGGGGGCGCAAACTGTGGGCGAGGACGCCATGGAGCGCGCGCACACCGCCGTAACCGCGGTACAGGACGAGGAGGATGCCCGGCGCGTGGAGCCTCCGCCGCTGGAAGATCGCTCGCTGATCGGGCGAAAAGTTGCTCGCGGCGAATGGGTGACGCTGGTCGAAATCGTTCCGCCCAAGGGCTTCGATTGCAGCAGGGAGCTTGCCGGCGCAGAGTTGCTGGCACGTCGCGGGGTCGATGCGATCAACATCCCGGACTCCCCGCGAGCCAGCGCGCGCATGAGCGCCATGAGCCTTTGCGTGCAGGTGCAGGCCAGGGCCGGCGTGGAGACGGTGCTGCACTACACGTGCCGCGATCGCAACCTCCTGAGCATCCAGAGTGACTTGCTGGGCGCGGCATCCATCGGCCTCAAGAACATCCTGTGCCTCACCGGCGATCCGCCCAAGATGGGTGCCGGGCCGGACGCGACGGCGGTCTTCGATGTCGACGCGATCGGGCTTACCCGGATTGTGCAGGGGCTAAACCACGGCTTCGACATCGCACGGAGCCCGGTGGGCGGATCGACGGGCTTCACCATCTCGGTCGCTGCCAACCCCGGCGTACCGGACATCGACCATGAGATTCGCCGGTTTGCCTACAAGGTCGAAGCCGGTGCCGAGTTCGCGATTACCCAGCCGGTTTTTGACATGCGGCTCCTAGAGCAGTTCCTGCGCCGCGTCGAGGGCTTCCGCATCCCGGTTATCGCCGGCATCTGGCCGCTGACCAGTCTGAAGAATGCCATCTTTATGCGCGACGAACTGAAGGTGTCCATGCCCGAGGAGATCCTGAGCCGCATGGCGCAGCACACCGAAAAAGAGGGCATGCTTGCAGAAGGCTTGAGCATCGCGCAGGAGATGCTCGCAGCCGTCCGGAATGCCGTGCAGGGTGTACAGGTCAGTGCGCCGTTCGGCAAATACGCCGCGGCAGCCGAGGTGCTGGGGTTACGCGACGAGGTGGTGGCGGGTGGCTAGGTTTGAAGAGCAGTTGGCAGAGCTGGAAAAAGTCGTCGAGCAGCTGGAGCGCGGGGATCTGCCGCTTGAAGATAGCGTGGGCCTGTTTGAGCGCGGCATGAAGCTCAGCGAGGACTGCAAAGGCCAGTTGGCCAGCGCGGAGAGTCGCATCCAGGTATTGCTGAACCCGAAGGAGCGCGGTCCGGTCAGGGTGGAGCCGCTGGAGGTGGACTCCCCTGACGAGGAGAGCGATCCTGGGAATGACGAGTAGCTGCTTCCAATTGCGAGATTGCCTCTCACAGAGATAATGTGAGGTATGCAGCATCTCATCCATCGGGACGACTTCGACCTCAAGCGCTTCGCCAAGTCACTTGAGCGAAATGCTCAGGAAGCGGTCAAGTGGGAACGACGCAAACTCGAGTGGATTCTCGAGGAGCGCGCCAAAAAGCTTGAATCTGAGCTCAAACCTGAGACAGACACAGTTTGAGCCGGCCCACCTTGACCATCATCGCCGGTCCGAATGGATGCGGGAGGAGTACCCTGTCCGCATCCTCCCGCAGCGACTTTCAGGATGCCCCTGTCCTCGATCCTGATGCAGTCGGGGAATCCTCATTTCAGGGAATCTGACCGGTGTTGTAGCTACCGGTCGCGGCTGGTGACAAAGCCAGGTACCCACAGCAGAGCGCGCTTATAGTCGCTCTCCGGCAGTTCGGTGATCGATTGCCGGGCGACCTCGGCGTAGGCACAGGCGGTGTCCATGGCGTAGGCCAGGGACCCATGCCGCCGGAGGATCTCCAGAATCTGCGGGTGGCTGACGTGAGCGAAGCTGCGATCGGCAAGCACGGTACGGATGGCTTCCCGGTCGGCGCCGGTACCGCGTTCCAACGCGTGGATCACCGCCAGCGTGGCTTTGCCTTCGCGCAGATCCGAGGCTGAGGGCTTGCCCAGCATGTTGTCCGTCGCTGTCAGGTCGAGCACATCGTCAACAATTTGAAACGCCAGGCCCAGGTTGCGGCCGTACTCGCCAAGAGACTCTTCGTAGCGGGCATCACCATCGGTTGGCCGATCGTCATTGTGCTCGGCATCGGCGATCACCGCGCCAAGCTGCATGGACACCTGAAACAGACACGCCGTCTTGCGAAAGATCAGATCGAAGTACTCTTCTTCGTTGATCAGGTGGCCGAGCTTCTGCATCTGCAGCAGCTCGCCTTCCACCATCTGCTGCGTGAGCGAAATTAGGAGGTCAAGAACGCGAAAGCTGCGTTCGGCAAGCGCACTCTGGAAGGCCTGCATATAGAGCCAATCGCCTGCCAGAACACACTTTGCATTGCCCCAGGTGGTGTTGGAGGACGCTCTGCCGCGTCGTGTGTTGGCTTCATCGATGATGTCGTCGTGGACCAGCGTTGCCGTGTGCAACATTTCGACAACCGCGCCCAGCCGGAGCCGCGCGTCCGAGTGACTTCCACAGGCTTTTGCGGAGAGCAAAAGCAGCATCGGGCGGATCCGTTTGCCCCCACCCGCCATCAAGTAGGTTGCAATCTCCGTGACCACCTGAACCGGGGACGCGGACTGCCGCGAAAACTCGGTTTCCACCGTGATCAGGTCGTCCCGAACAAGATCAAAGACTTCGGCCGCCGACGAAATGGAAAGTGAACCCACGTTTCGTTAGAGTAGCAGGGCGGGAACAAGGGAGCGGGCGAGCGGGGCGTCGTCGAACGACAACGCCCATTTTGTGATTAGCTCGAACGGAAGTTGGTGAACTGAAGCTCCAGACCCAGATCCTTACCCCGCAGCAGGGCCATGATCTCCTGCAGCGTGTCGCGATCCTTGCTGGTCACGCGCACGGTATCGCCCTGGATGGAGGCCTGCACCTTCTTCTTGGAGTCCTTCACCAGCCCGACGATCTTCTTTGCGGCATCGGAGCTGATGCCCTGCTTCAGCTTGATCTTCTGCCGCACGGATGAGTTCGACGCGGGCTCAATCTTTTCGTATTCGAGGTTCTTGAGCGAGACACCGCGCTTTACGAGCTTCTGCGACAGGATTTCGATGACGGCCTTTAGCGTGTACTCGTCCTGACTGGCAAGTTGGAGGGTCTCATCGCCTTCGAGGGCAATGGTGGATTTGGAATTCTTCAGGTCGAAGCGGGCATTGACCTCTTTGGAGGCCTGGTCGATGGCGTTCTTGACCTCCTGAAGCTCTACCTTGCTGACGACGTCGAAGCTTTGATCTGCTGGCATGGGTTTCTCCTGAATCTTGGGGCGCGACGTTCAGTATGACGCGGCACGGGCCGCTGCGGCGGGTGCGGTGGAAGGAAAGAGGCGGTGGAAGTTCGAGCAAGTCTGCGCGGCGATCGCAGCGACCGGCATCCCGCGCAGGGTCGCCAGGAAGCCGGCGGTCTCGGCCACATATGCCGGCTCATTCGTTTGTCCGCGCCGGCTCTGCGGCGTCAGAAAGGGCGCGTCGGTCTCCACCAGCAGTCGGTCGAGCGGGGCAGACCTCGCAACCTCCTGAAGCGCGGTGCTCTTTGGATAGGTCAGATTGCCCGCAAAAGACAGGTAGAAGCCGGCCTGGAGGGATCGTTCCGCCTGGGCGGCATTCCCGGAGAAGCAGTGCATGATGCCGGGAAGACCCGTGGGGGTCCAGTGCGCGGCGATCATGCCCAGCAGATCGTCCCAGGCGTCTCGACCTCCGAACCGCTCCTTCACCTTGCCACTCGCCAGCTCGGATGTCCGGCAGTGGATGGTGATCGGTTTGCCTGCCCGCGCGGCGATGGCCATCTGCGCGATAAAGGCCTCCGCCTGTACCTCTGGATCGGGGTTGTCGAGGTGATAGTAGTCGAGGCCGATCTCCCCGATGGCGATGCATCGGGGATCCCGGGCGAGGGCTTCCAGCTTGCCCAAGGCCTCCGGGCCAGCCTGGTGGGCCTCCTGCGGGTGAATGCCCGCACTGGCGAACAGTTGCAGTTCGGGTTGGGTGTGTGTTGTGGCCAGTTCCAGTGCCCGGTGCATGGTTTCCGGGCCGTCCCCGATGCCGATGGCCAGCAGCGCGTGCAACCCCGCCGCCTGCGCACGGGACAGAACTCCGGGGAGGTCGGGGTAGTCATCAAGGTGACAATGTGAATCGATCAGCACAAAGTCGAGCATATCTGACCCACCCTGTAGCGGCTCAGCTGGAACCGCCCCCGAGCGTACGGCAAGTTAGCGGACGCGGGACCCCAGGGCAATGTCCTCGCCAAAGGTCGCGAGCACAGGTTTGCCGTCCGCGCCTTCACTGGCGGCGAGCAGCATGCCATGCGACTCCAAGCCCCGCATCTTGCGCGGCGCGAGATTGCTGACGACAATAATTCGCCGTCCAATCAACTCCTCCGGCGTGTACCACTGGGCGATGCCGGAGAGGATCTGCCGTTTCTCGTCGCCAAGGTCGACCTCGAGCCGAAGGAGCTTGTCCGCCTTAGGGATGCGCTCGGCGACGAGCACCTGCGCGACCCGCAGTTCGACCTTGAGGAAGTCGTCGATGGTGATGGTGGCGGGCTGATCTGCCCCGGCACCCGGCGCGGCAGCGTGAAAGGGAGAGCTGGCCGGTGCCTCGGTGTGCGGGCCGGGCGTCGTGGGCAAGGTAGGCATTTCGGCACTGCTGCCACCTACCGTGAGACTGGTGCTCAGCTCGGCGATGGGATCGCTGGTGCTGGTGCGCGGGGCAGCGGCGGGGTCCGTCGAAGGCTTGTGGTCGGCGGCTACGGGCTCGGGAGCTTTCGCTGCAGGCAGCGAGGCCTCGGCCACCATGGGTATGTTCGTGGCCTCCTGGATGGGGAGCTTGGTGGGCGTGTTGCGTGCGTCTTCCATGTCAATCATGACCTGTGCGAAGGATTTGTCGGCGCGGGGAAAGATGGGGCTGAGCGGGCCAAGCTTCGTGCCGGGCTGTAGGCCGCCCCATTGGAGATTGTTGAGACCACCGTTTGCAGCGGCAGCTTCGATGTCGCCCAGGCCGAGTTGGGCCCAGACTTTGGCTGTGGCGTAGGGGAGGATGGGGTGAAGTTGTGCCGTAATGAGGCGAATGGCTTCGCTAGCGGTGTAGAGCACGAGCGGCAAGTCACCCAAATCCCTGTTTTTTGCCAGCGTCCATGGCTTCGTGTAAGCCAGGAATAGATCAACTCGGGCCACGGCCGTAGCTACACCGAATAGCGCTTCGTTCAGGCTGAGCCTGTCATACTCCTGATTGGTTTGAAACTGCCAACCATGAAGACTCGTGAAAAAGTGAACGAGCTCTTCGGCTGCTCGCCGAACAGAGATGCCCGTATCGGCGCGAACAACAGCCTCCTCTTGGAGTTTTCTCCAAGCCGGAACCTTCTGCTCGAAGTTCTGCGCGATCATGTTCAACACTCGGCTGACAAGATTGCCGTAGCCGTTGGCGAGGTCGGCGTTGTAGCGGGTCACGAGCGCGTCGAAGCTGAAGCTGCCATCCTGGCCGAAGGGGATCTCGCGCAGCAGGAAATAGCGCAGCACGTCAGAGGCAAAGAGGTCGCGTTCCACCTTCGTTGTAGCCGGGAACTGCTTGCCGTAAAGGTGGTCGCCAAAGGCATCGAGGATTGTCTCCGTGCGCACGACGTTGCCGCGCGACTTCGACATCTTGGCATTGTCAAAGAGCAGCCAGCCGTTGGCCGTGATCTGCCTGGGCGTGGGCAGCCCGGCGGCCAGGAGGAAGGCCGGCCAGTAGACGCAGTGAAAGCGCGTGATCTCCTTGCCGACGAGGTGGAGATCCGCCGGCCAGTACCGCTGAAACGCGGCCTGTTGGGCTGGGTCGTCCGAACCGTAGCCGATGGCAGTGATGTAGTTCGCCAGGGCGTCCAGCCAGACATAAACCACGTGTGGTTGGGAGGTACCGGCTGCCTGCTGCACCTCGGCCGGCACGGGAATACCCCAGGTGAAGCTGCTGCGTGAGACGCTCAGGTCCTTCAAACCGCCGCGCACAAAGCTCAGCACCTCGTTACGGGCGGTGTCCGGTGTAATGAGCAGCTTGTTGCTCTCGATCAGGTCGAGAAGCGGAAGTTGAAACTCGCTCAGCTTGAAGAAGAAGTTCTCCTCCGTTACCGTCTCCAGCACGCGCCCGCAGTCCGGACAGGGCGTGCCGGCGGGCTGGTCGACAAAGGCCTCGTCCGAGACGCAGTAGCTGCCGGTGTAGGTGGAGAGATAGATGAAGCCGCGGTCGTAGAGCTCGCGAAAAAGCTTTTGTACCCCGCGCTTGTGAGCCGGGTCGGTGGTGCGAAGGTACTGGTTGTAGGTGAGCCCCATGCGGTCCCAGAGCTGCTTGAATTCGGCCGAGACCCCATCCGTAAATTGCTGGGGCGGGATGCCCGCCGCGGCGGCGCTGCGCTCGATCTTCTGCCCGTGCTCGTCCGTGCCCGTAAGAAAATAGGTGTCGTCGCCGCCCAGGCGATGCCGTCGCGCCAGCACGTCCGCCACCACCGTCGTGTACGCATGCCCGATATGCGGCCGCGCATTCACGTAGTAGATCGGGGTGGTGAGATAGAACGTGGAGTGTGACGGGGAACGGCTCTGGCGATCGGTCTGGGAATCGTTCTGGAGATCGCTTTGGGTGTCTGGGGAAGGCATTGGCACTGAATTCCCAGTTTACAGTCTGTCCCGCCTGTCGGCGCTCAGGTAAGAACGGGGTAGAGCAGCAGGAACAGCACCAGGATCAGAATCATAAGGTCCATGTAGGCGCACAGAATTACTCCACCATGATAAAAATCCCAACGCGTGCGCATGCAGCGCAGGGTATCGATTGTGCCCACACAGATGCCCAGCAGCGGTAAAGCGAGCCAGAAGTTGGGCTGAAGATGAGGGAAATGCGATAGCGGAAAGGCCACCGCCAGACAGCCGAGCACAAGGACATTGGCCCGTGGCAGGGAGCGCAGGCGCGGGTTGAAGAAGGCCGGGGTCAACGGATTCAGCTTGGCTTCCTCGCGCGCATCTTCTCGCGCTTCAGCCTATGGGCAGTCTATCGCTGCCCTCCAGCACGAGGCGAGCGGGTGGTGCGTGTGGCAGTGCGCTTACCCGGTCAGATTTGGGCACATGAAGCATGGGAGCCGCCCTGGCTCACGCACCATTCAGAAAGCAGCGCGGGCTCAGGCGATGACCAACTCGGGTGTCGCCGCCTTGTCTGCAGCCCGGGACATAGCGACGATGGATTCAGCAAAGGGGGCGCGCAGAATGCCGCGTTCCGTAATGATTGCGGTGATGTAGCGGGCGGGGGTGACGTCGAAAGCGGGATTCTCAATGCCCACGCCATCGGGCGTCACCTGCTGGCCCAGCGTGTGGGTCATCTCGCGCGGGCTGCGCTGCTCGATGGGGATCTGCGCGCCGGAGGCGGTCGCGAGATCGATCGTATTGAAGGGCGCGGCAACGTAAAACGGTATGCCGTGCTCCTTGGCAAGAATGGAGACGGAGTACGTGCCGATTTTATTGGCGGTGTCCCCATTAGCCGCGATGCGGTCCGCGCCCACGATGACGGCGGCGATGCGGCCCTGCCCCATGAAGTAGCCGCTCATGTTGTCGCAGATCAGTGTGGTGGGGATGTTGTCCTTGAGGAGCTCCCATGCGGTGAGGCGCGCGCCCTGGTTGAACGGGCGGGTCTCGTCGGCAAAGACGTCGATCTTCTGGCCGCGCTCAATGGCGGCGCGAATGACGCCCAGTGCGGAGCCATAGCCACAGGCGGCCAGTGCCCCCGCATTGCAGTGGGTGAGCACGGTGCCCTCCTGCGGCAGCAGGTCGGCGCCGAAGGCGCCCAGCTTGCGCAGGTTCGCAATGTCTTCCTCGTAAAGCTCCTGGGCCCGCGCGACGACCTCGGCCTTGATCTCGGGGATCGTTTTGCCCTGTTTCGCGCCATCGTTAAAGACCTGCCGGATCTGCCCAATACCCCAGAAGAGATTCACCGCCGTGGGACGTGTGCCGGCGAGGGTGCTGCAGATCACCTCGACCTCGGCGGTCAACGCAGGGAGGGACGTAGCCTGTGATTGCTGGATGCCCAGTGCGACGCCCATGGCGCCGGAAACCCCGATCGCCATCGCGCCACGCACGACCATGTCGCGGATGACCGTAGCAACTTCGTGGTAGTTGCGGGCGAGAACATAGGTCTCTTCAAGCGGGAGTTTGGTCTGGTCAAGAAAGCTGACGCCGTCCGGCGTCCACTGCAGCGTGGGAATCATCGCTTCCCAGTGTAGTGGAATCCCAGTGTAGTGGAATTGCAGTGTAGTGGAATCGCAGCGGAGCAAGTCTTGGAGGCACACCGGATACGGGCAGGCGGTCCGGGTCGATACCCTCGTGAGAAGTAGTTACTGAACCCCGAGGTCCTTCCTGTCCTTAGCTGGTGTGCTTGTCCGGAACGCGGCGGCTCTCCAGCCGAATCCGGCGGCTATTTGCCCCTTCATGGGTGAACATGAGAAAGCGGCGTTCGCAGCTATAGCAACGATAGGGACGGAAGAACGGCAACAGGTACTCGAGGGCGCGCCGGCGCGAACGAAAAACATTTTCTGATAGGCACTTGGGGCATCGGCGCGCGTCAGCCATAGATCTCCTCAGCATCTCCGATTGTAGGCCACAACTCGAGTTTCGACCCATGAAAATTTCAGCCGTGTAGACGCTCGAGGTGCCGGAAGCCGTGAGTCTGGATCAGCATCGCCGCAAACAGCGTGCCGTTGTACGTCGCGTGCACGAGCGTCGAGCAGGCTACCGAGTGTGTCCGCAGCCGTACGTAGGCCAGCGTCAGGCCGACGCAGGAGATCACCGCCACCACGCCCCAGGCGTAGCGGAGCTGCGGCGCATGCATCGCGCCGAAAAGAATGCTCGACATCACGGCACCAAAGACGCTGGCCGCAGTGGAGCGCTGGGTCGACGTCCGCCAGCGTTCCAGGCCGGCCGGCGTCCGGTCGAGGCTGAGCCAGTCATAGGCAATGGCAAAGGCGGGCAGTAGAAAGCCGCGAAAGAGGATCTCTTCGCACATGGGCGCGAGCAATACGCCCAGCAGCAGGGCACCCCAGGCGCCCGCCTGTGTGCTCAGCACCTGGTCCACCTCAGTGTTTTCGGGAAGCTGCACGAAGCGCTGCGCCGTCTGTGCCAGGGCGCAAAGCAGCATGCCCGTGGCCAGCAGGCGAGGCCAGTTTCGCCGTACCGCCAGCAGATTCCACTCGACGCCGCTTGGAAATGAACGCTTCCATAGCAGTGGGAAGACCTTGAAGGAACTCCCCAGCGTCAAGAGGAAGATCAGGGCCTCGAGCGACAGCTGCGCCACCACGCTGTCCTTCAGCTGCGCATGACGGTGAAGCAGCAGGGCAAAGAAGGAGACGGAGACCAGAGCCGAGAGCGCGAGCAGGCCGAACAGCACGGCCACGTGCCCCAGATGCGGGATGTGGCGCGCATCTCCCTCGTCCTGGGCAGGGTAGGGGTCGTGCTGGAGGTCGAGCACCTCTTCGACGGTAGGATCAGGCGTGCGGATCTTGCTCATGCGGCAGGCGCCGTCTTGGCTTTGGCCCGCTTTT
>CAXTGE010000019.1:4326-15545 GCA_964243645.1 uncultured Acidobacteriaceae bacterium | reverse complement strand
TCCAGATTGTGCTCAATGATGATGACCGTGTTGCCCAGGTCGGTCAGGCGGTGCAGCACCTCCAGCAGGCGCCGGACATCATCGAAATGGAGACCGGTCGTGGGCTCGTCCAACAGGTACAGCGTGCGCCCGGTCTGGCGCTTGCTCAGTTCCTTGGCGAGCTTCATCCGTTGTGCCTCACCGCCGCTCAGCGTGGTAGCTGACTGGCCCAGATGAATGTATCCCAGACCTACATCCACCAGCGTAGACAAGCGCTGATGCACAGCGGGAATGTCCTTCAGGATGGGAACGGCGTCCTCGATCGGCAGGTCAAGAATGTCGGCGATGGAATAACCGTTGAACTTCACCGCCAGGGTCTCCTGGTTGTAGCGCCTCCCGTTGCAGACCTCGCAAAGCACGTACACATCGGGCAGGAAATTCATCTCGATGCGGCGCTGGCCCTCGCCCTGGCACGCCTCGCACCGTCCACCCTGCACATTGAAGCTGAAGCGCCCCGCCTTGTAGCCGCGCTCTCGGCTATCGGGCAGCATGGCAAACAGATCGCGGATGGCTGTGAACACGCCGGTATAGGTGGCCGGGTTCGAACGCGGGGTCCGGCCGATCGGCGACTGATCGATCTGGATCACCTTGTCGAACTGGTCGGCCCCATGCACCGCCTTATGTGCCCCCGGCTCCTCGCGGGATTTGTACAGCTCGCGCGCCAGCGAGCGGTACAGGATGTCGTTGACAAGCGTGGACTTACCCGACCCCGAGACGCCGGTCACCACCGTCATCACGCCCACAGGAAAGTGCGCCGTAACGTGTTGCAAATTATGCGAGGTGGCGTCCTCAATCGAGAGCCAGCGGCCATCCAGCGGCCGCGGCGCCTTGTCCGGCGTCGGCCGGGTCACGATGTCGATCTCCCCCGAGAGGTATCGACCCGTGACGGACGCAGGATTGGCCATGATCTCGGCGGGCGTGCCCGCAGCCATCAGTTGGCCGCCGTTTTTGCCCGCGCCCGGCCCCAGGTCGAGCACGTAGTCGGCCTTGCGGATCGTATCTTCGTCGTGCTCCACCACCAATACGGTATTGCCCAGGTCCCGCAGGTCTTCCAGCGCCTCGATCAGCCGCTGATTGTCACGCTGGTGCAGGCCGATGGACGGCTCGTCGAGCACATAAAGAACGCCTCGCAGGCGCGATCCGATCTGGGTGGCCAGCCGGATGCGCTGGCCCTCGCCGCCGGAGAGCGTGGCCGCCGAGCGGCTCAGCGACAGGTAGCCCAGCCCCACCGCGTTCAGAAACTCAAGCCGCTCAATCACCTCGCGCTGCAATCGATCGGCTATGAGCCGGTCCCGGCCGGAGAAGTGCATGGAGCGCGACGCCGCCAGCGCCCGCTCCAGCGAGAGCCCAGTGAAGTCGGCGATGGACACATCACGTCGCGCGTCGGAGCTCTGCGTCGGCTCGGTGTCATCTTCCTCCTTGTTCACGGTCGGGTGCAGGGCTGCCGCGGCCATGGGCAGCGTCACCGCCAGCGACTCCGGACGGAGCCGCGCGCCATGGCAGGTGGGGCACTCGGAGGCCGACATAAAGCCCATCATGTACTCGCGATAGGTCTCGGACTTCGACTCCTCCATGTTGTCGCGCAGGTAGCGGAAGACGCCATGAAAGCCGAGCCGGGCACCTTCGGCGCGGGGCGGCCCGTACAGCAGCAAATCCTGATGCTCCTTCGACAAATCCTCGAACGGCTGCTTCAGATTGATCTTGAACTTTTCTCCTGCAAGCTTTACCGCCCGCAGGAGATACTGCGAGGACGAGCCCGGCCCAAGCGCCCCATCCAGCAGCGGCTTGGACCAGTCCGTGACCACACGGGCGGGGTCGAAATCGAAGATGGAGCCCAAGCCGTGGCAGGCCGGGCAGGCGCCATACGTGGAGTTGAACGAGAACGATCGCGGCTCCAGCTTGGGCACATTGATCCCGCAGTCCGGGCAGGCCATGGAGGAGGAAAACAGCGTTTCGGTGTACTCGCCGCCGGTGGGCTGCAGGCCCATCAGGACCAGTCCGCTGCCGAGCTGCAGCGCCGTGGTGACAGCGTTGGCCAGGCGCTTGGTGTCAAAGAGTGGACGTCCTGCCTCGTCCGGTTCCGGCAGGGACTTCAGGATGATGCGGTCGACGATCGCCTCGATCGTATGATTTTTACGCTTCTCCAGCCGCATCCCCTCTTCGACCTCGGTGATCTCACCGTCGATCCGAACGCGGTAGCCCTTGCGGTCGAGCGCCTCTAGCTCCTCGCGGAACTCGCCCTTGCGGCCCCGCACGATGGGCGCCAGCACCGTGACGCGTTCGCCGGGAGACTCGGTCTGGTTGCGCTCCACGATCTGCCCGACGATCTGGTCGGCGGACTGGCGCGAGATCAGCTGGTGGCAGTTGGGGCAGTGCGGCTGGCCCACCGAGGCCCACAAAAGCCGCAGGTAGTCGTAGATCTCCGTGATCGTGCCTACGGTGGAGCGCGGCGAACGCGACGTCGTCTTCTGCTCAATCGAGATCGCCGGGCTCAGGCCGTCGATGGAGTCCACATCGGGCCGTTCCATCTGGTCGAGAAACTGCCGTGCATAGGCCGAAAGCGTCTCCACGTAGCGGCGCTGCCCTTCGGCGTAGATCGTGTCGAACGCGAGCGAACTCTTGCCGGAGCCGGACAGGCCCGTGACCACGGTCAGGGAGTTGCGCGGGATCGAGACAGAGATATCGCGGAGGTTATGCTGACGGGCACCGCGAACATTGATGTGCGTGAGACTCATAGATGGGGAGCCGGGAGGCCAACCTTAAGAATAACGCGGCCGCTCTCTCGAGCGTGATTCAGCTGGTCTGCGTGATGCCGGGACATGGAGGTATCCGCCTGAACAATAGGCTGCGACGAAAATTGCAGAGGCGGCACCCCGGATTTCAGGCGAAGATGACGCTGTCCTGCTTTGGCTAGGTTCAAAGCTGTCTGCGGGATCGAGGAGCTGTTGTGATGGGAATGCTGATGTTGGTCTGCGCGGTGCTGGCCTCGCTCGCGCTGGGTGTTCTGGTGGCCTATGGCATGTGCCAGGCGATGTTTCGGGCCTTTCGTGTCCATGCGCAGAGCGCTGCCCGGACACGCGCGGCGGGCAGGACCCTGAGAACCGCTCAGAGCTGATCCCCGGCAGCATCCGGAAACGCAGTCCTGCACCGAATCGCTGTTACTGAGGGTTTGTCTGCTGTTGCTGTTGCTGCTGTTGTTGTTGCTGCTGCAGCTGCTGAAAGATCTGCTCCGGCGTGAGATCGGTGGATGCCGGTGCCGGGCTGTTCTGATCCGCAGGGACAGGCACTGTGGTGTTCGTGGCCCCTGGCGTGGTCGTGTCGCTGGTGTCGCCAGGATTGATGTTCGTGGTGCCCGGCGTCCCCCTTGGCGCCCCGTTCAGCACGGCAGCCGTGTCGGATCCTGCCGGCGGCGGGTTGGGCGCATCCACAATGCCGTTTGCCGGAGGCGTCGTCGATGGCGTGGCCAGGGAGTCCAGAGGGACCGAGTTGGTCGTCGGGTACGTGGAAGCTGTGGGCGAGGTGTTGTTCGGGCTTCCATTCACATTATTGGTTGGCTGAGGAATCGGCTGCGGTCCCGTCAAGGCAGAACCGGGATAGGGCTGAGGCAAAGCCGTTTGATTGCCACCCGGGTTGCCTCCCTGCGCACCAGCAGCACCAGAAGCACCAGGAGCACCAGAAGCCGTGCTGGGTCGCGGAAATGGCCTTCCTGCCTGCCCGTAGGAACTTCCAGGTCTTGCTATCGGTGGCGCGTCGTCGTCGTTGGCATCGTCGTTGGCGTCCATCGCGATGGCCTGGGCGGGGGGCGTCGGCCCGCCTGTCCGTGGTGTCAGAATTAGCTGCGCGGGTTCATCGGCCGACGTCTCCTGCAGCAGCATATTGCTGCCGGTACCGTCGAGCAGGGTCGCCAGTATGGTCGCCGGGGCCGCCGGTCCATAGTTGCCAAAGACCTTCTGCTCGGCCACCGTGCCGCTGATGCGCATGCCCGTGCAGTGCGCGATGGCGCGCAGGATGCCGTTCAGGCTCGAGTTTTGAGCCCGTACCTCCAACTGACCGCCCTGGCAGGAGACCTGTGCCGCGTGCCCGGCAGCGCCCGCTCGCTGCGGCGTGGACGCTGCGAGGGGAGCGGTCATGCCCGTGGGGTTTGCCTGCGTGGGGGCCGTCGCTGGCAGGGAGCCAGCGGATCCTTGCGCCGCGAGCGTCCCCGCGGAGAGCAGCAGGACCGCCAGGGTCGAGGAAACGGGGAAGGACAGGCTTTGCACACGCATCTTCTATGGGACGTAAATTTACGAAGGGAAGTGAGTTCTTTTTTCACCCGGAAGTTGTAGGCCGCACACTTGGGCTCGCCACCACTGGACGGCGACGAACCTGCTCCGTATGCTGGGCAACATGCGATACCTGCGCCTTGGAGCCGAAGCACCACGGAGGGCAAGCCGATGGCGAGTGGCCGTCCTGGCCGCCACAGGCTGCTTCGCTGCCGGGACCGGATGGGCGCAAAACTGCACCACTCAGGCAAAGATGACGCCGGGCACGCGCCTGGAGGTCGGCACCGCAGCCTACGATCTGGCGCTTTCGGTGCAGGCCGGGGACGCGGAACGGGTGCGCGCGGCAACGGTGACGCCGTACGCGGGCGATCCCAATGGCACGGCGTACCTGGTAAGAACCACCGGGGATCACCTCGCCGGCGAAGCCCTGGCCGTCACGCAGGTCTATCTTCTCGACGCGACTGCCCGAAAGGCGGGCGATTCATCAGAGGCTGAGTTCTCGTGTCCCCTTGCAGGCACCGTCTCCGAGACCGACTTCGGGATTGCCGGCCTGCCGCCGGGGCGCTTTGCCTTTGCGACTGTGGAAGCACGAGGAGCCACCCCCTGGCTGCTGGCGTTCCTGCTGCAGCAGCAGGGATCAACCTGGAAGATGGCCGGCTTCTATCCCCGCCCCCGATCTGCCGCGGGCCACGATGGTCTTTGGTACTGGAACGCCGCTCGCGCTGACGGCAAGAGGGACAAACCCTGGCTCGCCTGGTTGCGTTACGACGCAGCGGACCGGCTGCTGCGCCCGGCAGCCTTCGTAAGCAGCAGCAACCTCGAAAAGCTGCTCGGCGAACAGCGTGCCGCCGCCCCCCAGATGCTGACGAACGGCCTCAGCACCGAAGCGCCCCTGGCGCTCGAGGGCCCGGGTGGCGAGGTCTTTCAGGTGACGCAGCTACGAACCCAGGTGTCGGACGACAGCAAGGAACTGGATCTCTCGATGCAGATGCAGGCCGTCGATACGGCGGGAAAGCAGGACCCCGCCGCGCGTAACGTCCGGGCCGCGCAGGCGCTGCTGGCCGCTCACCCGGAGCTGCGGGAAGGCTTCACGGACATTCGAGTCGTCGCCGAGAGGGCAGGCGCGAATCCGGTGGTGGTGCAGCGCTCAATCGCCGAGCTTGGGACGGTGACAAAGTGAACAGCCAAGGGCGAGTTTAGCGGCGGTCTTGGGAACGATCACGGAGAGACGATGGCGACAGAAGTGAAGTCCCTGGCGCAAGCCATACGCGAACGACGCTCCACCCCAAGCTTCACCGGGGAGGCCATCCCGCCAAGCGATCTGCGTCAGATCCTGGATGCCGGCCTGCATGCGCCGAGCGGCTACAACCTGCAGCCCTGGCGGTTCATCGTGGTGCAGCACCCTGAACAGCGGCGTCGGTTGCGCGCGGCCAGCTACAACCAGGCCAAGGTGGAAGAGGCCTCCGCGGTCATCGTGGCCTGTGGCGACCGCGACGGGTGGCGGCGCGACCTGGACGAGATGCTCCGCCTGGGCAGGGGAGCCGGCATGCCTGAGAGCTACGCCGCCCAGGCGAAAGAAAGTGTGCCGGCCTATCTTTCCAGCTTCAGCGACGAGCAGATGACCGGCTGGCTAAATAAGCAGGTCACCTTTGCGTACACACACATGATGTTGATGGCTGAGGTTCTGGGCTATGACACCGCGCCGCTGGAAGGCTTCGAGCAGCATAAGGTCTGCGAAACCCTGCGGCTGCCGATGAGCTACTTCGTGGTGGCGCTGCTGGCCATTGGACACCTGCAGGGCGCGGACAAGTTCAACGGGGGCCGCTTCGATCTGAACCACACGGTCTTTGGGGAAGAGTACGGAAAGCCGCTGCGGTAGCTTACGCGCGGGCAAACAGGCTGCGCCGTGGGCAAATAGGCTGCGCCGCAGGCAGCAAAGCAGGGGATGGGGAGCGAAACGCTGAGATGAAAGCTTTGGGTCGTCTGCTGCTGGTTGGGTTGGTACTCGTTCTCGCGATCGCCGCTGTCTCTCTGCGGGCGCCGTTGTGGCTAGCCCAGCAGGTCACGCATCTGGGGCTGTTTGCCTCGCGCGTGCAGAGTAATTACGTGCTCACGCCCGAAGGCCGGGTGCACTACTACGAGGGGGAGCCGCGGATCCCCGGAGGCGGCATTCCGATCGTGCTGATCCACGGGTTGGGCGATCGCAGTGAAAGCTGGGCGCCGATGCTGAAGCGCCTCAAGCGGGCTGGATTCCACGTGTACGCTCCGGACCTGCTTGGTTATGGCCGCTCGCCCAAGCCAACCGACGGGGACTACTCCATGGAAGGCGAGGCCAGGCTCGTCTACGACTTTATCCAGGCCCTTGGACTACAGAAGACCCATATCGGCGGCTGGTCCATGGGCGGGTGGGTCGCCATGGACCTGGTGCATGCGCATCCCGAGATCGTGGACCGTGTCGTGCTTTTTGACGCCGCCGGCCTTAAGTTCAAGCCGACCTACCCGCTCACGATCTTCAACCTGAAGGATGCAGACGGCGCAAAGCGCCTGTGGTCTCTCATGGAGCCGGAGGCAAAGCCGCTTCCGAAGAGCGTCCGTGAGGACCTGGTGCGGCATCTTGGTGACGAGCAATCCGTGGTGGGGAAGAATATGACCTCCATGACCACGGCAAAGGAGTTTGTGGACGCGTACCTGCCCACCATGCAGCAGCCGCTACTGCTGGTCTGGGGCAGCCTGGACAAGCTGACGCCGCTCAGCCTGGGAGAGCAGATGCATGCCCTCAATCCGCGCTCGGAGCTCGACATCGTGGAGGGTTGTGGACACCTTGCGGCAGAGATCTGCGCGGCGCGCGTGGCACCGGCCGTGGCGGACTTCCTCAAGTCCAATCCGGCTCCCGAGGGCGGCACTCGGACCCTCGCGAACATGGGCAAGCACGCCGATCGCTAGAGCTGTTCTCCTGCAAGTGTAGGGCTGAGTCGAGGCAGTTCGCGCCAGTTTTCACTAAGAAAACTGGCCTGAGCGTGTCACCAAAGCCACATCAGCAGGAGAACAGCTCTAGCCTTCCGTTGCCCCCCATTGGTAGGCCGTCGGCTGTTGCAGGCCGATGTGCTGCAGTACACGGTGCACAAAGTTCTGCACGACTGCGGCCACATCGGTGGGCTGGTTGTAAAAGCTAGGCGTGATGGGGAAGACCGTCCCGCCGGCCTCGGTGACCGCGGCCATGTTGCGGATATGAATGAGGTTCAGCGGCGTTTCGCGGGTGCACAGCACCAGCGGCCGGCGTTCCTTGAGGCATACGTCCGCGGCACGCGCGATCAGGTTTTCCGCCAGGCCATGAGCGATGCCGGCCAGCGTTCCCATGGAACAGGGCACGATCAGCATGGCATCTACCGGGTACGATCCACTTGCAATAGACGCGCCGATGTCCTCGTGAGCCAGGGCGGAACACTTAGCGGAAGGGTGTCCCAGCAGCTTGTCGACCAGGTTGTTGCGTCCGCTCAGCCCGACCTCTTCCGCGAGCACTCGCAAAGCGCTCGGGGAGGCGACCACATGTACGCGGTCCACACGCTCATCCGCCTCCAGCTGCCGAAGCGCCTCCGCAGCGAAAACGGAGCCACTGGCACCGGTGATCGCCAGCGTAACGGTGAAACCGGTAAGCCGCGGCGGGGAAGGCATCTCCTCATTATCTCAGCCGAATGACGCCAAGATCAGCGACATTTGCCAGGCTTCGTGTTTAGTCTTTTATATGGGCGCACTGCATTCAATGGCGCATGGGTCTCCCGAACGCAGGGTGTCGTACGTTGACGGAACGGCAGGTTTAATGGTGTCGCCCCAGACGGGGTCGACCCAGACGCTCCGAGGTCTCTCCCGTCGGATCTTGTTGTCGGTGCTGCTCGTCCTGGCCGCCCTCGCTGGAGCGCCGCATGCCCGGGCCTCGGTAGCCGTTCTGCTGGAGATGCCGTACGGCGGGATGGGCGTCTTCAACCCAACCGGTCACGTCGCCCTGTACTTCGACCACATCTGCGCCGCGTCGCCGCTGCAGCTTCGCCCCTGCGCTCCGGGGGAGCTGGGTGTCGTGCTCAGCCGGTATGACGGCATCGGAGACTACGACTGGGTCGCCGTCCCCCTCGTGCCCTATCTCTATGGGGTCAGCTCCCCGGACGCCATTCCGACGACCGTCGATAGCCTCACCGCCCTTCGTTTGCGGGATCTCTACCGGCGTGAACACCTCGAGCAGGTCGCTCCCGACGGTCCGGACGGCGGTATGCCCCAGGGCAATTGGTACGAGCTGGTCGGATCAGCCTTTGATCGTACGATTTACGGATTCCAGGTAAAAACCACGCCGGTTCAGGAAGAAGAGCTCATCGGCTACTTCAACGACCGCCCGAATGTGACGCGGTACGACGGTGCCTTGCGGAACTGTGCGGATTTCACCCGGATCGTCATGAACCGGCTCTACCCTCACGCCATCCATCGAAACTACATCGCCGATTTTGGGATCAGTACACCGAAGTCGATGGCTCGGAGCCTGGTGCACTACTCCCGCAAGCATCCGGAGCTGGAGTTCCAGGTGTTTCAGGTGCCGCAGATCAGCGGGAGCATCGCGCGATCGAGGAGCATACAGGGCGTCACCGGCAGCCTTCTCACGCGTTACATTGTGCCCTTGACGTTCCTATCCCCGGACGTGACGGCTGTCGTTATGGTCGCCTACATGGGCAGGGGCCGCTTTGCCGTTCCCAAAGACGCACCCATTCTGGATGTCCCCCGTTTGGGGAGAGCCGCCCTGCTGAGCGAGAAGCCTACCGTGGACTCAGCCTTGTTCCCTCTACCGCTCCCAGCCTCAAGCGACGTAACCGGGGGCGGACAAAGCACGGACATATCTCCATTTTTCGGAGCCTGTACCCAGCCGACAGCATCTCTGACGAACCCTGATGGCACGTCGTGTGACGGGGTGCCGTTTCTTCCTTAGCCGCGCCTGCGGCTACAATCCGGCCATGGCCTACGTTGAAAAGCCGCTCGGCAAAAATGTTCGTTTCCTCTTGCCTTCACTCAAGCTGAAACAGCCGTGCGGGGAAGGCGGGACGGCCGAGCAGACCGTTCACGACTTCCTGATGAGGCACTTTGACGGCTACACCGCCACCGCGGCAAACCTGTTCGGCTACTGGACAGAGGAGGACGGTGCCTTCTCCTATGGAGAACACCGTGAGTTCACCGTCGCGCTGAAAGGCGAGAACGGCCTGCCGGAGCTGAAGCAGTTTCTTGGCGAGATCGCCTGCACCCTGGACGAAAAATGCCTCTACGTCGAGGTGGCCGGCAAAGCCAGCCTGCTCTACGGCACCGATGAGCCAAAGGATCTCTGCATGGTCGGCAAAGACGTTGAAGCCGCTGACAAACAGAGCGTCGCGAGCTAAGGCAGTTCTCCCGCAGATGTAAGGCGGACCGAGATGCGGATTCCTCCACTGCGTTGCGGAATGACAACAAGACGGATTGCGGTTCTTGGTTGTCATTCCCGAATAATCCTGTGTTTCTGACGCCGCCGCTATGCCTTAAGGGATGAAGCTGAAGCCCAAGCGCGTACTGGGCCGATCTACGCCTCGCCCAGCACGCGCTCAAAGACCTCATCGATGTTGGTCAGCTGACGCCGGAAATCAAAGGCCGCATCCAGCTTTTCCAGGCTGAGCTTTGCGGTAATGGCCTCCTCGGCGTAGATGCGCTGCTTATAAGTCGGCGCCCGTGGGTCAGGGTCGTTCCACGCCGCCATGGCATGACCCTGCACCAGGCGGTATGCGTCTTCCCGGCTCATCCCGGCCCCGGCAAGCTCCAGCAGCAGCTGTCCCGAGAAGACAAGCCCGCCGGTGAGTTCCAGGTTGCGCAGCATGCGGTCCGGGTAGACCAGCAGCCGGTCGATCAGGGTCGCCGTCTTGTCCAGCAGGTAGTCCGCCAGCGTCGTCGTGTCGGGAACGATCACGCGCTCCGCCGAGGAGTGCGAGATGTCCCGCTCATGCCACAGTGCCACGTCCTCCAGCGCCACCTGGGCATTGCCGCGCACAACGCGCGCCAGACCGCAGATCTGCTCGCTGGTGATGGGATTGCGCTTGTGCGGCATCGCGCTTGACCCTTTCTGTCCTGCCGAGAAGAACTCTTCGGCTTCCCGCACCTCGGTGCGCTGCAGGTGACGAATCTCGGTGGCGATCTTGTCCAGCGACGAGCACAGCACGGCCAGGGTCGTGATGTAGGCCGCGTGACGGTCGCGCTGCAGCACCTGGGTCGAGACCGGGGCGGCCGCCAGACCCAGCGCCGCGACGATGGCCGCCTCGTGCGCGGGCCGCAGATGCCCGAAGCTGCCCACCGCGCCGGAGATCTTGCCCACGCGAATGTCTTCCGTCGCCGCATCCAGACGCTTCAGGTTGCGGCCCATCTCCGCGTACCAGAGCAGCAGCTTCATGCCGAAGGTGGTGGGCTCTGCATGGATGCCGTGGGTCCGCCCAATGGCAGGCGTGTGCTGGAACTCCACCGCGCGGCGTTTCAGCACCTCGCGCAGCCGCAGAACGCCCTCGCGGATCAGACCGGAGGCCTCCACCAGCGCCATCGCCTGGGCCGTATCCACGACGTCCGTGGAGGTCAGGCCGAAGTGGAGCCAGCGCGCGGCATCGCTGCCCGCCGCTTTCACGTTTTCGGAGACGGCGGTTGTAAAGGCCAGTACATCGTGTCGCAGCTCGCGCTCGAGCTCGTCGATTCGTTCGATCGTGAAGCTCGCATGGGCCCGGAGCTCTCCCGCAGCCGATGCCGGAACGATGCCTGCTTCGGCGAGTGCCTCGGTTGCGGCGAGTTCCACCTGGAGCCAGCGATTGAATTTTGCCTGGTCGGACCACAGAGCGGCCATGGCCGGGCGAGTGTAGCGGGGAATCATCAGGTCTCCGT
>CAXTGE010000019.1:0-4226 GCA_964243645.1 uncultured Acidobacteriaceae bacterium | reverse complement strand
TACGAATTAAGGCGCTTTTTGAATTTCAGTGAAACGGCATCGGACCGGCTGGGCGTCGCGACGCAGCAGTATCAGCTCATGCAGGTCATCGGTGCACTTGGAGAGGGCCAATCCGCGTCGATCAGCTATCTGGCCGAGCGCATGGTCCTGCGCCACAACAGCACCGTGGAGCTGGTGGACCGCGCGGAGCGGGCACGGCTGGTACAACGCGTCACGGATGAACGGGATCTGCGACGTTCCCTGGTGGTGCTCACGCGCGACGGCAGGGCGCTCCTCGAGCGGCTGATCTCGGCTCATCTCAATGAGCTGGAAGGTGATGCCGGCGAGCGGCTCCTGCGATCTCTCGGGGAACTGCGCCGGGTGCGGACCCCGCTCCTCCCTAAGCCGGCCATGAAAGAGAACTCGTGAAAAGTCCTGCGGCAGCGGACCTGCGGGACTACTCCGCCGACTCCCGCATTTTGTACGTGAGTGCCTTGGCGGCTGCCCTGGGCGCAGTGAGTGCCCTCGCTGCCTGGGTGCTGCTCGAGATGATCGCGCTGACGACCAATCTGTTTTATTTTCACCGTTGGAGCGTCCGGGAGGTCGATCCCTGGCAGGCGGGACGGCACTGGTGGATCGTTCTGATGCCCGTCCTGGGCGGTCTGATGGTCGGCCTCATCGCCCGCTATCTTTCGCCCCGGGTGCGCGGTCACGGCATGCCGGAGGCCGTGGAGACGATTGTCTTCGGCGGCGGACGCGTGCAGCCACGGGTGGCGGTGCTGAAGCCGGTCGCCACGGCGATCTCGATCGGGTCGGGAGGTCCGTTCGGAGCGGAAGGCCCGGTGATCATCACCGGCGGCGCGATCGGTTCCGTGCTGGGCCAGCTGCTGAACATGACCGATTCCGAGCGCACGGTGCTCATGGTGGCGGGTGCGTCGGCCGGCATGGCGGCTACCTTTAATTGCCCCATGGCGGCCGTGCTGTTGGCTGTGGAAATCCTGCTCTTTGAGTGGAAACCACGGTCGCTGGTCCCGGTCACCATGGCCTGCGTCACAGCCGGCGCGGTCCGGCGGCTCCTGCTTGGGCCCCAACCGATCTTCCACATGATCCCGACCGGCGCGCCGGTGTACCACTCCGCGATGCTGGGCGCGCTCGTCGTGGGCGTGGTTGCGGCCTTTGTCGCCGCCGGCCTCAGCCGCGCGATTCACTTCAGCGAGGCAATGTTTGAAAAGCTGCCCTTCCACTGGATGTGGTGGCCCGCCCTCGGGGGGCTCGGCATCGGTCTTGGCGGGCTGCTGTTTCCCCAGGCTCTTGGCGTGGGCTATAGCGTCATTCAGGGGATGATCTCCGGCGACGGCACGTGGAAGCTGCTCGCGGGCATTCTCGTCATTAAGAGCCTTATCTGGGTGTTCTCGCTCGGCTCCAACACCGCCGGCGGTATCCTCGCGCCGCTGCTGATGATCGGTGGCGCGCTGGGCGCGGTCTTCGGCCATGTTCTTCCATCCATGTCCACGGGAGCGTGGGTGCTGGTGGGCATGACGGCCCTGCTGACCGGAGCGATCGGCTGCCCCCTGACCTCCGCCATGCTGTCTATCGAGCTCACGCACAACGGTGGCCTTGTGCTGCCGGTGCTGCTGGCCTGCGGCGCCGCCTACGCGGTCAGCGTCCTTGTGCAACCACGGTCCCTGCTGACGGAGAATCTAAGCCGCAAGGGCCTGCACCTCAGCCGCGAGTTTTCCGTGGATCCGCTCGAGACCATGCTGGTGGCGCAAGCGATGCACACCAGTGTGTACGCCTTGAACAGCAACGCCACCTGCAAGGATGCCGCGGACTGGCGTGCAAAGACACAGGAGCGCGGAGCGGACGGCTGGTCCCATTGGCAGCGCCTCTTTCCGCTGGTCGATGACGAAGGCCATCTCGCCGGAGCGATGACGCGCTCACAGATGGTCCTCGCGGCACAGCATCCGGATGGGACTTGCCTCCTGGTAACGCAGACCAGCATCGACCCGGTAACCCTGTCCCCCTTCAGCACCCTGCGCACAGCGGCGGTGAACATGGCTGAATCCAAGCTGACTACCTACCCTGTCGTCTCAAGCGATGGCAAGTTGCTGGGTCTCCTGACCCTCGAAGATCTGCTAAAAGGCCGCAGCGAGCAGGCCCAGCGCGAGAGCACGCGTCAGCGGGTGCTACGCCTGCGGTGGCCCTATGGCAGGCGCGCCGAGCCGGCAACACCGCTGGTCGAAATCACCGTGCCGGCTGCGCCACCGGGTGACGAGCCCGCGCAGGTGCAGGCCGTCACCGCAAGGGCCGACGATGCCGTTGATGCGAGGGAAGATATACACGTCTTATAGAGGGTCTGCAGACGGTCTGGAGAGGGTCTTGCAGCCGGGCATAGAGGCCGCATCGAACCAGACAGGAAAGCCTGGAGCAGATGCTCCAGGCTTCTGGTTGTATCGTCGCGCTGACTACGCCTCTTCCACACCAAGCAACTTGCTCATCTCCTCGTACAGGAAGCCACTGCCCGGCTTATACGGCTGCACCCATTTACCGTCCAGCACGAACTGAGGGATGGCACGTTTGCCCGTGTTTGCAATGACCTCATCCGCGGCGCCCGGGGTGCGCTCGATGTCGATCTCCTTAAAAGCAATGGCGTGTTTGTTCAGGAAGCGCTTCGCTTCACGGCAGTCGCGGCACCAATCAGCGGTGTACACCAGAAGTTCCATGCTCATATTCTCTCCCGAACGAAAAGTGTTTGCACCTTTTGCGTCCTTACTGCTCTTTGTAATTGCGCATCAGGCCGCCGTCGATGACGTAGGTGGATCCGGTGATGTAGCCGGCCTCTTCCGAAGCCAGGAACGCTGTCAAGGCGGCGACCTCTTCCGAGGTACCCATGCGGCCCAGGGGAATGTTGTTCAAGAGCGGCTTCAACTGCTCGGGATTGTCCAGCAGCTTCTTGTTGATGGGCGTAACGATAGCGCCGGGAGCGACGTTGTTGACCGTGATGCCCAACGGGCCAAGTTCCATGGCGAGATCGCGCATGAGCATCCGAATGCCGCCTTTTGCCGCGCAATAGCTGGCGAAATGTGGAAAGACCATGTCTTCGTGTACGGACGAGATGTTGATCACACGTCCGGGCTTCTTGGCATGACGCAGGCGGCGCACGAAGGCCTGTGTGATGAAGAAAGCTCCTTTGAGGTTGAGGCCGAGCACGGCGTCATAATCCTCTTCGGTTGCATCCCAGAAGTCGGCGCCTTTCTCAATGCCGGCGTTGTTGACCAGGATGTCGCATCCGCCGAACTGATCCCATGCGGCATCGATGAGCTTCGCTCCATCGGCAGGCTTCGAGACATCGGCCTGAACGACAGCGGTCTTACCGCCTCCTTTGTCTGCAATCTGCTTCTGCGTCTCGTCCGCACCGTCCGGATGGCTGTGGTAATCGATGACCACCGAGGCACCTTCGCTGCCGAGGCGTACCGCGATCGCCTGACCGATGCCGGAGGACGACCCTGTAACGACAGCGACCTTGCCCTGAAAACGACCTGAAGCCATGCCCGCAACGACCCTTCATACCGCCTCGTGGCGGTCCCGGTCATCTGATGCAGCTTCTTCGCTCGACGCATCGGCGGAGGGGCTCTGGCTTCGGGGCTGGGCTTGCGTTTGGGCCAGCCGGCGTCGGCGAAAGAAGCCGGTAAGCAGGGAGCTGCACTCCTCCGCCAGAAGACCTTCTACCACTTCCACCCGGTGGTTCAGCGAGGGGTGATTGAGTACCGAGAGAACGGAGCCGCACGCGCCCGCTTTGGGATCGCGCGACGCATACACGAGGCGCGCGAGGCGGGCGTGCAGGATGGCGCCGGCACACATGGCGCAGGGCTCCAGGGTGCAGACCAGTGTGCAGTCCAGCAGGCGGTAGTTGCCGAGCGCCCGGCCCGCCTCGCGCAGGGCGACGATTTCGGCGTGTGCGGTGGGGTCGGAGGTCCGCAGGACCTGGTTGTTTCCCCTGCCGAGCACCTCACCGGTCGGCGAGAGGATCATTGCGCCGACCGGCACTTCACCGGCCTGCTCCGCGGCACGCGCCTCGGCGATGGCGAGGCGCATCCACTGTTCTTGCCGTGTCAACTCAGTCGAGATCGGATCCATGGGAGTTACCCGAGGTGCTCGCCGGCCTCGGTTTCCAGCGCCTGAAGGAAGGCGTGCAGGGCTGCGATGCGGGGCTGCGCGAGCTCTCTCGACGAGGCTAACCGCAGCTT
>CAXTGE010000018.1:29825-32117 GCA_964243645.1 uncultured Acidobacteriaceae bacterium | reverse complement strand
TCGTGCAGGCCAATCAGCAGGCCTACACGGGCTATACAGCGCTCACCGCGCAGGCCAGCTTCAACGTGGCTCCGGCAACGCCCACCCTCAGCTTCCGCCCGATCGCCACACAGACGTACGGCGGCGCTGCCGTAACCGCGATGGCAGGCTCGGCATCTCCTGCGGCGATCACCTACAGCATTGTGAGCGGCCCGGCGACTATCTCCGGGAACACCGTCACGATCAACGGTGCAGGCACGGTCGTCGTAGAGGCGAGTCAGGCGGCAACAACGAACTATATAGCGACGACCGCCACGCTCAGCTTCACGGTCCTGCAGAAAGCACCGCAGATGTCTATGCGCGGTGTCTCGACCCAGGTCTTTGGCGCGGCTCCGGTTAGGGTATCGGCGACATCCACCGGTCCCGCAGCCATCAACTACAGCATCGTCAGTGGTCCTGCCTCTCTCTCTGGTAGCACGGTAAGTCTGCTTGGGGCGGGCACGGTCGTTGTGCAGGCAAGTCAGGCTGCGACAACGGACTACACCGCCGCAAGCGTGCAGACCAGCTTTGTGGTGCAGCTTGGAGCTCCGGGACTCACGTTGAACAGCTTTTCTTCACAAAGCTTCGGCGTAGCCCCTCTTCAGCTGCAACCCACAACGCTCTCGCCGGCACAGGTCACCTACAAGGTAGCCAGCGGACCGGCGGTCATCTCGGGCAATACGATCGTCTTGACCGGGATTGGTTGGGTGGTCGTGCAGGCGACTCAGCCATCGACAGCGAACTACGTCGGCAGCACGGCGCAAACCAGCTTCCGTGTGAATCCCGGTACTCCCGATCTTGCCTTCCGAAAGGTTGCGGATCAAACGGGCACGGGCGTGCCGTTCCGGGTCTTTGCTGTCTCTCCCTCGTCAGCGGCCATCACCTACAAGGTCCTTAGTGGCCCTGCAACCATCGGCCAGAACATAGTCACCCCAACCGGCTTCGGCACGGTAGTCCTCCAGGCAAGTCAAGCAGCGTCCGGCGGTTACACGGCCGCCACGGCGCGGGCCACCTTCTTGGTCATACCAACCAGCGCTGACGTCCAATAACGTTAACGAAACCAAAGCTAAACCGGAGTTCAACCAACGCCCTCCTTGAGGGCCGGTTGGACTCCGGCTTTGTTTTGAGATAGGTCAGAGGGCCCTGAACGTACGCTCCCGTTACGCAGTGGCCTGCGTCGCGTAGCCCGTGGCCCTCACGCGTTGATAATTCCTCAGCATTCGGGCTGCAAGCCGGAAGTGGGAGAAGGCTTCGCGGATCCCTCGCCACCCTGATCGACGCACCGAGGCGGCCAGATGATGCGGCAGCGCAACGGCAAGGAACAGCAGGGACCGTATCGGTCTTCTGTCCACATAAGCCAGCCGTTTGTAGGTGACGTAGATGCGGCAAGCATCCTTCTCCGGCCGACTGGGCTGATTAGCATTCGGTGCCAGATGGATGTGGGCACAGTCAGGAAGAAAGTGGATCTCGAACCCCGCAGCAGACACGCGATACGCGAAATCCATCTCTTCGTAGCCGTAGGCCTCGATGATCTCGTCATAGGGCATCTGCCTGGCAAGCGCACGGGTCAGCATAAAGCACTGCTGATTGGCAGTCCTGTAGGGCATTCCGGGCTTATAACGCTTTTGGGAAAAGCCAAGAAAATTGAAGGTATTCGGAATGATCAGGCGTCCGCTGTCGCTGGTGGCACAGAATACGATCCCGACCTGTGGATTTGACATGTCCCGAACGGCACGCCCGACGAAGCTGGTGTCCACCAGCATGTCATCATCCGAGAGCAGAATGAGGTCCGCTGTGACCATGCTCATACCGCGATTCCGATTCGCCGAAATGCCTCGTTGCGGCCCTTCGATGCGGATCACCTCGGGAAACTCCGCAGCAAGCATGTGCGCGGTTTCGTCCGTTGAACTATCGTCGGAGACGATCAGCTCTGTGATTGGGTAGGCGCTTTCGCGCATAGACTGCAATGTCTTTCGCAGTAAATCGATTCGATTGCGGGTCACAACGACCGCGGCAACCGTGGCCGCATCGCGGCCGGTTTCTTGTTGATCTCCTGGACGGCCGGAGGCGAACGCGGCTAGTGTCATATCGTCAGATCCGTTAGAACAGTCAGGCTTGAGCGGCAGCGTTGGTATGAGAGTTCACTACATCTGGCGTTCAGTGGCGCGCGTACAGTGCAGGCCCCGGTGGTGGCGAGCTCATCCCCATAGAATGCGATCCCCTCATCTTTCCGTCAAGCGGTGACCCGAAACTTCCTCAAGCGGTGACCCGAAA
>CAXTGE010000018.1:28355-29725 GCA_964243645.1 uncultured Acidobacteriaceae bacterium | reverse complement strand
TCAAGCGGTGACCCGAAACTTCCTCAAGCGGTGACCCGAAAACCGCTTTTCGTCTCGTTATCCTACCGAACGCGGGCTGGCGCATCTTGTTGTAGCGACGCAGTTTCCAGGTAGGCGCTTGGAACTGTGCTCATCGACGACGGATGACGGCAAAATGTTTTCGCTCAGCCATTACTGCTTGTGGTGCTTACGCTGCAGGATCCGACCTCCTCGCTGGAGTGCCGATACAGCTAAGCTGGAGAGAATGAAGCTCAGCGTAGTCGTCCCTACATACAGGCGTCCAGAAAGCCTGCATCGCTGCCTTGAGGGCCTCCTGCATCAGGAGCGTCCTGCTGATGAAGTACTGATCGCGACACAGACCGCGGATGCGGAGACCCAGGCTCTGCTCTCCCGCTGGAGCCACTTCAAGGCGCTCCGCATCCTTCAACTCACAGAGGTCGGGGCCATCGCCCAATATAACGCCGGACTCGCCGCCGCGGACGGTGACGCCGTGGCGCTGACCGACGACGATGCCGTGCCGCGACCGGACTGGTTGCGGCGCATAGAACGGCATCTCCAGGCCAGCCCCGATCTCGGCGGCGTCGGCGGTCGAGACTTCGTCTATAAGCACGGGCAGCTGCTTACGGCGAAGGTGCACGAGGTTGGCGTGGTGCGATGGTTCGGCCGGATCGTCGGCAACCATCATCTCGGCACAGAGGTCCACAACGATGTGGACATCCTTAAAGGGGTCAACATGGCCTTTCGGGCAGAAGCCATCAAAGATCTTTACTTCGATACCGACCTCCGCGGCGGGGGGGCGCAAACCTGTCTTGACATGGCGTTCAGTCTCCACGTAAGAAAACGAGGATGGCGCCTCCTGTATGACCCGGAGGTCGCCGTAGATCATTTCCCCGCACCCCGTTTCGACGCGGACCAGCGTGGCACCCCCAGCCTCCAGGCCATCGAGAACACCTCGTTCAATCTCTACCTCACCCTGCTGCGTCACATGCGGCCGGGTGTAAGGCGTAACGTGGCTCTGCTCTGGATGCGTGCTGTCGGCCTCAAGAGCACACCCGGTCTGTTGCGCGGTCTGGTGACAGGCCTGAGGGGAGATCGCGCGAAGCGCGAGATGCGAGCCGCGGCGAACCGTGCATGGTTGGCAGCGAGACAGGCCTCCCGCGGGCCGGCTTCGCGTTAAAGTCGGGACAGCGTGCTAGCCTGAGCAGGTACTCGCGATCACGTTCTGGCCCGGGATCGTGCGTCGATTTAGCATCGGGCAGAGTTCATTCACCAGCAATATCGCAGCTCCATACGTCCTGGGAGAATGGAAAACACTGGATGCCTGACCTGGACATCAGCAAGAGCGTGGGGGGAATCATCCTCGGTTGCGC
>CAXTGE010000018.1:25473-28255 GCA_964243645.1 uncultured Acidobacteriaceae bacterium | reverse complement strand
TGCCGCAGAGCGTCGATGGCGTGGGAAGCTTCCGGTACACCACCAAACTGCCTGAGTATCGGAGTGTCAATCTCATGATCGTCACCAACCAGATTCCCATGGCCTACGATCTGGATCGCGGGGATATCCTGCGGCTGCGCGGCGACGCTCCCTGGGATGAGCGCTTCCTGGAGGATCTGGCCAACCTGATGCAGTCCGCAACGTCAGACTCGGTTCTTGCCATGAAGAGCCGCTTCGCTCCGGAGACGGGCTTCAACCACGAGGAGCAGATCGAGCGCGTGACCGCCTTTCTCTCCGACCTCATCGAGGTCTCACGATCTAACACGAGGTTCACCCGGTGAACGAAACTCTGAGCCCTCGTCTCAGAACCCTACAAATCGGCAATGACTGGCCGACGGAACGGGTGGGCGGGCTGAATCGCTACTTCGTCGACCTGCTTCGGCATCTGCCCGCAGCGGGTGCGGAGGTCCACGGCCTCGTTGTCGGCCCTCAGAGCATCGACCGGGAAACGAACGGCGTGGTTACCGCCTTCGCCCGCAGCAAGGACCCCCTCTACACACGCCTCTGGCTCGCCCGGCAGGCCGCCTTGCGGCAGCTCCGTGCCGGCTCCGTGGACCTCATTGTGTCGCATTTTGCGCTGTATGCCGCTCCTCTGGGCGGCCAGGCCGCAAAACACCCCATGGTGGTGCAATTCCACGGCCCGTGGGCAGCGGAGAGCTACGTCGAGGGGTCCGCCCCACTCGCTCTTCGCCTGAAAGCGGGCATGGAACGCGGTGTCTACCGCCGTGCCCGCCGGCTCATCGTGCTGTCGAAGGCCTTTCAGCACGAGCTGGTCACCCGCTACGGCATCGAGGAGAGCCTGATTCGCATCGTTCCTGGGGGCATCGATACGGATCGCTTCAACAATACCGTCACCCGTGGGGAAGCCAGGCTTCGCCTCGGGTGGCCGCAGGATAGGCCCATCTTGCTTGCCGTGCGCCGCCTGGTGCGTCGCATGGGCCTCGAAAACCTCATCGACGCCATGAAGGCCGTGGTGGCCGTCGCGCCGGACGCTCTGCTGCTCCTCGGCGGCAAGGGGCCTCTTACCGCCGAGCTGGAGCAGCGCCTCGTGGAGCGTGGCCTGGGAGGCAACGTGCGGCTCCTCGGCCGGATCGAAGAAGACGATCTCCCCTTCGCCTACCGGGCCGCGGACCTCACCGTCGTGCCCTCCCAGGCTCTCGAGGGCTTCGGCATGATCACGCTTGAGTCCCTCGCCTCGGGAACCCCGGTCCTGGTTACACCCGTCGGTGGTCTCCCCGAGGTGGTACAACCTTTCGCGCCGGAGTGTGTCTTCACCGACACCAGTACGGAGGCGATCGGCCGGCTGCTGACAGAGGTGTTCACGGGCACCCGTCCCTTGCCCAGCGATGCGGCATGCCGGGAGTACGCTCTGAAACACTTTGCGTGGCCCCTGATCGCAGGCAGGATTCGCGGGGTGTATGGAGAGGCGCTTGGGTCGTAAGGCCGCAAAGGAAGGGTAAAGGGCAGGGCGGCCTGAGGAGGGAGATCGTATCGCATAGAATGGTTGCAGCTAAAGGCATACAAGCACCTCTTGGAACACGCACGCGAAGACACGCACGCGTTGCGGATTCCATCGGGTACATGCTCCCGATTACTAGAGTTAGGGGCCGTTCCGGGCCTCTTCTAGGTATTCTGTAAGGGTGTGGTCTGTGGCTGCACAGTGTTGGAGCGGTGCAACGAAGCAAATAGGGTGCGCTTGCAAACGGCATGGTACACAAGCCTAGGATTTCAGTTCATTCGATGAGCTGGGGAAGCAGCATACGTCAGATCCAATGAACACAAGCGATACTAGAGTGGCGGCTCCGCAACGAAGACGCAATCCGCAAGCAGGTGCTCCCCAGGAAGCTTCTCCAGGTCTGTCCATCGGACAAATCCTGCAGATGATTCTGAAACACAAGTGGTTCATCGTTGGTTCTACGCTCCTGTGTGCCCTGGTCGCCCTGGTGTATGCGAGAACCGCGACCCCGATCTACGAAGCGGAGGCCACGCTACGTATCGATCAGGGTCGGGCCAGCTCCCTGGGCCTCGGCGATCTCGCTGCCTCCGGTTTGGCCGGCTCGGATGTCACCACGGAGATCCAGATCTTGCAGAGCGACAGGGTGGCTATCGGCGCCTTGAACTCCCTTCCTGACGACGTCTTCAAGCAGTTCGCCGATGCGGAGAAGAAGACGATGTACATCCCCGCGGCCAATGAGTCCCTCACGCCGGATCAGGAAGATCTGATCGGCAAGTTCAAGAGTGAGCTCACCGTGAAGCAGCTAGGGGATACACAGCTTGTCAGCATCACCTTCCGTGATCCTTCACCGAAAATCACGGCGACCCTCGCCAACCATCTCCTGACCGCCTACATCCGCGAGAACTTCGAAAGCCGGCACGGCTCCGTGACCCAGATCACCACGTGGCTCTCAGCCGAGATGCAGGATCTCCAGTCACGTGCAACGGAAGCACAGGAGAAGCTCGCAAAGTTTGAAGAGCAGAATGGCATCCTGGCCACGGAAACATCGCCCTCGGGTGCCGGGCCGAACACCACGACGGATCGGCTCAAAGAACTGAACGAACGTCTGACGACGGCGGAAGCGGATCGCATTGTCAAGGAAGCGCAGCTTCGCGCCGCTAACGCCGGCAACCAGGATCCGGCGGTGCTGTCTGCGGTCTTTCCGAATGCTCGCCTTCAGGCGCTTGAAAACCAGCAGGTTCAGTTATCCCAGCAGTACGCCCAGCT
>CAXTGE010000018.1:22882-25373 GCA_964243645.1 uncultured Acidobacteriaceae bacterium | reverse complement strand
GCCTTCAGGCGCTTGAAAACCAGCAGGTTCAGTTATCCCAGCAGTACGCCCAGCTATCCACCAAGTTCGGTCCAGGGTATGACGCACTAATCCAGGTGAAGAAGCAGCTGGATGCCGTTACCGCGGAGATCAATAGCAACGTCAACCTGATTCAGAACCAGGTTCGCAAGGAGTACGAGACCGCAAAGACGACCGAGGACATGCTCCGGAATGACTACGAAGCGCAGGCGCACAAGGCCTACGCTCTGAATCGTCAGCAGGCGGAGTTGGGTTTTCTGCAGTCGCAGGAGAATGCGAGCCGTGAACTTTACACCACCTTGCAGCTCAAGCTGGACCAGGCCGGCATCGTCGCCGGTCTGAACGGGATCAACACGCTGCCGGTCGATATCGCGCGTGTTCCGTTCTATCCTGTCGCTCCGAAAAAATCCCTTATCCTCGCCTTCGGTACCGCTCTGGGCTTGCTGATCGGCATCGGCTCCGCCCTGGTCGTCGAGGCGTCCGCGGATAAAGTAATGAGTATGGAGCAGCTGCAGGGTGCCATTCGCTACCGAACGCTGGGCTTGATCCCCCGTATGCCGAAGTCCAGTTCGGGCCTCGTAGCCGCGTTGGCACCGCTCTCGCGAGATGCGGAGGCCTATCGCCGGCTGCGGAACTTCCTCCTGCAGTCCGCCGATGGCCAACGTCTCTCGACCCTGATGATCGCCAGCCCGCAATCCGGCGAGGGGAAGAGCACCGTTGCCGCGAACTACGCCATCGTGCTGGCGCAGACCGGCGCGAAGGTCCTTCTTGTCGACGCCGAGCTCCGCCGGCCCAGCCTTCACCAGCAGTTCTCAATGGAGAACGGAGTCGGGTTGGCTGACGTTCTTGAATCTGCAAATCTCCAGCCTCACTTCGTACAGCCACTCGCTGCGCTGCCGACCCTGTCCCTGCTCACAGCCGGAAGGCAAACGGCACTCCCCGCCGAAGCTCTCGCCTCCAGCCGCTTCCATGCCGCCCTCCAGGAATGGGGCTCGCAGTTCGAGTACGTGGTGCTGAAGTCCGCTCCACTGCTCTCGGTAAGCGACAGCCTCCCCTTGTCGAACTGGGTCGACGGTGTGCTCCTTATCGCCAGGCAGGGCGTCACTCGACTGAAGCACCTGCAAAACGCGCAGAATTTGCTCAATCAGACAGACGCGAATGTCGTGGGCATCGTCATTAGTGATGCGACCGGCTCGTTTGAACTCTATGGCGACGAAAACGCCTACAGCAAGGAGGCTTATGCGTCCTGATCTGCTCTCGAAATTGTGGCGCCGCGCCGCGGTCTCCGAGGTACTGGCTTGTGCTCTTCTAGGTTTCGCCTCTGTCTGCACCCTGGCACAGGTGCCAACGACGCAAACCCAGCCCACCTCTGCCAACCTGATGATCAGCCCCGGCGACCTGATCAATCTGGACGTCTTCAACACGCCTGAGCTCTCCGGCAAGTTCCGCGTCGATCAGACGGGCAAAATCAACCTCCTTCAGGGGGGCGTCGTAGATCTCAGTGGGCTTTCGGCACTTGGAGCAGGGCAGGCCATCGAGCAGCGCCTGCGCGATGCGCAGATCATGATTGATCCCCATGTGAACGTCTTCGTCCAGGAGTACGCCTCGCAAGGCGTCATCGTTGTCGGGGAGGTTCGCAGCCCCGGCACCTATACCTTGCTTGGGGAGCACTCCCTCTACGGCGCACTCGCTGCCGCAGGTGGTCCGACCCTCAACGAGGGTGACAGCATCATCATCACGCATCAGGCCAATCCGGAGCACAAAGAGGTCATCGAAGTTCGCTCGCCCAACTTCTCGGAGACCCAACGGGCCACACGCGTCAATCCTGGCGATACGGTGTTTGTCTCGCGCGCCAGCGTCTTCTATATCGTGGGCAATGTCGCCAAGCCCGGCCCGTTCTCCCTCCCCGCAGGACAGCCCATCAATGTTCTTGAGGCAATCTCGCTGGCGGAGGGTACCCAACGCGCAACCGCTGACAACAGGGTCTCCATCATCCGCGCCACCCCCAACGGGCCGCAGACCATTCCTCTGGACATCAAGAAGATCTACAAGAACGAGGCACCGAACGTGCAACTGCAAGCGGCCGATATCCTCGTCATCCCCCGAAGCGGTGTCAAGGCGCTCCTCGATACCACAATCCCGCTCGCCAGTGCTGCCACGTTGAATGCAGTTCTCGATGCGCTGATCGTGCGCTAGAGCTGTTCTCCTACAGGTCTAGCGCTGAGCCGAGGCAGTTCGCGCCAATTTCCCAAAAAAACTGGCCTGAACGTGTCAACGGAAGCCACAGCTTGGGAAAACAGCTCTCGGCCGACTTCACCGCTCGCAATCTTCGCAAGCCTTTGTAGGACAGCGCCTAACCAGACTCCCACCCGCCTCGTCCCGTGAGATCTCCGTCTAAACGGGTCACTTCGCTTAACGGTCCTGAAGGGGTGGCCCTTGGGTGTCAGGCGGCTCGAGCTTCAGCGCGAAACAG
>CAXTGE010000018.1:14565-22782 GCA_964243645.1 uncultured Acidobacteriaceae bacterium | reverse complement strand
GTCCTGAAGGGGTGGCCCTTGGGTGTCAGGCGGCTCGAGCTTCAGCGCGAAACAGCTTGGAGCGGAGGGCATCGGTCCTCGACTCAAATGCCCACCAAAGCAGATACACCAGACCCAGAATAAGCAGGTCACTACAACCGAACCAGGCCAGCGTTTTCGGCCCTCGACCTAAAGACCGCCAGGGTGAATCCACTAGCCCACACAGAAATACGGCAAGCGGCAGGTGAAAGAGGTACAGGCTGTAGGAGATGTTCGAAAAGAAGCGGGCCACGCCGCGGTAGGAAGCCGTAGAAGCCGCTCCATTGCGGGATACCTCCTGCCATGTCCAGTTCTGCGCAATGATCCCGTACAAAAGCAGTGACGTGAAGACACCGATCACGTACTCGGCCTTCACTGCCTCCATATCAAGCAGGCGTACGCCGCCAATACTTAACAGCAGCGCCCCAAGCGCCATCCAGGAAAATACCCGTGCCGTGGACTTGCCCAGCTTCGCGGGAGCCACGCTGACTAAAGCTCCCATCAGCCAAATGGGGAACAACAATGCGATCGCGGGCCCCACAAACCAGAGAACGCCGCACGCAACTACAAATGAGATCACGCGGATCGCCTTGCTGAATTGGGGGAACAGGGCGCACGCTGCCAGCGGAAACGCTAGATAGTACCAGAACTCGTTCGCCAGACTCCACAGGGAGACGTTCGTTCCCTGAACCGGCACGAGAATGTTCTGCAGAAACGCAAGATTGCCCAACAGGACGAGGGGCCGCAACCGCTGGGGCAGGTCGGCTGAGACAGTCAGGTGTAGCCCGGGAGGAGCGGTGTAGATGCTACCCGGGCCAAACATCCTCATGCCGACGCGGTCCAGAATGGCCCCAAGCAGAAGCGCAGGAACCAGGACGATGAAAAGGCGCACCAGGCGCTTCGTCAGGTACGACGTCCACGACCAGCGATCGCTGCGGAGCGAGCGCAGCACACTGCCACCCACCAGGTAGCCGCTCAAAACGAAAAACACGATCACGGCCGCACTGGCAATCCGGATAGTGCCGCCGCCTTCACCCGCCGAGGTCTCAGCCGCTGCTTGGACTGCGGGTTGCAACGCAACGGCCTGGTGCGGAAGCGGAGACGCGAAGTAAAGAGCACGGGTGTGGTTGGTAAAGACGAGCAGGGCCGCCGCACCCCGCAAAGCGTCCAGGTGCACCGAGGCGCTGGTCGTTGCGGGAGGAGGTGTACTTGTCTTGCCCATGGAGACCGTCATTTCCGATTGAACACCGCTCGCTCAGCTGGCGAGGTTCGACACTTAACCAGCCCCAAAACCCGTATGGTCGCAGCCAGTGGAAGTCGTAGTAGCACAACAAGTTCAGGCACAATGTTACAGCAGATGGGCGGGTAGTCGTGGCGGATGAGACTCACGTCCGCTGGGACCATCCGGTAAATCTTCCGGTGATCTTGCCAATCTTTCGCAGAGTGCGGAGTACGTTGTATCGCACCGGATCGCGGAAGGGCCAGAGCTCCGGGTCCTGCACCGCTTGCTGCACCAGCTTTAACTCAGCAGTGCGCTCCGGAAGATTGGTTCGGACCCACTGCTCTAGCCATCGCAGAAAAATATACCGTTTGCGAAAGTACCGGATTCCGACCAGCTCGGTCTTCATGATGCTCTCGTCGTGTTGCCGGTAGATATCGCCAAGCTCACTGGAGATGTAGACCGACGCAAGCAGGTACACCTTGCAGAGCATCGCTTGATCCTCATAGGTGGTCCGGAAGCTCTCTTCCCATCCACCAATGCGCTCAACGAGGTCCTTGCGCAGCAGGACCGTATTCATGGAGGGTGCCGTGCCCGTACCCATGGGATACATTTCATGGAAAAGCTGCGGCGGCTGGACAAGCTGGTCCCGCGTATTGCCTGCCAGAAGCACCTGATCCAGGCGGGCCTCCCCGGGATGCCAATACTTCGTCGCACCCACAATCAGTCCCACCTCGGGATGCTTGTTCAGGATGCTCACCTGGTGCTCCAGTTTTGTCGGCACCCACATGTCGTCAGAATCCAGAGAGGCGATATAAGCGCCCCTCGCCTCACGGCTTCCCAGGTTCCGGGAGGCACTGATGCCGCGATTCTCACGGTTCTCATGGGTGATGCAGCGGATTCGCTCCGGATGGCGTGCTGCATAGTCCAGCTCCATCTCGTAACTCTTGTCGGTCGAGCCGTCGTCCACGAGAAGGAGCTCCCAGTTGTCGTACGTCTGTGCGAATACGCTGGCGATCGATTCCGCGAGGTACTTGTCCCGGTTGAACACCGGAATCACAACGGAAATGAGGGGTCTTTCAGTCATCGTTCCTTTCGTTCCATACGGCTGAAGATCAACGCCGGTCTCGACTCACTGGCGGTCTTCGGTTGGGGAGGATCGCACGCAGTCAGCCTCAACCAGCCAAGGCCATCGCGAACGCTGGTCCGGCGACATTGGGTGCCGGGATGCGCGGCAATCGGAAGAAGTCCGTCTGCTTGCCATCGAGGAAGCCCGCCTCCGCGGCACACGCCCAGGCAAAGCCGGCCGCTTCCACCTCTTGGCACACGGCGGAGGTCATGTTGCCGTAGGGATACGCAAATCCCTCAACAGGCTCTGTAGTGAACGTGCGGCACTTTGCCTGACTGCCGCGGATCTCGGCGCGGCTTTCCTCAAAACTGATGTCCGAAAGTGACGCGTGATGGACGGAGTGCGCTCCCAGGCGAACCACGCCACCCTCGACCAGTTCGGTCAGCTCGGCCCTCGTCATAGGCAAGCCGAGCGGATCGATCATGGCCTCGAAACGTCCGCGAAGGGAACTCATAACGTCTTCCCGCACTTCAGTGGTGGTCTTCTGCATGCGGCTCCACAGCGCGACGTAGCTTGTCTGCCTTTGCGTCCGTGGGGGGTCCCATCCACGCCACGCTGGATGGTCGTCGGCCCGCTCCGGTTGGCCCCAGCGCAGCGGCACCTCGTCCGATCCGCAACGCTGCAGGAAGTCCGTGGGTCGCGGGCATTCCAGAATCATGGTCGCTAGCTCATCCCACCAGAACGGCACGGTTCTGCCGATCAGGCCCGTGGGAACAAAGACGGTACCCGGCACGCCATAGCGAGCCAATATGGGCTTGGCGTGCACCAGGTTGTCGAGATAGGCGTCATCAAACGTGATCCCAATGGCCTTTGCTGGCAAGTCTCCGTGTTTGAGCCGACGTACCATCTCGTCCACGGTCATGGGGACCCTGTGCTCGCGGAGGTATTGCATCTGCTGCTCAAAGAGCTCCGGCTCCACAGCAAGTGCCCAGGGGTCGTGCTTCAACGGGGCGACGCGGTGGTACATCAGGATGCAAGGGCGGGTTACGTGAGGACGCAACCGTCGCCCGATCCCGCGAAGCAGTCGTCGTACCCCCATCAGGTCCTCCGCGCTCTCAGCGTCACGATCACCGGGTAGGCCTCGTCGTAAACATCCAGCTTCCGTGTGTCGACTTCCTCAAGCGCGACACCGTGTAGAAACATCGTGGCGGAGAACACGTTGCCCACCTGCGCAACGTCCATCTCCTCAGGAGCGAAGCTGCGCCCGAAGAGCTTACGGATGGACGACGCCGTGAAACTCCAGTACCAGCTATCGTTCCAGTCCGTCCGCTCGATCTGGCTGATGCCCGGCACCGTCAGCAACAGCACGCCTCCCGGCTTCAGGGCAGCATGCAGGCGCGTGACGGCCTTTTCAAGATCAAAGATGAGCTGCAGGGTCTGCGTCAGAATGATGCAATCGAACGCTGCATCAGGCAGCACGCCCTCCTGGGTCAGATCTCCCAGAATGGTCACGATCGGGTCCGGCAGGTTGTAGTGCAGCACATCCTGTTGGGTAATCTGAGCGCCCCCAAATTGCTTGCTGTAGGTGTCTTCGGCTACCTCCAGGACTCTCCCCTTGATGTCAGGCGAGCTCGCCTGCAAAAAGTTCTCGATGTAGTACCGGTCCACCGGATTGCCGCGTGAGTACCCGAAATCCGGATCGATGGGGGTGGTGGAAGCAAAATCACCGTAGCGAATATGTCCATAGACCGGCGGCCAACGCTGCGTGGAACGTCTCCAGAGACGATGGATCCGACCTCCGCGTAACCGATTCTTTGCTCTTCGAACTACAGACCGCGCGATTCTCCTCAGTATCCCCACTAAGACTCCCGTTCCTTTGATTGACTCCGGCCATCCTGACCTATAGTACGCACGCCAGTATTGTTGCCCTCTGTACCACGCCTGCTTACGAGCCTGCTGGACCTGCATCTTATGCCGGCCATGCACGGCGAGTACGGCTTCCAGCATTTGTTGGCTATTGCTGGACATATTACGCGCATGGCGACGGTACTCAGCAACGATTTCCGGATGTGCTTCAACTTCGTACACGCGTGCCAGCCGGAGATAGACGTCATAGTCCTCGCACATGCGGAGATTCTCATCAAAACCTCCTTCCGCAAGCAGGACATCGCGCCGATACAGGACGGTGGCGTGCATCCCGATAAAGTTAGTCGTCAATAGCTCTTTATACGTATCCGGCGGTACGGGACCCACATGGTCGGCCCCAAGTCGAGTGCCGTTACTATCAATCCGCCGATGCCCTCCATAGACCATTACGGCTCGGGGATAGCGGCGAAAACACGCAAGCCCGGCGCGAAGGGCAACCGGTTCGAGTAAGTCATCTGCGTCCAGAAAGGTAACGTAACTCGATCGGACTGCTCGTAACCCAGCATTGCGTGCGCTGGAAAGGCCGCCGTTACGTTTGCGCAGAAAAGTAACTTGTGGAAAGGGTCGCAGCAAAGGCTGCGGACTCGTTTTTGATCCGTCATCTACAACCACAATCTCGTCCGCCGCCCAACTCTGGGCCAGAACGCTTTCCAGCGCAGCAATCAGGTATTCGCTGTCGTTATACGTGGTAAGAACGACTGCAATGCTCTCCGGCAACTCCCTGCCATCCTCCATCTCTGTCTCCCTTTGGTACATGGCTGCGGGGTACGCTCGTCTTTCGTGGAATGGAGCACGGCTGGGCGGTGACGTATATTCGGGATCATAACAACCGCATCCCGTTCAGAGTTGCATACGGAAACATACGCTAAGGTAAGGTCGACATGCAGGCGGCGAGGCAGGTATGAGGACGTTCGGCATCTTCGAGACGAATGCGAATCTCGCGGCAATCGCGCGCCGCTATCTCTGGACTGCCCTCGTCGTCACGATCCTTGCTACCTCGACGGGACTTCTGGAAGGCGTGGGCGTCGGTCTGCTGATCCCCCTCCTGTCTACCTTCACCAACGACCTCAACACGACGAGCACCGGTGCGCTTGGCATCATTCAGCGGTTCGCCCAGGGGCACAGTCGCCAGGAACGGGTGTTGATCGTCTGCTCCGTGATCTTCGGCTGCATGCTCCTGAAGAGCGCCCTCCAGATCGCCGCCAACCGTTTCGCAAGCTGGGTCGACGGCGCCGTCGGGCATGACATCCGCCGTGCTCTCTCCGATCGGTTGCACACAATCGCGTATTCGTTCTTTCTGGTTCAGGAACCTGCGCGCCTTCTCAACATCCTCAGTTCGGAGTCATGGAAGGCCTCTGAAGCCGTGCGCGTTACGTTGACTCGCCTGGCGGAGGCTGCCGGGATTGTCGTCTTCAGCGTTCTGCTGTTGCTGGTGAGCTGGAAGCTCTCGTTGCTTGTCGCAGTCGGCGGTCTCATCGCTCGCCTCGTGCAGAAACGCACGGAAAGAATTCTTCGCGCTTTCAGCGACAGGACGGTTGCGGTCAACCAGGCTCTTGCGGATCGCATGCTGTTCACCGTCTTCGCCGCTCGCTTGATCCGCCTCTTCGATAGCCAGCAGGCTGAGCAGGGCCTCTTCGAAGCAGCCTCGGACGATCTCCGCGAAGCCAATCTGAAGGTTGAGAATCTCTCCGGTACGCTCGGCCCCGTGCTGGAGGCTCTGCACGGTCTCCTGTTCATCCTCGTGCTGCTCGTCGCCGTGGCGACCGGCGTGTCCCTGCCTGTGCTCGCGGCCTTCCTTGTCTTGATGAATCGCTTGCAGCCCCACCTTCGCGCCTTTGAGCAGTCTGGTGCCAGCTTTGCCGCGCTCGTGGCTCACTTCAGGGAGGTTGAGTGGCTACTCGAGACCCGAGGCAAGCCCGTCGTCTCTCAAGGTCACCTTCCTTTTCCAGGGCTCCGCGAGACCATAGAGTTCAGGAACGTCACCTTTGAGTACGTCGATCGTGGGGAAGCCGCGCTCAGCAACGCCAGCTTCACGCTGCACCGCGGTCGCTCCACCGCCCTGATGGGCGGCTCCGGGGCAGGGAAGTCGACGCTTATCGGCCTGCTCTGCCGCCTGTTGGAGCCGGTCTCCGGCGACATCTATGTCGATGGTGAAAAGCTCTCTGACCTTCGGCTGTCCGAGTGGCTGCAAGCCATTGCCGTTGCCGGTCAGGACATCGATCTCATCGACGGTAGCATTGCCGAAAACATCGCCTACAACCATCCGGGCATGAAACAGGCAAGAATCGAAGATGCAGCCTTTGCGGCCGGTGCCGACTTCATCCACGATCTCCCACACGGATTCGAGACGCTGGTCGGCTCGCAGGGCATGAGCCTATCGGGAGGCCAGCGGCAACGCATTGGCATTGCCAGGGCTCTGGCTCGGGAGCCGCAAATTCTGATCCTTGACGAAGCTACCAATGCCGTCGATGTCGAGACGGAGAACGTCATTCTCGAAACGCTGAAGCGTCTTCCCGCCGGAACGACCGTCCTGCTGATCAGCCATCGTCCGTCGACGCTTTCCTTCTGCCATGACGCCATCGTGATTGATCGCGGAAAAGTGATTCGGACAGGCCCTCTCGCCTCCATACCTGAGTACCGCACCAAACTCACGGCGTCTCTTGAATTTCTGCAGTCCGGTACGCATGAAGCGCCATCGGCCAGCCAGGGAGAATTCAAAGTTTTCATCTGATGCAGCGTTGAGGATCATAGGACGACACACGGCCGTCACAGTGTATGCAACAAAGTAGGGATACCTCTCGGGCTCGCTGGATTGCACACTCGTCACGGGAACAGAGAGTCGGCTAAGATGAATGGCGTTAGCTACCGGAATGGGTAGGTCCTGTATACCCCCTGGCTTTCGTAGAGCGTCGCAAGCCCTGTACTTCTGCCTTCTTGTACGAACTCTTGGTACCTACCTGTGTAACTTACCTAGGTATGCACTTAGCGGTCATTCGACACTGAGTTCTATGCTTCTTTAACATTTGTAACAGCAGTTCGGCTTGTCTCACGGACTGTGGCACAGCTACACGCGGGATAGGACGAATGTACCTGTTAGCGACAAAGCCAAGCAGGTACCCTGAATTTAAGATGGATGTGGCTGAATACAACACGGGCGTGTCGTGATGAGTCAGCCACTTGCGAGCATCATCATCCCGGCATTCAACGCGGAGCGCTTCCTCGCGCGAACGATGGCCTCTGCGCTCAGGCAGACATATACGGATACCGAGGTTATCGTCGTAGACGATGGATCGACCGACAACACCCGGGCGATGGCAGAAAAAGCTGCGTTGGGGGACAGCCGCGTGCGTATCGTCGCCGTCGCAAACGGGGGCGTCGCAAGCGCCCGCAACATCGGCATCGAGGTAGCCCGGGGTGAATTCGTGGCCTTTCTGGATGCCGACGATCTTTGGCACCCGTCCAAAATCGCGGACCAGGTTACGGCGCTCACCACGCAGAACGACAACAGCGCCGCAGCCTCCTATACCCTCATGCGCATCATCGACACCAAGGATCGCGTGGTCCGAAACGGCAGTGGCGTCGGGTATAGCGGGTACATCTTTGCCCGCCATTTATTCTCACGCCCGGTGGGCAATGGTAGTTCGCTATTCCTGTTTCGCGAACTCGCCCTTTCCATCGGCGGCTTCGACACGAACTGGGCCGCAAATGGTCTCGGCGGCTGTGAAGACCTCGATCTGGAGCTGCGCATCGCGGCAAAGCATCCCATCGCCGCGGTCCGCCGCTATCTGGTGGGCTATCGGACCTATCCCGGGAACATGTCCAGCAACGGTCTGGCCCTCGCCCGTTCGGTGCTCTCCACGGTAGAGCACCACATCGGCTGCCATCCTGAGCTGCCGCCCTGGGCGGTCCGGAAGGCGCGCGCGTCGACGCTCGAGTACGCCCTGCAGAACATCGCAAGTGTAGGCGAATGGAAGCTCTTTTTGTC
>CAXTGE010000018.1:10070-14465 GCA_964243645.1 uncultured Acidobacteriaceae bacterium | reverse complement strand
CTTCCAGCAAAGCCTCTCCGGCTGCTCCTGATTGCACACCGTTTTCAGCAGCTTGATGGCCAGGGGCGCGTCAACTATGAGGTGGCCAGAGCTCTTCTCGCGCAAGGGTTCCAACTCACTCTGCTGACCTCCCATTGCGCGGAGGACATCGCTTCTCACCCTTCAGCTCATTTTGTGCGCGTCGGAGACGAGCGCCTTCCCACCCAGCTCTTGCAGAACATCGCCTTTGCAAATCAAAGTGCCCGCTGGATCCGCGCTCATCGTGGTGAGTTCGATCTCATCCAGGCGAATGGCTTCATCACCTGGGAACCCTGCGATATCGTCACGGCTCACTTCGTCCACAGTGCCTGGAGGAAGAATCGTCATTACCCCTACTTGCGCTCCCTCCGTCCCTATAACCTCTACCAGCGCCTGTTTACCCTTCTCAACGCACGTTGGGAACGCAAAGCATTTCGCGCTGCGAGGCAGATTATCGCTGTCTCCGAGGTGGTCGCCGACGACATCGGCGCCCTCGGTGTTCCGCGCGAACGCGTTCAGGTCATCCTCAACGGTGTCGACACCTCCGAGTTTCAGCCCGGTCCCGCCGAGCGAGCATCCTTCCATCTGCCGCCCGACGTGCCGCTGGCGCTCTTCGTGGGGGATATAAAAAGCCCCAGGAAAAATCTGTTGACGCTGCTCCGGGCAGCCTCTCTGATACCCGAACTCCATCTCGCCGTGGCGGGTGATGTTGAGGGTAGCGCCGCGCCGGAGCGGGCTGCCTCCCTGGGCTTGCGCGATCGGGTTCACTTCATCGGTAAGTCACGGCGCATCCCCGCCCTCATGCGGTCCGTGGACCTCTTCGTCTTTCCATCACGTTATGAGGCGCATCCCCTGGTCATTCTGGAAGCTATGGCCAGCGGTCTGCCCATCGTGATCTCAAAAAACATCGAGTCCGTGCGTTCCTTGAAAGACACCTTCGTTGTCCTGCAGGACCCGGAAGATCCCCGGCAACTGGCGCAGCTGATCCGTGATCTGCTTCATTCGCCGCAGCGCCGGAAGCAGCTCGGCGCAGCCGCCCGGGAGCGCGCTCTGGCCCTGCAATGGTCAAAGACGACCAGGGCCTATCAGGATGTGTATGAGAGGCTTGCCGGTCGGACGGCAAGTTGAACCAACTTAAGACAAGATTGCAACGGGGCGCATACTTACTACCACCCGCCCCGTCCCCTCACAGGTGCAACCTGATACCTTCAGCGACTCCGCAAGATTTACTTCTGCACTCCAAAAGTAAATACCGTCTCCGAGTGCATCGTCTGGCCCGGCTTCAACTCCGTGCTCGGGAACTTTGGCTGGTTGGGCGAGTCCGGAAAATGTTGCGTCTCCAGGCAAAATCCTGCATGCTGCTCGTATGCCGCGCCGGCTGCACCGCGCAAAGAGCCATCCAGGAAGTTTCCGGAGTAAAACTGAACCCCAGGCTCCGTCGTCGTCACGGTCAGGGTGCGGCCGCTCGCAGGATCAACCACCTTTGCCGCCATATGCAGCCCGGCACCGCTGCCCTTCAGCACAAAGTTATGATCGATGCCGCCGGCGATCTTTAGCTGGTCATTCGCGTCATGGATGTGCGCGCCCATCGGCGTAGGCTGCTGAAAATCAAACGGCGTGCCGGCAACGGGTGCCAACGGCCCGGTAGGAATCAGTGCCTTGTCTGTCGGCGTGTAGCGGTCCGCATTCAGCTGAACCACCTCCTTCAGCACATCGCCGCTTCCTTCGCCTCCCAGGTTGAAGTAGCTGTGGTTGGTAAGGTTCAGCACGGTCGGCTTGGTCGTGGTGGCGCTGTACTCAATCTTCAGCGACTTGTCTTCCAGTGTGTACCGCACATGCGCGGTCAGCTGCCCAGGGAAGCCCATGTCGCCATCGGGGCTCACCAGCGTAAGCTCCACACCCGTGGCCGTCTTCTGCCCGGACCAGATCTTCCGGTCAAAGCCTGTCGTGCCGCCATGCAGGGCGTTCAATCCATGATCGTTGGTGGGGACGTGGTACGTGGTGCCATCCAGGTTGAAGGTGCCCTTGGCTATGCGGTTGCCGTAACGCCCCACCACGGACCCCATATAGGTCTTCGTGTCGGCCTCGTAGCCGGCCAGGCTGTTATAGCCAAGCACCACATCCGCCTTCTTGCCCTGGCGATCCGGGGCTTCGATGCTGACAATGTGCGCGCCGAAATTGGTGATCCGCACCGTCAACTCGCTGTTGGACAGCGTATAAAGCGCCACAGACTTGCCATCCGCTGTGCCCCAGGTCGCCTCCGTAACGGCGGCGTGGGCAAGGGGAGTGAAGGCAAGCAGGCAAGTCGTAAACAATGTAGATTTCATCCGGTCTCCGTAAGCCACAAAGTGTACTGCGCCCCGCGTACCCCTGGCAGGGCTGTTGTACTGCGAGCGCTAGGCCCATGCCTCAGCGGGAGGGTTTGGCAAGCGGCGTATCTGTCGGCAGGGGCGGCCCGAACTCTGGCGTCCCATCCGCATTCCAAGTGAACGGCTGCGCTCGCGGCGAGCGCGAACTCCCGCAACCCTCACCCCGCGCCGCGTTCGCGTGGTACACAATCCAGTCTTGCTTGCCGTCCGGCGACTTGAAAAAGCCGTTGTGTCCCGTACCGAAGACGCTGTTTTTCGCATCCTGCTTGAAGAAGGGGTGGTCGTACTTGTGCCATGAAGAGGCTTGTAGCAGATCGGCCCCTGCCTTTGCCCGTAACACCCCCAGCGCGTAGTAGTCCGTCCAGCAAGCTGACCCCGAGTACACCAGGAACAGGTCGTCTCCGTGCTGCAACATCTCCGGCCCCTCGTTCACCTCCACGTGGGGCAGCGCCGGGCGCTCCGGCAGGTCGCCCACATGCTCCCATGGGTACTGCGGGTAAGACACCTGCACACGTTCGGAGTCGATGGTCCAAGGGTTCTTCAGGTGTGCGATAAAGATGTCCTGTTCGCCGTCCGAACTGCCCTTCCACCCCGACCAGATCATGTAACGCTGACCCTTGACCTCAAACACCGAAGCGTCGATCGCCCACTTGTCGGTGGTGTCACTCACCTTACCCTTGAAGTCCCAGTGACCGGCCAGCGGATTCTCTGACGCGTTCTCCAGTGCATAGATCCGATGGTTCTCGTTGCGTCCATCATCGGCCGCGAAGTACAGGTACCAGTGGCCCTCGAAACGGTGCAGCTCCGGCGCCCAGATGTCCTTGCTGTAGGGTCCTGTCGCCGGTGCCGTCCAGACCACCTTTTTCTGCGCGTGCTTTAGATCGGTGACATCCCGGGTCGCCCAGATCGTGAGATTGCTCCCCGTCGTGTTCATGTAGTAGTACATCCCGTTATTCGAGATCACCCACGGATCCGGTCCGCTCGGCAGCAGGGGATTACGAAATGTCTTGGCCGGCATGGCACCTGGGACAGCCGCGGTCTGCGCCTTCGCAGGGCTCAGGGAAAGAAACGGCGTGAGCAGAACGAGCAAGGGGAATACACACTTCGAGAGCAAGCCAATCTCCTGATCGCGGGCTCGCTCAAAGGACACCGAGCCCGGGAGTCACCACACAGCCTACCCCGCTTCACCCGCACGCGTCACGCACAAAGGGGAGGGGAAGCCTGAGATACTGAAATCGCTTACTTCGGAGGTTTCCCTCATCATGCTCCTGCCGGATCTACGCACACAGGTACTGGAAGCCAATCTCGAGCTCGTCAAGCGCGGGCTTGTCCTCTACACCTTCGGCAACGCCTCGGGCGTCGATCGCGAGGGGGGCCTGGTCGTCATCAAACCCTCCGGCGTCGACTACGACGAACTCCGCCCCGAGCACATGGTCGTCACCGATCTCGCCGGAAACATCGTGGAGGGCAATCTCCGCCCTTCCTCCGACCTCGACACCCACACCCTGCTTTACCGCGAGTTTCCGGCGATCGGCGGGATCGTCCACACTCACTCTGAGTTCGCCACCAGCTTCGCCCAGGCCGGCCTACCCATCCCCGCCTTCGGCACCACTCACGCCGACTACTTCTACGGCCCGGTCCCGGTCACCGAGCCACTCTCTGATGAAGCCATCGGGGGCCGCTATGTGCACGAGACAGGTATCGCCATCGTGCGCCGCTTCAAGGGCCTAGCAGGCCATGGGGAACTCGATCCCTTGGCCGTCCCCGCCTGCCTCGTCGCCGGACACGCCCCCTTCGCCTGGGGCCGCACCCCGCACGATGCCGCCCACAACGCCGTCGTCCTCGAGTTCATCGCAAAGATGGCCTACAAAACCATCACCCTCAAGGCCGACGCGGGCATCGTCTCGCAGGCTCTCCTCGACCGCCACTACTTCCGCAAGCACGGCGCGGACGCCACCTACGGCCAAACCACGGCCCTCTGACACGCCCAAAACACAACCGCTCCTAC
>CAXTGE010000018.1:0-9970 GCA_964243645.1 uncultured Acidobacteriaceae bacterium | reverse complement strand
AAGCCACAGCTACTCTCCGCTCCGCACCACCTCAGCGGCAATCTCGCGTAGCTCCGGCAGCACATCGCCCAGCATGACCGGCTCTGCCCCGCGTTGCCCCAGCCCAAAGTACAGCTTGCGATACAGCGCATACAGCCGCTCATACATAGCCGTTACCTCGGCTTTCGGCGTGAACACCTTGTGCTTGGGGCACATCTTCGCCTGGCCTTGAGCAATGCTCGTGAACACCCCTGCAGCAAGCCCCGCAAAAATGCCCGATCCGATACTCGTCGGCGGGCTGTCCGGCACCAGCACCGGCTTGCCAAGCACATCCGCATACACCTGGTTCAGCACCGCGTTATGCTGCGGGATGCCGCCTGCGTTGATCACTCGCTCAATGGGCACACCACCGTCCGCCATGCGTTCCAGGATGATGCGCGTATGGAACGCCGTGCCTTCAATCGCCGCAAATAGCTCGTCCTGCGCGGTATGCAAGAGGTTCCAGCCCAGCGTCACGCCGCCCAGCTCCGAATTCACCAGCACCGTGCGATCGCCGTTGTCCCACGTCAGCCGCAGCAGCCCGGTCTGCCCCGGCTTGTAGTGCTCCAGCCCCTGCGAAAGCGTCTTGACATCCGTTCCGCCGCGCCTGGCGATCGCCTCAAAGATGTCTCCGACCGCCGACAGGCCTGCCTCCACCCCCACCAGCTTGGGATCCACGCTGCCCGGCACCACGCCGCACACCCCGCGGATCAGGCCGGCCTTTTCCCCCATCGCGATGATGCAGGTGGACGTGCCCACGACGTTGACCACGTCGCCCTCACGGCAGCCCGCGCCGACGGCATCCCAGTGCGCGTCAAAGGCCCCCACGGGCAGAGGAATTCCCGCCTTCAGGCCCATCTTCTCCGCCCACGCCGGTGCCAGATGTCCGGCCACGTGATCCGACGTCAGCACCTCACCGGCCATCTTCTCGCGCACGCCTGCAAACAGCGGGTCAAGCTCCGTCAGAAACTCCTCGGGCGGATAGCCACCCCACTTCGGATTCCATAGCCACTTGTGGCCCATGGCACAGACGCTGCGCTTGGCGGCCCTCGGATCACGCACGCCGCACAGCGTCGCGGCCACCATGTCGCAATGCTCAAACGCGGAAGCAAACCGTTCGCGCTTGGCCGCATTGTGGCGCAACCAGTGCAGCAGCTTCGCCCATCCCCACTCGTGTGAGTACACCCCGCCACACCACTCGATCGCCTCAAGCCCGCGTTCATGCGCCAGGGCTGTGATCTGCTGCGCCTCGCGCAAGGCCCGGTGATCGCACCAAAGATAATAGTCGTCCAGCGGCTGCATCGCGTTGTCGACAAAGATCACGCTCGACCCCGTCGTGTCGATCGCCAACGCCTCCACCGCCGCGCCCTCGATGCCGGTCTGCGCCAGCACCTCGCGCATGGCCTTGGCCAGCGCATCCATCTGGTCTTCGTGCGACTGCGTGGCAAAGTCCGGGTCATGGCGCGTTCGCTTTAGGGGGTAGCTCGCCGACGCCGTGCCTAGCCGCCCCGTTTCGCTGTCCAACAAGGTCACACGCGTGCTCAGCGTCCCAAAATCCACCCCAGCCACAATCGCCACAGGACCACCCCCTACCAACAGAATCAGCGAGGGAATGCCTCGCGCACAAAACTGGCAAGAAACCGCTTACACGATGCCGAGCCGACTCTACGGTCCCACTCTGGCCGACGTCAAGAGTTCTCCCGAGTCCTCCCGGCGTTCCCCCCGCTCACGAGGCAGGCGGCGACTGCGCCGGAGCGGAGGGGCTCTCGCCACCCTCCCGCCGCGGGTCCGCCGCATGGGGACGACTGTCGCCCAGCCGCATCTCCTGCGCGGCCTCGTCTTTCCTCCCCAGCTTGGCCAGCGCCAGACCTCGAAAGTAGTGCGGCGTCTGATACGCCGGGTCACTCTTCTCAGCCTCGCCGAGGTACTGCTCAGCCCGGGCATACTCCTTCGCCCGCAACGCAATCTGTCCCAGACCCGTCAACGCCCCCGCATGACTCGGCAGCCGCTCCAGCACCCTCAGGAAGTCTTTCTGCGCTGCCGCGTCCTGGTGTGCCTGCAATGCCAGCTGTCCCAGCTGGTAATACGACTCCGTCTGCTTCGGCTGCAGCTCAATGGACCGCTCAAAAGCAACACGTGCCTCATCGTAACGCTGCTGAATCGCATACACATGGCCCAGACCGAAATACGCCGAACCATCATTGGGCCGCAACGCTAGATATGTCTTCAAGTCACGCTCGGCATCAGGCCAGTGTTGCTGTTCGATCTCCAACCGTGCGAGTGCGTACACCGTCTTCGGATGGTTCGGTCGCAGCTTGTCGGCAGCCTGCAGCACCTGATTGGCGATAGGGAACTGTCCAAGTGCAGTCGCCTCGACGCCAAAATCCGTAAGCAGCTCTGGCTCGTCCGGTACCTGCTGTATGGCCCGTTCCAGGATCTCCATGGCACGATTCGGATGCTGCGCCCTGATCTCCGCAAGCGCCCAGGCGGTCGCTGCATCGACCTCACCCTGACGGGCGTCCCCGCTCTTTGGTGCTGCCTTCAGAAGCACCTCAAACTGCTCCATGGCCTCCGGGTAACGCTGCTCCCGAAGCGACGTGTGCGCGGATGCAGTCAGTGCCTCCATGTCAGCATCTCGGTGATCGGAAGCCTGTTCCGTCGACGGCAAGGGCGACTTGACCTGCGCTCCCAACGGCAAAGCGCCAAGCAGGATGCCTACGGCGACGGCAAGGGAACGGGCGCTTGACATCCCAAGGTCCAGGAAGCCCCCACGCCGGCACGCCCTCACTGTGTCCCTGCGGACGCACTCGCCTTCAGCTGCCGAAGACGATTCATCGTGCGCCCCGCCTCGTCCTTGCGCCCAAGCCGCTGATATACCCGGCCCAACTGAAACAGAGCGCCCTGTTCGATAAAGGGTGTAGGCTGGCCCGCCAGTGCCTGCTCCAGCCATCTCACAGCCTCGTCGTATTGGCCCATCTGCGCCAGACCGAAGCCCAGATAGTAGGCGGTGGGCGCGCCCGTCGCGTGGGCTGCCTCCGCCTTCCGCAACAGCGCCACCCCCGTCTCCGCCTTGCCGGCCTCCACATCCATTTTGCCGAGGTTGTACAACGCGACGGCGCTGGTCGGGTTCAGCTTCAACTCCCCCAGATAGGCCTCACGCGCCGCATCGAAGCGCGATAGCTTCTGGTCCTCCTCCCCAAGACCCTCGTACAGATCCGCATTGGAAGGGTCCTTCTTCAATGCCAGTTGATATTCCGCGATCGACTTCTCCGGCTGTCCTGATCCCGCCAGCGACTCAGCCAGGGCACGGTGCACCAGCGCAGAGTCAGGCTCTTGCGTATACAGCTGGCGATACGTAGCCTCGGCAACCAGGCTATGCGCCCGGGCCCGGTAGTACAGCAGGTTGGGGTCTTTCGGGTTAAGCGCAAGCGCCTGGTCCAGCGGACCCGTCGCTGCCTCCGGGTGCCCTGACCCAAGCTCCACAATGCCCATCCACGTCAACGCTTCCACGTTGTGAGGGTCCATCGCAATCTCCTGCCTCAGCGAGCTCGCAGCGTCCGCGGCTCGCCCGGCTTGGTACTGCGCAATGCCCAGAAACATATGGGCTCCACTCAGATTGGGACTCACCGAGGTGGCCGTCCTCAATGAAGCGATCGCCTCTTGACCAGAACCCTCGCGCAGCTGGACCAGACCTAGTCCCATGAACGCCTCACCGGACCGCGGTGCCTCCTGCGTTGCCTTCCGGAAGCTCGCCTCTGCTGCGGGCAGATCGCCACGCTGCAGAGCCGCCGTCCCCTCTTGCAGATTGAAATCAGGAGGCGCAACGCCAGCATGGGTCTGCGCTGGAAGTGTGACTGCCGGCAGCAGCAACAGGTAAGCCGTCCAAACGAGTTGGAATGGGGAGAGCATAGGCCGTACCACACCCTGGAAGCGCATAATTATTCTAGTTCACTACAAAGGCAAGGGAGGACGGCCGAAGCCATCCTCCCTTGGTGACGCCATGCTGGTTAGAACTGGATACGGCCAGTGAGCTGAATCCGGCGCGGTCCGTCGATTGTGGAGGTGGGAACACCGTAAAACGGGTCATAAGGGTTGGTGATTGGCGTTGCAAAGATGTGACGGTTGAAGGCATTCAGCATCTCGATCTTGAGGAAGAGTGTCGTGCCCTCGGCGAGCGGAGTCTTCTTCAAGAAGCTGAAGTCCTCGTTGTTGTACTTGTAGTTTCGGATCTCGCTGGTTACGCGAGGCACGTCACCGAACAAGAAGCCACCGTTGTCGGCTGTTGGTCCAGTGCCTGCTTGTACAGCGCGCAGAATACGATTTGGTCCCTGGTTTTGGTCGTAAAGAGCCGGGGAAGTCTGCAGTGTGGAGTAGGTAACAGGGTTAGCCGCCGTAGGAACCGTGTCACGCCTTGCAAGGCCGTTAAACTCGGAGTCTACGTTCGGATCGGGTCCGGCGACAGCTCCGCCGGCCAGAAGATTCCGGAACGGATTGAGGTGACCGCTCTTGCGCGCATTGCTCTCGAGGCTACCCGCCGGTAAACGCGTATACGAGATGCAGTTGTCCCATCCAGGTATCCCTGTAGCGCCGCCGCAACTGCCGTCGCCGTTCCTCCCGAAGGAGGTTGGTTCGCCAGATTGATACCGCAATACACCGCCGAGTTCGAAGCCGCTAACAAGTGATCGGGCAATCGGATTATTGAAATTGAGGAAGGACTTTCCTTTACCGAAGGGGAACTCGTACAAGAAGCTACCAACGAAAGTATTCGGGATATCTTGAATAGAAAGCGACTTCTGACTCTTCGAGGTAAACGGATCCTGCTCCTGGCTCACTCCGCCATTGATACCCGGCAGCAAAGAGTCCGCGTTGGTGATGTCCTTGGACCATGTGTAGGAAGCCTGCACATTCAATCCTTGTCGCATCCGGCGCTCCACAGAAGCAATCAATGCCTCGTATGAGGAATGTCCCACATTCTGTAAACAGCAGTCAGTAGCAATAAAGCCATACTGCGGAAACGGCCGTAGAGCTTGCTGCACATTGCCGTTAAATCCACCATATGGCGACGCCACGCCATTTGCGTCCAGGTTGTAGTTCACGAGGGCGTCGCCACGTGAGAAATTCTCTCTCGGGATATTGTTGATGTTCTCAATACCTGAGCGAAGGTGGGCAGAGGCAGATCCCAGGTAGCCAATCGTCAGGATAAGATCCTTGGCAAGCTCCTGCTGGATCTGCATGTTCCACTGATTAACCTGCGCGGGGCGACCGTAGGAAGGGCGGATAAAATTGCTGAAGGAAGTGACAGCATTGGCATTGCCGCTGTCGAAAAACGCCGGGTCCAGATCCTGGCCGACGATAGGTGCTTTTACGCCCCCATCGACGGAAAACGATGGGTCAAATCCATCGGAGGATTGGATCTGGGGCACTGAGTATCCGACGATCGTGGATCCACCGAAGTCCGTGTACTGCAACGGGCCATAGAGTGTGGCGAATCCACCACGAAGAACGAACTTGTTGTTCAGCGAAGCCGGCGAGAAAGCAAAGCCGACACGCGGCGCGATGTCCTTCATGTAGGTGTCCGCCCAGCGTGTGTTGCAGTTTGGCTGGCATGTAGTTCCGAAGACAAGCGCACCCGGACGGCCATTCTTCGGATCGATTGCGGTCTCACTGAAATTGGAGGTCTCGTTATGAGCTTCGCGCCGCGGCTGATCGACGTCATACCGGATGCCGAGATTTAGCACCAGGCTCTTACCGATCTTGAGATCGTCCTGTGCAAACCCGGCCCAGTAGTTGGAAATCCAACGGGGCTGGAAGTGGCTTGGATCGGTTGAAGAAGCAAAGTCGCCCTGGCCGAGCAGCAGGCTGGCAAAGCCATTGCCGGTGCCGTTCTGGTAGGCACCTGTCTGCGTCGCCTTGGTCTGATTTGCCGTGAAGTTGATCTGGCCGTTGTCGGTGTCGTGTGCCAAAGGTGAATACTGCTGATAACGGTAATCTACGCCGAACTTAAAGCTATTACGACCCTTCTGCCAGCTCACGGAATCATTGACGCGGATGCCGTTATCGATATTGTCGCCATTCTGATTGCGGCTCAGGGAAACGTAGTCGTCGACATTAACGCGTGGAAAGCCGGTACCGAACGGCGTGCCCAGCTGCGGATTGAAGTTTGTGCCTCCGCTCGCCTCGATGGCTCCATTAATAGAGTTAGAACGATTAAAGCCGGCATTCAAATGATTAAGGATGTTTGAGGTGAATATGTGATCCCAGCCGGCACGCCCGAAATGCGTGATGAAGTCCTGCGTCTGCACGTTAGGATCCACAGGGTAGGGTAGCGTTAGGTTAACCGGATTATCACGACTATTCTCGCGTGTGCTGTAAGAGCCAAACAGCTTGTCCTTGGTCCCGAGATTCTGATCCACGCGAAGCGTGTAAGTCGTGTTGAAGAGGGCCGACGAACTGGCGAGCGAGTAGTTATTTACGAGCGCGGTTGGATCGGTTGGCTGTGGGTAGAACGCCGCCAGGTTCTGCCCGACTTTACTGAAACGCGTTGGAATAATCTGGTTCCCCGTGAAGGCTGTGCGGCAACGAATGCCGTTGACAGTCCGGGTCGTCGCCGGATCGAAGATTTGGCCATTCAGGATGGTGGAGCCGTCGCATGGATTAATTTGACCGTTTGAACCCGTGATCAGACGGTCGGCGAAGTTACCGCCTCGCTCCGCAATCGTGGGAACACTGCTTGTCGCTACGCCGCCTGATGTCAAGCGGTATTGCTCCCAGGAAAAGAATCCAAAGGTCTTGTCCCGGCCGTTGTAAAAATGCGGAATGCTGAGAGGCCCACCCGCGCTGATACCGAAGTCGTATTGTTTGTCAGCGGGGCGTCGATTCGTAACAAAGTTCGACTGATCTGCTGCAGCCGCTACGGTGTTACCTGCGGCTGTGTCCGCAGCGAATCGTGAACTGTAAATCGCCTTCCGGCCATTCGCAAACCAGTCATTTGCATCCAGGAACTCATTCCGAAAAATGCCAAAGGCGGTGCCGTGGTATTTGTTCGTTCCACTCTTGGTCACGAAGTTCTCAAGACCGCCGGTCGTCCGACCATACTCGGCAGCGGGCGTCGACGTCGTAACCTTAAACTCCGAGATCGCCTCAACAGAGGGGGCTTCTTCGTCGAATGAGGAACCATTTTCTGAACGCGTCTGGCTGGCACCATCCAGCAGCACCTCATTGCCGAAGTTCTGGCCGCCACCGATCTTCGAAACGAAAATACCGTTGTTGCTGTTGCCGGTTCCCGGACCCGCCGTGCCCGGAATGAGGAAGACGAACGACTCAGGCGACCGCAACGCGCCGACGCCGCCGAGTGCCAATGGAAGTTCGATGATCTGCTGGTCGGTGACTGTGCCTCCGACGTCGGACGATTCAGCCTCAACAGCCGGGGCATCTGCCTCGACCGTAACCGTCTCGTTTGCTCCACCCGTGGTCAGCTTGATGTCGAAACTGGTCACAGATTGCACGCGCACTTCCACGCCGCGGTTTATCTCCTGGCGAAAGCCCGAGGCGATGACGGTTAGGGTGTATCGGCCCAGATCGATCGAGGGAAAACGGTAGTCACCCGAACTGGTCGACGTCGCCTTGTACGTCGCGCCTGTCGCTTCGTTCTTGGCGCTGATCTGCGCACCGGCGATCACCGCGCCACTTGGATCGACGACATTTCCCGCGATCTGGCCTTGATTGCTCTGCGCTGAAGCTGCCCCGCTCGCCATACACACGCTTGCGGTCAGCAAAAGCCTTCGCAAGTCATTCCTGTTTCTGCTCATCCTGCCTCCTGAAATCTTCCGAATCACAGCACGCCTCAAATGAGGCGGACGTAAAGTAACCCTGGGCTGCACGTAGCAGCTTGGGTGAGGTACCAGGCGTCTAACGCGCCTGAAATCGTTTACACGGTTCGGTCAGCATAATAGAAACTGCACTTCGACACTGTCAAGCAATTCTTATATGGTTCTCTTCGAGCAGCCTTTCTTCTGGCTCCCCAAGGAGGCTTTCTGCTTCGCTTGTTTCCCCCCTGGCTCGCCGCTCTGGCCGTGACCTCCAGTATCTTTTCCGGACAAATACCGCCGCAGGCTCCGACCGCACCGACCACCTTTGATCCGGCTCTGGCCGCGGCGGGTGTGGCTCTGGAGGGGGGCCGCTGGCCAGAGGCGGAGCAACAACTGCGCCCCTACCTGGCCACCAATCCTCATGCCGCACACGCCCGGTATCTGCTCGCCGAGACGCTGTTCCATGAAAACAAACCCAGGGAGTCGCTCGGCGAGTACACACGGGCCGCCGCGGAGAAGCCGCCCTCCGCCACCGATCTCCGCTTCGTCGCTCTCGACTATGTGCTTCTGAACGACTACACCGATGCCGACAAGTGGGTCACCGAGGCCGCCCGCAAGGACCCCGCCGATGGCGAAATCTGGTACGCCATGGGCAGGATCAAGTACACCGAGAACCGGTTCAGGGAGGCTACGGAGAGCTTCGGCAAGTCATTGAAGCTCGTTCCACGCTCCGTAAAGGCGGAAAACAACCTTGGCCTCGCCTATGAGGGCCTCAACCAGCCCGACAACGCTACGGCAGCCTATCGGCAGGCCATCGCGTGGGATGCGGCCTCCGCCCACCCCAGCGAGCAGCCACGGCTGAACCTTGGCATCCTGCTCACCGATCGCAACCTGCTCGACGAGGCCCTTCCCCTGCTACAACAGGCCGAGGCCCTGGCGCCTACCGACGGCAAAGTCCACGGCGCCCTTGGCAAGTTGTATGCTCGCCGCGGCGACCTGCCGCTTGCGCAGCGCCATCTCGAACTGGCTGTCGCGGCCGATCCCAAAAATAGCGGCCTGCACTTCCAACTGGGGCAGGTCTACCGTAAGCAGGGCATGGCCGAGCGTGCCACTGCCGAGCTGACCCGTGCCGCCACCCTGGAACGTGAAAGTCGCCCCTAAAGCAGTTCTCCTGAAGGTGTAGAGCGCATTGAGCCCGTTCGCGTCGTTTTCTATCAAGGAAAACGACCTTCTCCACGTTCTGCGCTCCACGGTATCAGGAGAACTGCTCTAGACTCGGCGCTCGCACCCAGCTTTTACCTTTTGTCATTGCCCGAACGGGGAAGCTGTTGCCCCTGCGCAGGGGCACCCGTCGCGGCAGGTTCATCGATGCGGACCTGCCGGTCGCCCGCGATATCTTTCAGGACCTGACGTATACCGCTCGGCCATCGTATTTCGACGGACGTCGCTGTCAGGCTCTCGCCGAGACCGAAGTGCGCACGCTTATCGTTCGACGAAAGATAGCTGCCCGCCGTCGACACCGTCCAATACTGCGCTCCATGGGCCGTGGTCACCTTGATCTCCGCTCCGATGGCATCGCGGTTGCTCGCGTGCCCCACCAACAGCAGCGAGAGCCAATGATTCGACGTCGCCGTCTCGTTATGCAGCACATGCGCCGCGCCGCCGTTGGTGCTCACCACGGCATCCACCCGACCATCGTTGTCCAGGTCGCCCACCGCCATGCCGCGGCCTACCCATGGCTGCGTGAACACCGTACCTGACTCCTTGGAGACATCCACGAACTTGCCCGCACCCAGGTTGCGCGCCAGCAGCATGGGCTCCTTGTAGTGCAGTTGCGGATAATTCAGCTCCACCGTATCCAGGTCGTGCCCCTGCGCGATGAGCAGGTCCTTCTTCCCGTCATTGTCGTAATCCAGAAAATGAATGCCCCAGCCGGAGTGCAACAGGGTCATCGGCGCCAGGCCGGACACATACGTGTCATACGTGAAGGACCCATCGCCATTGTTCCGATACAGCGCGTACTTCTGGTTCGCCAGGTTGGTGATCACCAGATCGGGCAGTCCATCATTGTCGTAATCGGCAAAATCGATGCCCATGCCGGCGTAGGTGCGCCCATCGCCATCCACAGCGATCTCCGCCGTCAG
>CAXTGE010000017.1:27161-32842 GCA_964243645.1 uncultured Acidobacteriaceae bacterium | reverse complement strand
GCGTCGGTGAGTTGCTGGATCTCCTCGTTGGCGCGCTTTTCGTCGTCGGCGGAGATGGTCTTCTCCTTGGCGGCCTTCTTTACCGTGTCATTGCCGTCGCGACGAATATTGCGCAGGGCCGTCTTGTGGTCTTCCAGGCTGCCGGCCAGGCGCTTGACCGCATCCTTGCGGCGATCTTCGGTCATGGGCGGGATGGGCACGCGGATGACCTTGCCGTCGTGCATGGGATTGAAGCCCTGTCCGGCCGTCCGGATGGCCTTTTCCACGGGGGCGACCATGCTTTGTTCGAACGGCTGCACGACGATCACCTGGGCCTCAGGTGTCGAGAGCTGGGCGACCTGGGCGAGCGGCATCTCGCTGCCGTAATAGTCCACTTTGATCCCGTCCAGCATGTGGACGGACGCGCGGCCCGTACGGATGCTGAGCAGGTGGGCGCGAAAATCTTCGATGGCCTTGTCCATGCGGGTCTTGAGGCTCTCGTACACCCCTTTCAGTCCAACGATGCTTTCCATTGCCATTGCCATGCCGCGATCTCTCCCTTGTGCCTGTCTGTGCAATTTTACAATCGGCAGACATTGGGACGCGGGCGACGCGGGATGGTTGGCTCTGCCCCGGTACCGTGACTAAATAGCGCAAAAGGTGTAATGAGGTAACGAGAGTACGCTTGACTCCCCTTCCGGTCACCCGTACCCTTGGCTTACTTGTATGGCAAGTGCAAAAAGCAGAGCGGTACACTGCCCTTGCCAAAGCTCCGGCTGCGTATAGCAGCGGAAAAGGGATCGCATGAAGAAGCTTTCGCTATTGGCTGTGTTCGCCTCTGCGGTGATGGTCGCGGCACCGGCATATGCGCTGGGCGGCTGCACCAACTCCCCGGAAAATCCTACGTTAGTGCTTGCCGGTCTGGCAGGCGGTGTGTACAGCTTCCGTTCCCTTCGCACCTACATGCGTGCTCGCAAGGGCCGCTAGCACTTTGACCTTCTGCTGGTCCCCGACCGGCGAATGCCCTTGATCCCCGAGGCTCACACACCCTCCGTTGCCCTGCCGCACCGTTCCGTCTTTCAGGCGAGGATGTCCTGGAGGAGGGCTGTTGCCCTGGTGTGTCTCTGTGTCGTATTGGGTGTTTTTTCCTTCTATAGCTCCGCGCAGTGGTTGGTTAACGTCTGGCGAACGGACGACCTCAAGTCAGTCGGCCTGCTAGTCCCCTTTGTCAGCTTTGGCCTTGTGCTGCGGGCGTGGCGGTCGGTCGGTTGGGAGACCGAGGGTACCTGGTGGGGCTTTGCCGTTCTGCTCGGAACGGCCGCCATGGTCTTTCTGCGCGATCAGACCATGCTGGTCCTCACGGTGCGCAAGGACTGGCTGGTACAGCTGCCGCCGGTGCCTCTGCTGGCTATCCTGTACGCCTTGGGGATGGTGCTGCTGTTTGGCGGACGGCGTCTGCTGCGGGCGGCATGGTTCCCTGTGCTTTTTATGGGTGCCGTGCTGCCTGTGCCGGAGACCTTCAGCCGGGTGGTGGATCTTCCCTTGCAGCATGCCTCGGCGACGGTGGCGCGCGGCTTTGCACATCTGCTGGGTGAGCCGCTCACGCCGGACAATCTGCGCCTCATGTTCACGCCCGACTTCGGCATGTTCATCGCCCCTGGATGCAATGGCATTCGCGGTGCCGTGACCCTCGGCCTGGCCGCCGTTGTGATCGCCTATGTGTATCGCTTCCGCTGGGCCCTGTTTGCGCCGGTGGTTCTGGGGGCGGTGCTGCTCGGGTATCTCTTCAATTTCGCCAGGCTTTGCCTGCTGGTCGTGTATTACAAGATCGCCTTACCGTATCCCTGGTTGCAGGACCGTGCGAAGGATGGCGATTATGTAATCGGTGCCTGCCTCTTTGTGCTGGCAATCTACCTGTTCTTTGCGTTGGCGGATCGCCTGAAGCGCACGCCCGGAGAGACGCTGCCCGAGACGCCACGGGAGCCGGTGCAGGCGACCCGTGCAGCGGCTCCGCTACTCTGCAAGGCCGCCGCGGTGGCCGCCATGGCGCTGGCATTCGGGCTGGACAACCTGCATGCCCAGCGTGAGGCCGGAACCCGCATGGCAGCCATTCCGGCCATGCCCGACTCGCTGGGGGGCTACCGGCTGGTGCGCACGTACCAGGACACGCTGACGACCGGCGTCGTGGTGTACACCTGGGGAGACTACCGGCGGCCTGACGGGGCCGTGACGGTGGCCGTGGGGGTATCGCCGGAGCTGGACGTGCATGACGTCGAGGTGTGCCACCTCGCGCGCGGCGAAGATCCGCTCTGGCACGGCAAGGTCCTGGCGCAGACACCTACAGGAGAGGCCGCTTTTGTGGCCGCTGTGTACAACAACGGCCAGGTACAGACGCTGGAGGCCTCGACCCTGTGCGACGCCGACGGATGTCGTCAGTACACCAATTCCACCGGTCAGATGACCTTTGTCTATGCCCATCCGCGGCATGTACTGCCGATGGCCTCGGACCGGCAACGCAGCCTGCCGATGCTGCTGAAGGTGGAGAGCCCGGATGTGGGAGCTCCCGCACCGGTTGCCGAGGCCGGAATGGCAGGGGAATTGCAGAGCTTTCTGCGCGGGACAGATCTCCGGGAGTTGGCGGCACGGTTCCGGGTGCCGGCGAGGCGCTGAGGCGAGTTCCCGACTATATAATCCCGGTATCCCTACCGTTTCAGCGGGAGAGTCGTCGAAACAAGCAATGAGGTTGTGGTCATTTTTACCGGAATGCGAGTGAGCGGAAGCTCTCAAAGAAGTTCTAGCGAGCCGCAGCGCACGCGCCCCAACCTCACCCGGGTCCCTTTCGGGACCCCGTTGTTAACGGCGATCGCTGCCACGATGATCTCCGTTGCGTGTGGTGATGGTTCCCTTTCAGCCCAGGTCACGGCGCGCCCCCAGTTCCAGGCGGCGCCGGCTACCCCGCAGACGCTGTGCCCCGTGCAGGTCATCGGGAACCGGCGAATTCCCAAAGAATCGGTGATAGCGCGTTTATATTCGCGGCCTGGCGATCAGTATGACCCTGCCGTGGTGGAGCGCGACTTCAACTCCCTGTGGAACACGGGCTACTTCGACAGCGTGCAGATCGAGCGCGTGGACGACGCCACATGTGTGCAGCTGATCGTCTATGTGCGCGAGAAGCCGACCATCGGCGAGATCAACTACCGCGGCCTGAACTCTTTTTCCGTTTCGGACGCGCTGGATCGTTTCAAGAAGGAAAAGGTCTCGGTCTCTGTCGAGAGCCAGTACGATCCGACCCGCATCAAGCGGGCGGAGGTGGTGCTGAAGCAGATGCTCGGCGAGCATGGTCACCAGTTTGCGACGATTCGCACCGAAGTGAAGACGCTGCCGCCGGCTCGTGTCTCCCTGACGTTCATCGTCAAGGAAGGCCCAACCGTCAAGGTGGGCAAGATCGCGTTCCAGGGCAATACGGCGCTGAACAATCGCGAACTGCGGGCTTCGATGCGCAATCTGCGGCCGATCGGCGTGCCGCATTCGGTCATTCTGGAAAACCTGTTCCCGCGCACCTACGACGCCTCCAAGCTGGACGAAGATGCCGAGCGCGTACGCCTGGAGTACCGCAATAAGGGCTACTTCAAGGCCACGACCGGTGAGCCCGAAACGAACGTGCGCAACGCGGGGGGCATCAACCCGCTCACGCTGCGTCCCAGCACCGGCAAGCGTGTCGACATTCTGGTTCCAGTGGAAGAAGGCGAGCGCTACAAGCTCGGCGGGATCACCTTTACCGGCAACAAGAGCCTCCCCAACAATCGTGCCCTGCGGGCGCAGTTCGCCATGAAAGATGGCGACTTCTTCAACTACACGGCCTTTGGAAAAGGGTTGGAAGCGCTGAAGAAGGCCTATGGCGGCTACGGCTTTATCAACTTCGTCCCGGATCCTCGTCCGAGCTTTGATGAAGCCAAGAAGACGGTCTCCTTTGTTATCAACTGCGACGAAGGCAAGAAGTTCTACATCTCGCGCATTGAGTTCACGGGCAACACCATCACGCGGGACAAGGTCATCCGCCGCGAGATGCTCGTGGAGGAAGGCCAGCCCTATAACGGGCAGCTCGTGGATCTCTCGCTGCTGCGCCTCAATCAGCTGAACTACTTCGATACCCTGAAGTCCGAGCAGGACGTAGAGACGCGCCAGAATGAGGACGCAGGCACCGTCGATCTGCTCGTCAAGCTGAAGGAAAAAGGCAAAAACTCCATCGGCCTGAACGGCGGTGTCAGCGGTCTGTCCGGTTCCTTTATCGGCCTGAACTACGAGACCAATAACTTCCTGGGTCTTGGCGAGACGTTGAGCGTCACGGCCAATGCCGGCGATCTGTCGCGCAATCTCAGCTTCGGCTTCACCGAGCCGTATCTGCGCAACAAGCCGGTGTCACTGGGCTTCCAGCTGTTCTCGAGCAAGTTCGACTACAACCCTGCCAAAAGCTATGCGATTACCCAGGGCCAGAGTTCAAACCTGACCAACGCACAGAACTCCCTGCTGACGAACTACAACCAGTCCACGACTGGTCTGTCCCTGTCCAGTGGAACCGCTTTGCGGAAATTGTTCCGGCGGTCGGGCGTGGCGCGTGTGGGTATCTCCTATTCGTTGTCGCGCTCCAGCATCACGACCTTCAACCAGAACACGCTCAATGTTTTCCAGACGCTGGCCTACCGGTCGGGTATCGCGGGACAGAATGCGCTGAACGGGATCGTGACGTCGATTGTGACGCCGAGCTTCTCCTTTTCCACCCTTGACCGCGCGGTCGGCCCGCACAACGGCAAGGACCTCAACGTCGCCTTCCAGGTAGCCGGCGTTGGCGGCAATACCAAGTACTACGCACCGACCGCAACCTTCAGGCAGTTCTTCCCAATGAAGGGCCTGCGGGTCAACCGTGAGGGACACAACGTTCTCGGCTACCGTCTCCAGTTCAGTGCGGTGGGCGGGTTCGGTGGCCAGGTGGCGCCGCCGTTCAACCGCATCTACGGCGGCGGCGAAAATGACGTTCGTGGCTTCGACGTTCGCTCTGCATCGCCCTACACGCTGATTCCCACGCGGGTGATGTTTAACCTGGCCAATCCGGACGGATCCAACGTTCCGCGGGACCCGACCAATCCGACGCTGGGGAACGTGCAGATCCCGCTGCCCGTCAATCGGCTGTCCTCGGTCGGCAGCGACACGGGTTTCGTATCCAACATCGAGTACCGCATACCGATTGTGAACCAGGTTACCTTCGCGCTCTTCACCGACTTCGGGATGAACTTCAACCTGCAGCCCAGTCAACTGCGCGAGAGCGTAGAAGGGCAAGCGACGCTGAACGCCCCCCTGTATGGCTGCCCGACGCTGATCAACGGCACGTGTTTCGGAGGCAAACAGCTGCACTTCCCGCTGGACCTGCAGGTCCTGCCGGGAACGAACTATGTCCCGCGCATGTCCAACGGTGCCGAGGTGCAGGTGATTCTGCCGATCGTCAACGCGCCATTCCGGGTCTTCTATGCCTATAATCCGCTCCGCCTCTACGAGAACCTGCCGCAACAGCTGACGACCGACACGTACAGCTTCAACGACTTTTTCCCAAAGGTGGATCCGACCTGCAATTCGCATGCAGCCGCGGGCGGCAACCCTGCCGTTCTATGCACCCTGACCGGTGCGGGTGCCTTCTCGAAGGCGCAGGC
>CAXTGE010000017.1:24802-27061 GCA_964243645.1 uncultured Acidobacteriaceae bacterium | reverse complement strand
CCTGAGATGAAACGCGTAGAGCGCGTCGCTGGTGAACTCCGTCACGAAGAAGCCGAGGGCGGCGCCTCCAATGGAGCCGCCGTAGGTCACGGCGGTGTCGTGGAAGTTGCGATTGATCTGCGGGTAGAACGCGGGGGTGAGCGCGGCAGCGGCGGCATAGCCGAGCAGCAGCGCCCCATTGACCGTGGCGCCGCCGCTATCCTTCCGCGTGATGAGGGGACGCGTGATGGCGTACAGCGTGCGGTGAACGGGGTTGTACTTGATGCCCTCCACGTAATAGCGGCTGTCCTCATGCAGTAGCGGGGAAAAGACCATGTCCGTGAAGACGCCCTGGGAGGTTTCGCGAATGGCCGCGGCGCCCAGACGCTCTCCGAACGCTCCCTTATCGGTGCCGTAGTTTGGCTGCCCGTTGGTCACATGGGCATAGCCGGCCGAGACAAAAACCGCGACGAGGTTACTAACGCTGTAAAGATCCTCGGCACCCAGAAGCACCTTGTCATGGACGTCCAGACGCTGCGCTGTAAAGCCGGGAGGGATGGTCTTCGACGGCTTCTTCGCGATACGTCGGGCAGGATCTGTGCCCCCCTGCGCCTTCGGTTCGTTCAGCTGTGTCTGCGGGGCGTCCGGCAGGGTGTCTTCCCGTCCACCGTCATAGGACGACGCAGACGTGAGGGGGAAGGAAAACGTGGGAGCCGGTGATGCGAAACCGGGTTCCGCTGCCAGATGCGCAGCCGGTTGCGTTGGCCCGTTGAGAAGAAACTGTTGCGACCAGCTACGAGGACTGCTGCCGCCCAGCAGAGCACAGCCGAGCAACAAGGCGGATGCGTGAGTTGCACTGAAGGGAGTTCGAGAGCGAGAAACTTGCAGGTAACGCATGGTCATGTGTTGACTCCGGGCTGGGGGATTGCCGGAGGCAAAAGTGTGCCATGCCGAGCTACTGTGAAAAGACGCGAATCGCAGAGACGCGGTTGTCCCCGGTGTGCAGACCGAAAGGGTGCTCTCTGGTAACCGATTCGACACAGGCCCTGCATGGTGCGTTGACGGGCGGGTCTGCCGCGTTTCATGCTCGTGAGTATCGGGGAGGTGCATCGTGACAACAGGTGGCAAACCATGGGAAGACCGGATACGCGAGGCAAGTTCACAATTGGAGGACGAATTACGCCGGGCCGTTCGCTTTGTGGACGAGGAAGTGGTGCCGGAGGTACGGCGCGGCGGGTCGGCGGCGTTGAGAACGGCGTCCGAGCAGCTGCGCAAGCTGGCAGAGCGCCTGGACGACGAGAGCCGGAAGCGTGAGGCCGGCCCGCGGTGAGATTGCGGTTCGTGTCGTTCGGGCACATGGTTGCGGCATGGCTGAGTGTGGGGGTGCTCGCGCTGGCGGGATGTCACCATCACGCGCAGACGGCCTACGTTCCTCCGCCTCCCGCGATTCCGTCGGGGTATGCGCGCAGTCCTGTGACGGGTACTGTGACTCCAACGGCACCGCGATCGAGTGGCGGCGGGAGCGCCGGGTTTTTCGACGATACAAACGGGCGGCCGGTGCTCACGGAGACCGGGATGGCCACCTGGTACTACGCGCATGGGCACACCGGTTCGGATGGGGTACGGTACGAGGGCTCGGCCCCGACGGCTGCCCACAAGACGCTGCCGCTGGGGTCCACTGTCCGGGTGACCAACCTGGACACGGGACAGTCCACGCTGGTGCGCATCACCGATCGCGGACCCTTTGCGAAGGGCCGGATCATGGATCTTTCGGAGGTCGCGGCCAAGGAGATTGGGATGTACCGGGCGGGCGTGGCGCACATACGGATCGAGGCCTACGTCCATCCCGGGGCCGATCCGTTGGGGCGCTGGTGCGTCCAGACGGGCCCATTTGCCACGGTCAAGGATGCGCTGGATCTGAAGGAAACGCTGGTCGGTCGCTACCGCGGGGCGCGTGTCGCCGAGTTTACCGGGCAGACGGGCTATTGGGTACGGATCGATCCGGTCACCCGAGGCCGAAGCGAGGCGACGACCATTGCCAGCTGGATCGGCACGCCGGATGCCCAGGCGACGTCGTACGTGGTCAGGATCAACTGATCGGGCTCGCGCCTGGGCAGCGTTCCGGGCCCACTCAGTTCACCTCGGCGTCATATACCCCTGTTTCGACGACTTCGCCATGCTTCATCTGCACAAAGAGGCGATAACGGCCCGAGGCCGGGAAGCCGTAGGGAAACTCAACGGTGGATGTCAGGGGTTTTCTTCCCTGCATGTCGGAGGTTG
>CAXTGE010000017.1:21976-24702 GCA_964243645.1 uncultured Acidobacteriaceae bacterium | reverse complement strand
TAGCCATCGGGAGTCTTGTACCTGGGGCCGAGGTCGCCGTGGCTAAGCGGAGCCGGGTAGGCCGAAGCATCCTCACTGTCCAGGAAAAAGTGTGAGACGTCTGGTGGCACCTGGAGCGTTGCGGTAAGCGTCTCGGGAAAGCCGCTGCGGTGCACGATGTCGCCGTACAGGTGGTAGGTGCCGGGCGGCATGGAAGGCAACGTTTCGCTGAGGCGGCCGGGGCCGGCGGCGGTGGGGTGGAGATGATAAACCGCGTCCATCTCCGGCCAGCGGATCGCGTACAGGTGCATCAGGTGGCCGTGATCCGGGAGCAGATCATCGTTGGCGCGCTTGCGGCCGCGTTCATCGGCGATGCCCGGGTCGATGCGCAGGTCCAGCGTGCTGCCGAGAAGCACGGGGTGCAACACGAGGGAGTGGAAGAGGTCGGCGGAGTAGTCGGCGGCCTCCACGTTCCACCAGCGGTCGCCGCCCCAGACGGCCAGCGCCAGCAGCAGCAGGGTTATGCCGCCGGCGAGGGTGGCACGATATTGGCGTCCCGGCGACGGCCGGCGGCCCGGGGCGAGACGGGACTCGCGCACCGCGCCGTAGATGATGCCGGCCATACCCACGACCAGTACCAGGCCCAAGACCGCGAGGACGAGCCCCAACGGCCGCTGCATGCGCTGCACGGTAAGAGCCATGGCGGGAACCGGCACGCTGGCCGTGGCGGGGCCGCCCGTGCCGTCGGCCTGCAGCCTGACCTGCCAGGAGCCGGAGGCCATCAGCCAGAGTGAGCCGGTGAAGAAGGCGGGATCGTCCGCCGAGCGCTTCATAGCGTCTGCAGTGGGTGGATGAAGCGAGGCCTCGCCGGTCAAAGGAATCGGTGTGATGACGAGCGAACTCACGGCTGGGCCGGAGACCCGGACCTCAACGGTAGCGATACCGGGCACCACCGTGGGCGGACGGATTGTGACAAAGAACTGGTAGGGGCCGCTGGTGATCTGCTCGAAGACATCCTTGGAGCCGATATGGGCGCGAGCCGGCGGCGTCACGAAGGCGAGAAAGACAAGCAGCCACGGAAACAGATAGATCCGGGGTTGGCGGAGTTGCGACCTCATCGCTGGACCTTACGCATCCAGTGACCAAAAGCAAGACCGATCCAGGTGGAGATGGCCGCATACAGGGTGGCGCGCAGCAGGCCGAACGCCAGGGGCAAACCGCTGTCCGGGCGAAACCAGTGGCGCATCCGATCAAAGCCGTCCGGGCGGGAGTTGTAATCGAAGTACATCGTGCCGAAGAAACGGTTGGCACTATGCGGGGACAGCAGAAAGTCGGCAAAGGGCCACTGGACGGCAAACAGGACCGCCGTAAAGACGAGTCCCGAGACGAGGGCGATCTGCCAGAACTTCCAGCTGTGGGTGCGTTGCCAGAGCAGATCCAGCGCAAACGCGGGAATGAGGATCAAGGGTGGAAACTTGGCCGGCACGAGGTGGGTTACCGGGAAATACACCGGGCCCAATTTAGGCTGCGCGGGAAAGAGCGGAAAGATCAGGATTTCCAGGATGAGGAACGCCGTGTAGATTCCTGCCGTTGCCGTTGCAGCCCAGCGGAAGCGCGATGCCTGCGAAAAGGCCGCGAAGAGCACAGGCAGCGCGATTGCCATCGCGATGTATGCCAGCGCGCGATGCAGAACGATGTCCCAGGTGTACTCCTGCAGGAAAAACATCTGTCCCCCGACAGCGAGGCCGCCGAGATACAGGAACAGCTTTTGCAGCGTACTGAAGGAGGCATTCCCAGCCTCTTTGGCGCGGTTCATCGCGGCCAGGATCAGGAACAGCATGCCAAAACTGACGGCACGAATGCCGAGGATCAGCAGCGTATGCGGCGGTGAGACGATCTTGACGTCCAGGCCATAGGCGTTGTGCCACCAGTTATCAAATGGCGCTGAGGTCAGCATAGCCAGGCCGCCCCAGCCAGCTAGAAATACGCCCAGCGGCGCCCGCAGGCCAAAGATCGAGACCGAAGCAGCGCGAAGTTCGGGGTCGCGGCCCAGCGTCGTCTGCGTGACCAGCCAGAGCCCGACGATGCCGGCCAGCACCGCGCATAGATAAATCATCATGTGCGCCGGCGTCCAGAAGCTATCGCGCCCGATCGAGCGATGCCAGGAGACATCCCAGGCAGCCCCGATGGTTGCCGAGGTGATCGCCGCGACGCCGGTCCAGATATACCAGGGGACCCCGGCCGCCGTGCTCCCGGAGCGGACGCGGATGGATGGGGAAGGCCGTGCGTTTATGCGGACTGTGGCGGCCGTGGACATCGTGAGTTCTCCTCAAAAATGCTGTGTCTAGGGTACTGCTTCGTTGTATGAAAACGCTGATTCATCTTGAGACACCCTGGCTGAGCTGGCCGGGGCAGTCACGTCGAACGAGGTGTGCATTGGAGCGTGGCCCGGAGGTCCTCCCCCGCATGACGCCGCATAGAAGGGTCTATACGCCCTTCGGGGCATGTGAGTTCCTCGCTGTCGACTTTCGAGTCAAGTGACAAATCGGTAAACCTATAGAGGTTGAAGGAGGTCCTCATGCGTACCGATACAGTCTGGGGGGGTGAACGGCGGGCGGCTCGTATGCACTGGTGGCGTCTGGTGCTGGACCGGCCCACGCCGGCGAACGGTGAAGACACGTTCGACGAGGTGCTGCGCCGCCGTTTTGGGTCTCCCTCCGAGATGGAACTGCCGTCCGGCGTCGAGG
>CAXTGE010000017.1:15864-21876 GCA_964243645.1 uncultured Acidobacteriaceae bacterium | reverse complement strand
CCGGCCATGCCATGGACGCCACCGCCCGGGGGCGTGGAGGAGCTGCACAGGTAGAGGCTGGGGTCCGAGGTGCGATAGGTGCGCAACGTGGGCCTGGCGAGCATGCCGGTGAGCGTCATGGAGCCACCCGAGACATCGCCGCCACGCAGGTTCGGGTCCCAGGCGGCGAGGTCCTCGGAGTTCCAGGTCCGACGTGCGAGGACCACGTCGCGGAATCCCGGAGCGAAGCGCTCCATCTGGTTCTCGATAGCTTCCGTGCGGTCCGCCGTGGTACCCGCCGGCACGTGGCAGTAGGCCCAGGCGGTGTGCCTTCCTGCCGGTGCACGCGAGGGGTCGAAGAGGCTGGGCTGCACCAGAAGAAGGAACGGCTTGTCGTCAGAGGACGGGGGAAGGCGACCGTTAAAGGCGTCGTGCTCGGAACGGGCCATTTCGTCGAGGGAGCCGCCGAGATGCACCGTGGCGGCCCGTTTGCAGGAGGATGCCGCCCAGGGAATCGGCTCGGAGAGCGCGTAATCGATCTTGAAGATGCCCGGGCCGCGGGTGAAGTGGGCGAGCCGTGTTTTGTAGGCAGGGGAGAGCGCATCGCCGGCGATCTGGCTCAGGGCATGGGCCGAGGTGTCGAACAAGGTGATGTCGGCTGGCGGCAGATCGCGCAGGGTGCGGACAGGATGTTCCGTGACGATCTTGCCGCCCAGGGTGCGCAGATGAGCGGCCAGGGCGTCGGTGAGCGACTGCGCGCCGCCGGCGAGAATTGGCCAGCCTGAGGTATGGCCGGCGGCCGCCAGCACCACCGCCGTGGCAGACGAGATGATGTGCGAAAACGGCAGCACGGAATGGCCCGCGCAGCCACCAAACAGGGAACGGGCGCGTTCGTGACGAAAGACCGTCCTGGCCAACAGCCCTGTCGGCCAGACAGCGGCCATGCCGAAGAAGCCCATCGCTACCGGGTTGGAGGGAATGCGCAGCAGCGGCTTCATAAAGTCCTGCACCAACAAAGGGAAGTCGCGGACAGAACTGGCAAGGAGCAAGCGCCACGCGCGGGCATCGTGAGCATCGCTGCCCTCGATCAGCTGCGCTGCGGTGGCCTCGAGGTCGTGCTCCAGAAGCGTCGCCGTGCCGTCCGGGTGCGGATGGGCCAGGGGAGCGTCGGGCTCGATCCAGCGCAGGCCGTATTCGGCGAGTGGGAGAGAGTTGAAGAAGGGCGACGCGACGCCCAGGGGATAGCAGGAAGAGCCAAGATCGTGCCGGAAGCCGGGCAGGGTGATTTCGGCGGTGGAGCACGCTCCCCCAAGCTGGGCATTGCCCTCGAAGAGCGTGACCTCGATGCCACGCCCGGCGAGCGTGATGGCTGCGGCAAGGCCGTTGGGTCCGGAGCCGACGACGTTTGCGGCGCGAAGAGGCATGCCCCATAAGATGCCTCGCAATGATGCCCCGCAGCGGGCCATGCATCTGAGCAGGGGAGGCCACGGACTTAAGGTGTCCAGCCCGGAGGAACAGATGGGTGCTGAACAGGAAGAAGCCAATACGCGCTTGCCGTTGCTGGGTCCACAGGAGTTGAATCGCGATCAGCGTGAGGTCTATGAGCGCATGGCGAGCAGCATGCTGCCGTGGGCGCGCGAGAGCGGCTTCAAGGCCGCCTTGGAAGATGGGCGCCTGCTGGGGCCTTTCAACGCGATGCTCTACAGCCCTGAACTGGGCGCGGCGCAGCTGAACTATCTTGAGGCTGAACGAACCTCCACGGAGCTGGATGCGACGGTTCGCGAGGTGGTGATCCTCACGGTGGGCGCGGTTTGCAAGTCCGAGTACGAGGTGTATGCGCACAGTGCGGTCGCAGCCAAAGCGGGTTTGGCCGCGGAGGATATTGAAGCGCTGGCCACCGGAGCCGAACCGAAGGGCTTGAAGCCGACCGAACTGACGGCGCATCGCTTTGTGCGGGCCGTGGCAGCGGATCATCGTGTGCCGGACGACCTGTATGCCGAGGCCGCAAGGGCGTTCGGTCATAAGGGCCTGGTGGACATGCTGCACCTGACCGGGCTATACCTGGCTGTCTCGGCGATCCTGAACGCCTTCAACGTGCCCGTCCCTGAAACACAACCGTAAGCTCGCGGCACAAAGGTTGCAGATAGGGGCCCGACTGCCGCGATGACCGGCATGGGCCCCCATGGTATGTTTCCCGTATGTTCTTCCGAGCGCGGCGTGCCTTGAACCGTATGTGGTTCGATTTCACGTCGCGCCATCTGCTGCAAACTCCAGCGCTTCCCCCTGCCGATAGCCCCCTCACCATCGTGTCGATGGTGTGCCATGGCGAAGTGCGAATGTATTTGCTGGCGATCAAGTCCTTTGTGCGCCAGCTTGGGTACTCTCCGCGGGTTATCGTACTCAGCGATGGCTCCTTAACACCGTCCGACACGGCGTTGATGACCGCGCACGTGCCGGCGCTCAAGGTCGTCGCGATTCAATCGATCAGCACCGGAAGTTGTCCGAAGGGCGGCTGTTGGGAGCGCCTGATGCTGATCAGCGATCTGGTTGCTGATAGTTACGTTGTGCAGCTCGACTCCGACACACTGACCATGCAGCCCATTCCGGAGGTCGTTGAGAGTATCGCGGCAAATCGCTGCTTCACCCTGCTCGGCGATCGGTCCTACCCACATGCCGAACCGATGACCGAGGCTTGGACGCGCTACAAGGGCAACCAGGACCCGCAGGTGCAGGCGGTGTGCGAACGCAATTTCGATCAGCTTCCCGAGGCAAAGGATTTGCGCTACCTGCGCGGCAATGCCGGCTTCGTGGGCTTCGCCCAGGGTTCGATCGACCGCGAAAGAATTACGAGATGTTCCGAGCTAATGCGGCGCATCGCCGAGGGCACATGGGATACATGGGGCAGCGAGCAGCTGACCTCCAACCTGCTTATCGCCAACGCCGAGAATCCACTGCCGTTACCCTTTCCGCGGTACTGCTCCTACTGGGCGCACGGGGACATCGACTACACGCAATCGGCGTTCGTGCACTTTATCGGGCCGTTTCGGTATGCAAATAGGATGTACCGCAGCAGCGCGGCCAAAGTCGTGAATACGTTGCATTAACCGGTGAGATCCTTCGCCAAGCTGCGCCAGCCGTTGAAGAAGCGGTGGTAATCCCGGCTGCGACCCGCGACCTTGAGCGTGCGGGCCACCCGATTTTCGGGCAGCTCCGCACGGAAGCGCAGCAGGTCGATCCGGCCGCTGAGATACGCGAGATACTCCTCTTTGCGGTCGCTGTCCGTGGCGGCGATGTGATCGTACAGGTCTTCCAGCGGGGGTCTGGAGGCAGCCCAGTATTCCTTCGCCGAGCTGCGCCATCGTTGTACGCGGCTGGAGGCGGTTTGCACGCGCGCGCTGACGCTCTGGTTGGGGTGAATGCGGTATTTGTAGAGCTCCTCCGGCACAAACGCCAGGCGTCCGTGGATCGCGGCGACCGCGGCCATCCAGGCATCGAACCACCAATGCTTCGGCACCGGCAGATACTGCTTCAGCCGCGCATGAAACAACATGGAAGAGCCGTAGACCTTGGTCATGGAGAGCAGGAGCGGCAGGGCGTCGCCTTTGGCAAGGCGTGCCTGCTCCGCGGCGTTGAGGCCCGTGGTCTGCGAGAGCAGCGTGCCTTTGGACTCGCCGGCGACCGTAACCAGCTGCGCGTCGGAGAAGAGGCCGGCCAGCGTGGGGTCGGCGTCCATCATGCCGGCCATGCGCTCCAACTTGTCCGGCATCCAGATGTCGTCCTGATCCGACGGGACGATCAGGTCGCCGGTGCACATCATGGTCGCTGTCTCGAAGTTGCGCGTGATGCCTCTGGAGAGCCGCCCGACATTGACCGGGTTGACATGCACGATGACCGGAAACGGGGCAGAGGCGGCGAAGTCGTGCAGGATCTCTGCCGTCCGATCGGTGGACTGGTCGTCGATGGCGATCAACTCATCCGGCAAACGGGTCTGCTGCCCGATGCTGTCCAGCTGCTCGCCAACAAACTTCTCCCCGTTGTAGGTACACATGGCCACGGAGATACGGCTTCGTTGCGGCATTGGGATCCTCACGCCTGCTTCGGCTAGGGCCTCAGTAGAGCAGTTGGGGTACGTCGGGTCAATCACTCCAAGGCGGGACGACGGCAGTTGCTGAAAGGGGGCGGCACTGGTATGACTAGGGCAGCTTATCGGGTGTCGGGCGGAGAGAATGAACCTGCGATCGTTGTGGATGTGGAGCGTGTTGTTTTTCCTGTTTGCGGTGCCGGCCCTGAGCGAGACCTGGTATGTCCGCCCCGACGGCGGCACCCGCTACTCGGCCGCAGCTACGGAGGGCCAATGTGACGGCAAGGGGGACACCGCCTATCCGGGCAAGGGCACCAATCGCCACTGCGCCTTCAACGACTACCGCTTCCTCTGGGATGACCAGCATGTCTACGGCAAGTTTCCTTGGGTGATCGCGGGCGGGGACACGGTCATTCTGCGCAAGGGACCGTGGCGTGTGGGCTTTGATCAGGGGATGACCTCGGGCGACGCTTGGTGCCGGGGCGGCAACGGCACTTACTCCTGCACCAATTCCACCATCCCTGCGGGAACACCGGACCACCCCACCCGCATCCTTGGCGAGAACTGGGCCAGTTGCAGCACCCATGCCAGAATGACGGAGATCCACGGCGGCTTTGCCGTATACACCGCATTGAACCTGGCCGGCGCGCAATATGTAGACGTGGAATGCTTAAACATCACCAGGCACTCCGACTGCATGGTTCATGGCGCGCCGGTCTATCCAAAGGACTGCCAGCGGTACAAGCCGCCCACCGACGACTTTGACTCATCCGGCATCACCACGGACGTGCACACGCACGATCTGCTCTTAAAGAATCTCTGGGTGCATGGGCATACCGATCGCGGCATTAAAGGACCGATCGGAGGCAAGGTGTGGGCCGAACACGTCGACATTGCCTATAACGGCGAAGCCGGTTGGGACTTTGACGACGGCAGCGGCACGGCGAGCGTGAATGCGACGCTGTACATGAAGGACTCGATTGTGGAATGGAACGGCTGCAATCAGGAGTACCCCATCAAACATGACAACCCGGTGGCCAGCTGTTACGGGCAATCGAGCGGCGGCTACGGCGACGGGATCGGAACGCCCGCCAACATGGGCATGGACGTCCTGATCGATCACTCGATTTTCCGGTACAACACGCAAGATGGCGAAGACTTCGGCCATATCGATACCGGTCAGCACACCTTGCGCATCACCAACTCGTTCAGCTATGGCAACGGCGGCGCGCAGTTCAAGTGGGGTCCGAACTTCACCAGCGTGGTCTTTGAGAACAACCTGGTGATGGCCAACTGCACGCGGATGAAAGAAGCGATCGCGGGAACACCGGGTACCTTCAACGCCCACCTGCAGGACTTCTGCCGGGCGCTCGATGGTGTGTCCTTCAACTTTCGGCAGGGAGGGAAGGCAGTCTTTGCGAATAACACAATCGTCGGCTACGCCCCAACCATGTTCGATATCAATTGCTGGGATGACAGCTGCTCCACCAGCTCCCTGACGTTCGTCAACAACCTAATCCTCGGCTACGACAACCCGAACACCTACAAAATAGGTGGGCAGGCAGGAGGAGCGGGCGGCATCTACTACGCCAAGCCGATAGGCCACGTGAACAACACTCACAATCTGGAGTACGGTATCCGGGGTCAGCGCTGCACATTGCACTTCGGCAACAACAATCTTTGTGTCGATCCCAGGTTTGTCGGGCAGCCGAAGCTGACCAAGGAGTCCGATCTGGACAACTTCAACTTTCATCTTGCCGAGGGAAGTCCTGCGCGCGGTGCCGGTTTGCCTGTGCCTGGACTCGATAAAGATTACGACGGCAACCCTCGCCCGGCGTCAGGTCCCATCAGCATCGGCGCCATGAACTAAAAGCTGCGCGCAGCTATGCAGCAAAATCGAGACGTCGCCGCTCTCAAGCCGTAGGTGCGGCTGTCGCTCCACGGCGCAACAG
>CAXTGE010000017.1:6080-15764 GCA_964243645.1 uncultured Acidobacteriaceae bacterium | reverse complement strand
TCACGGTCCTCTGTGGCGCGCAACGTTTCATCGAAGTTTCCGACCTCCTCGATGCATGCTTTGCGAAACGTGATGCTTGGACAAGGGAGGTCGATCTCTCGCATGTAGATGTACGGTGCGATCCGGCCTTCGGGATGTTTGCTGGGGGTCTTGAAGGTGCTCACGATGCGACCCTGGGCATCGATGCCGTCGATGAAGCCGTACGTGAGCCCGATCGCTTCGCTGCGTGCAAAGACCTTCAGGGTCTCGGTTAAACGGCAGGGAAGCCACACATCATCGGCGTCCAGCAATGCCAGATAGTTGCCCTCTGCATGGCGTATGGCGGTATTGCGCGCCGCGGACAAACCGGCGTTTTGCTGATGAATGTACTTCAGCCTGGGCCCGAGACGTTCTGCATAGGAAGCTGCGATGGCTGCGGTTGTGTCCGTGCTCCCGTCATCGACCAGCAGGATGCGCCAGTCGGTGAAGCTTTGGTCTATGACACTGTCCATGGCCGAGGCCAGGAACGGCGCCGCGTTGTAAGCGGGAATAATCACCTCAACAGTCGGCATGAACTCTTTCCGGCACGCACCGGCTCCGCCATCAGCTGCAGGCCATTGGACACACCGTGCGATCTCTGTGATTGTCGAGCCTTGCTCGATTCTCTGCAAAGGAAAGGGGCGCGGCGATCTCCCGCGCCCCTTTCTTGCTGTACGGATTACTTCAAGGCGGCAATCGCGTCCGACAGGCTCATCATTCCGGACACGGATGGTGTGTAGGTGCTGCTGCCCAGGTAGGCGGCGTAGACCGTCTGTCCGTTCAGCGCAGCCGGAAGCTGCCAGCTGACCGCGCCACCAGCATTCAGGACCCCTTTCACAAGGATCATCTTGGCGCTGTTGTAGAGGATGACCGTGCCTTTGATCTGACCGCTGGTCACGCTCGTTGGCCCAACTGCCACGGTCAAAACTGCGGTGCCCGAAGTCCCCTTCGAGACCGTGAGTACGGTCCTGGTGGGATACGGCGGCTTGGCGGGTGGAGGGTTTGACGACGTCGCCGGCGGAGTTGACTTTGTCGGCGGCACGCTGACAGGTACCGTCGTGGTCATCCACGAGGTCAGGTCATTCAGGTTGACCTGCGATCCATACTCCAGTGCGCCGAGGCTGGTCGGCGTTGCGCGAAGGGCGCCAAGATAGTCCTTCGTGAGACCTGCAATCGCAATCGCGTCACCCTTTGCCGGGCTGGTGGAGGAGAGCGCAAAGTTGAAGCCGTCCAGCGAGGACTCGCTCGTGAACTTTGGCTCATTCACAAATTGTGGATCGAGGCACGCCTCGCCCGTCACCGTTCCTGGGGCATAGAGGGGTTGGTTGGCGAAGCAGGAGCCGCGGAAGCCGTAGTAGAGATTATTTGCACGGTTGATCTTGCCCAACGGCAGCGCGGAGCCGTTGCAATCTGTTCCGCAATAGCCGCCGGGCCCGCCTTGCTGGCCGCCCAGGCTGTAGGTATTGGGATTGTCATAGGCCAGAACGATGTTGTTGTTCAAGGTCAGGGTGGTGTTCGCGCAGCTCGCGCTGTCGTAGCACTTTATGTCAATGGCCGTCGGTGCGTAGGTGACGACCGTGTTGTTTGCGAGCAGGCCCGCGGCGTTGTTGTTGAAGTCAAAGCTGAGGGCGTCGCCAGAGCGGCAAAAGTCCGTCAGGTAGGTGTTGTAGGTGGAAGGTATACCCGGAATAGGTTGGGACATCCGGTTACAATTGCCGACCAGCAGATTGTTCTGGACGTTGACACTCTGGAAACCCGCCCACTTGAGGGCACCGCCGTTATTGCCGTAGCTGGCCGAGTCGGTCACCGACAGATTGGCGGCAAGGCTGACATGTCCGAAATCTTCGCCATCCTGCGTGTTGTAGCGAAAGATGGAATGGTCGATGAAGACCCCGACCATCGGGGTGATCGGTGTACCGATGCCATCGCCGTACCCGCCACTTCCCTGGCTGTAGCACGTGACGGGCAGCACGTTCGGGTAAACCTGATCGCATCCACTCCACTCGATGGTGGAGTAGCTCATCTTGATGAGGCCGTTCGGGCTGGGCGTGCCGTCGCCCTGATCCAGATCCCATCCCGCCATGCCATTGACGGCGATATCGACTCGGTTGGCTGTGATCAATCCACCAATCGGTCCTTTGATACCGCGGTCGGTGTGGCCATGGACCCAGAGGTCCTGCAGCAGCACGTCATGCGTATGGACGTCTGTGCTGATGCCGTCGGAGTCGAAGTCATCAATGGGCAGGGTGTACCGCTGACAGTCTTTGGGGTACACCGGCGAGCCATGAATGACGCAGGCAGAGTGACTCGTGATCTCGAGGCACTGCACGTCGACATACTGCGCGCCGCCAAGATTCAACGCGTTGTAGACGCCATAGCCGCCAAAGATCTGCGTCATCTTTGTGGGATCGGGCTGGTTGCCGGCGCTGCAACTGGCGTAGTTTCGGCCAAAGATGCGCGTATGCTGTGCTGCCGTACCGGCAGGGATCGTCGGATTGATGCAGGCAAAGGTACCGTTGCCGCCGAAACACCAGGGATCGCTGGTAGAGGTGTTCTGCTCGAAGCCGACGCGCCACTGTTTGGTGTTGTCCAAGATCACGGTATCGCCGCCATTGATGACCCATTTGGTCACACCATAGGTGTGCTGGTCGTCATACAGGAAGCGGTAGTCATTGAAGGCGCAATGTTGATTTATGCCCTTGCCGGAGTATGCCGCATCGCCCTGGCCGTCACATTGGCCGGAGCTTGCGTTGGCGGAGTAGCGAGTACCGCCGTCCGCGCGAACATACCACGTAGTCGCAAAGGCTGCCTTGGTCAGAAACATCACCAAGACGAGTAACAGAAGGGAGATCGTACGCTTCATCGAGATCCTACTTGCAAATGCGGTTTGTCGGCCTAAGTCCACTACGGGACATCAGCCCAAGAAGCCATGTTGTTCTACGTCCACTGTGGCAAAAGCATCCGTTCGAACACTCACCACACGGCAGCACTGTAAGTAATTTTTCTGGTGTATCGGTACTCATCGAAAGTGTTACTGAAGTGTTTCACGCAGAGGACAGCACAAGGGCGCTGTGTTGTGAACCCAGGGTTATGAGGCATGGTGCCGCTTCGGTTGTGCTAGGAGCGACGGCACGGCAGCGGGCGGTCCATATTTGCCGGACCGGTGCTGCGATCGCTCAGGATGTACTTGTCACAGACGTGAGCTGGGGAGATTACGACTACTTCGACCTGACTCGAGCGCAAGGCAAACCACGCTAAACCAGGAGTTTTCGGGGATGGGGCTCAAGAACTATCGCTACGCCGTCCCGTGCGGGATCAGACAGGCTTAAGGGGCGACTTCGTCCGCGACAGTCGTTTGCCGTCGTGGCTGCCGGTCATGAACTAACAGATCGGCGCACCGCAGGCCTCTCTGCGGCGCACACATGTGCTCAGCAACTGCTTACTCTGTACGTGTAAGGATCGGTGCTAGGGAGAATCCTACCCTAAGTTACTTTCGTAATGCACTGCCTTTTCAAACTCGATTCGCACCGATTTTCTTCCAAGACGAAGAATGGGTTGCTCTCCCAGATCGCTTGTGGGCAGGGTCTTTCCGCTAAATCGTTCATTATTCACAAGTACGGCGCCTTCCGCGATCTTGCGCGTGGCTTCACTGGCGGAGGCGGCGAGACCCGAAAGTTGTAGAAGTTTTGCCATGCGAATCAAGGGCTCTGCGTCCATCTGTTCGGTGTTCGGCACAAGCAGGCCGTCGGCCTCTTTGGAGACAAAAACAGTGTGCACATCCGCAGCTACGGCACGTGATTGAAATTGCAGGGACCAGTTTTCCGCAGCGCTTTGCGCTTCGGCAGCGGAATGAAACTCGCGTGTAATCGTCAGCGCAAGATCCTTCTTCGCGTCCATCGGGTGCAGTTCGCCTGACTCCACCCTCGCCTGCATGTTGTCCACCTCGCTCTGCGGTAGATCGGTGAGCAGGATCCAGTAGCGCCACATGAGATCGTCAGAGACCGACATCAGCTTGCCGTACATGCCCGGCGCGGGCTCCTGGATGCCGATGGCATTGCCAAGGGATTTCGACATCTTCTGCACGCCATCCAGACCTTCCAAAATGGGGGTCATCAGCACAATCTGCGGCTTTTGACCGAAGTGCCGCTGCAGGTCGCGGCCTCGCATCAGGTTGAACTTCTGATCGGTGCCGCCGAGTTCCACATCGGCCTTCAAGGCGACGGAGTCATAGCCCTGCACCATGGGATAGAGCATCTCGTGCATATGGATGGGCTGTTCTTCCTGGAATCTCTTATGAAACTCGTCGCGTTCGAGCATCTGCGAAAGCGTGAACTGGGCCGCGAGCCGTATCAGGCCGCCCGCACCGAACGGCGTCATCCATTCGGAGTTGTAGCGGATCTCGGTCTTCTCCGGATCAAGAATCTTGAAGACCTGCTGCTGATAGGTTTTGGCATTAGCCATCAATTCATCACGGGTTAACGGCTTGCGGGTCTGGTTCTTGCCGGTGGGATCGCCGATCAGCCCGGTGAAGTCGCCGATCAGAAAGATGATTTGGTGACCAAGCGTCTGGAAGTGCTTCAGCTTGCGCATCAGCACGGTGTGACCCAGGTGCAGGTCCGGCGCTGTGGGATCGAAGCCGGCCTTGATGCGAAGGGGTATGCCTGTGCGGCGTGCCTCTTCAAGACGCGCCCCCAGCGCATCGGGTGCGGAGGCTGCGGCAGCGGGAATGATCTCGGCGACGCCCTTGGTAATCAGGTCGAGCTGCTGCTCAACGGAGGCGAACGGGGAAGCGGTTGGGTGCGGTGTGAGTTCGGATGACATGCTGGCAAGTAGAAGTATAGAAGTCCCCAGGCCGGGGCATCGCGGGAAGCTCAGCTGGGGCGCAACTCGACGACGATCGGCGTGTGATCGGAGGGCTTCTCCTGCGCACGGGGGCCGCGATCAATCTCGCAGCGTTCGAGCCGTGCGGCCAATGAGGGTGTCAGCAGAAAGTGGTCGATACGGATGCCGCGGTTGCGCTCAAAGGCCTGTCGGAAGTAGTCCCAATAGGTGAACTGGCTGCCTTCGTCCGGATGCAGGGTGCGAAAGGCATCGACATAGCCCCTGCCGAGCATGGCTTGAAAGCGCGCCCTTGTCTCCGGTTGAAAGAGCGCATCACGGACCCAGTTGGCCGGCTTATCGCAATCGATATCTTCGGGAATCACATTGAAGTCGCCGCCGATGAGGGTGGGCGTGCCCTCCTCCAGCCAGCGCTCCATTTGTAGCCGGAGGCGATCCATCCAGGCGAGTTTATAGGTGAACTTGTCGGTGCCGACGGGATTGCCGTTGGGCAAATAGATGTTCACCACGCGGATGCCGCCGATCAGGGTTTCCAGATAGCGCGCATGACTGTCCCCCTCATCGCCCGGCAGCGTGGTGCTCAGGCCCTGGATCGGGAGTCGGGAGAGAATGGCTACACCGTTATAGGTCTTCTGCGTGACCGCGACGCTTGTATAGCCGATCTCTTCAAAGACCGACGCAGGGAAGTCGAGCCCCTTGAGCTCCTGCAACATGAGCACGTCGGGAGCCACGGTCTGCAGCCAGCCGCGTACATGCTCGAGGCGGGCCTTGACCGAGTTCACGTTCCAACTGGCGAAACGCAGGGGAGTAGTTTCGTTCGGGGTCACAGGCATACGATGCAGAGAGACGGCCGACGCGCCAGGAGCGTTCGGCAGAAGGAAACGTTATGCCGGGCAAGGGGAACCCAGAGGAAGGCGAGGATCGTACGCCAAAGACCTGTGCCTCCTGTGGCCGCGTGATGACCTGGCGTAAGCAGTGGGCGAAGAACTGGAACGAGGTCAAGTTCTGCTCGGACGCATGCCGCAAGCGCAAGGTGCGGTCGGTGGATGAGCGACTGGAAGCCGAGATCCTTCGGCTGCTGGCGGTGCGTGGCGCGGGCAAGACCATCTGCCCCAGTGAAGCGGCGCGTTCGGTTGCCGCAAGCGAGGAGCGCGCTGCCTGGGAGCCACTCATGGAGCCGGCACGTGCGGCGGCGCGGAGGCTGGTCGCGCAGGGGACGATCGCGATCACGCAGAACGGAACGGCTGTCGATGCTTCCACCGCAAAAGGACCGATTCGTTTACGACTGCGATGAATCGACGCGACGCATCCAAAATTTTGTTTCGAGACAGGTGCACCTGATCTGGAGCAAACGCCTCTAAAGCAGTCATGGCCACTGCAAAGAAAATCGCAATCAAAAAGACGGCAGGCAAGAAGACAGCCGCGAAGAAAACGGCTGGCACGAACGCGACCAAGAAGGTTGCCGCGAAGAAAACCGCAGCGAAGAAAGCAAGCGGCAAGACCGCAAGCAAAAAGGCGGCCCCCGTACAGGCGAAGGCGAAGAAGGAATCCTTAATCAAGCAGAAACGCTCAACCGGCGATGGCCCGGCATGCTGGCCTGGGTTTGAGCGCGTTCCCGGTAAAGAAGCCGGCACCAAAGGGAGCTGCAAACCCAAGCCGAACCAGACCAAGGGCGAGCGCAAGGAAGATGCTCGCGAGGCAGCCGGCAGCAAGCTGCGCAAGGCTGGCGGCAACAAGGCTCGCGCGAACAAGTCGTAATCGGGCTGGCTGCCACACCGCTCACATAGAGCGCAGCCTAGAACTGCGATCTATGGATTTTAGGAATTCCATAAAATTCGATGGATGCCGAACGCGCTCGCTCTTTCTTGCTGAAACTGCCCCATGTGGTCGAAACGCTGCAATGGGGCGAAAATCTCGTCTACTGGGTAGGCGACAAGTCTGTCGGCGGCAGGATGTTCACGTTGATGGATCTGGACCAGCCCAAGGGACTGGTGATCTCGTTTGCCGCGGGGCCCGAGCGTGCGTCCGAGCTGCTGGAGATCGAAGGCTTTCAGCCGGCACCGTACTTCGCCAGGGCGCACTGGGTCGCGGCGAACTCCTGTAGACTCTTGCGCCAGACGGAATGGGAGGGCGAGCTGCAGTCCGCGCATGCCTATGTGTGGGCGCGGCTTGCGGCCAAAACACGAGCGTCTCTCGGCCTGCAGAACGCGGGGAACCCGGCAAGGCGCAGCGCCGGACTCGCACGGCGGCGTGATCGTAGCGACGTAACGCGGCTAGAGCCGGGCCGTCTCCCTCTCCGGGTTCATGGCGAAGAGCGGATAGAAGCTGCGGCGATAGATGAAGAGCAAAAAGATCTCCAACACGGTGCAGAGCAGGCCCGGGGCGACACCCACGCCGCCAAGCAGCAGCATGTGGAAGAGCAGGATATTCACCAGCAGGGGCGCGAGCAGCGCGAGAGCAAGCGGCACAAAGCGGTTTACCAGCAATAGCACTCCTGCGATGACCTGGATCACGCCTACAAAGTTCATCCAGTGATGTTGCGCAAGAATGACGGCGAAGGTGCCCGCATCTCCTGCCACGGGTGGCTGCGGCATGAAGTGCAACAGGATATTGAGCCCGAAGAGAAGGAAACCAGCTCCTAACAGGATACGAAAGGCAAGAATCACGTATTTCAACGGTGCTTCTCCTGAATGAAAATCGGCCTCTGGTGGCAACGGCAGCGCAGCGACACGGACCCGGAAATCTGAACGTCACGTCACTTGAGACGATTGGCAGATGAGACGATTGTAAGAGCGGCTCATGGCGAAACGCTGCAGATGTTTACTGAAGCTGGGCAAGCAGCATCGTAGCAGCAGGAGTCGAGACACCGGGGAAGCGGGACAGCGAGGACGATGAGCGGTGTGATGCTGCAACTTGAAGGCAAGGTGGCGCTGGTCACCGGCGGCTCCAGGGGCATAGGGGCGGCGACGGTCCGGGCATTCCATCAGGCAGGTGCCCGTGTGGTGTTCAGCTATCGCACCGCCGAGGCCCAGGCCCGTGCGCTCGTAAGCGAGTGCGGCGGTTATGACCTCTGCCGTGCCTTGCAGCAGGAGCTAGCCACGGCCGACGATGGCGACGCGCTCGTGACCGCGGCCACGGGGATCTTCGGGCAGCTCGATATTCTGGTCGTCAATCACGGCATCTGGCCGCCATACGATCAAGCTATTACCACCATGAGCCTCGACCAGTGGCGCGGCACCCTGGGTATCAACCTGGACAGCGTCTTCGGCCTGGTCCGGGCGGGTGCGCGTCAGATGCTCGGGGGTGGCTCTGAGGGGAAAACAGGGCGGGACTCCACGGGCGGCTCCCCGGTGCAGCAGATGGCCATCGCGCCCGATGAGACTGCCCTGGCAGGATTGGCGGACTACGGCCCCGGCGAGCCCACGTCCGAGACGGAAGCAGAAGGCCATGCGGACGCTCGCGAGCTGCTGGAAGAGGTGGTCTATAGTGACCGCATCACCTGGCCGGCATCGGCTTCGGCTCCGGCAGCGCCGATGCCTTCGGCCTTCGAGCAGGCGGGGCGAGCGGTTCGCGGGCACATGATCCTGGTCGCCTCCACGGCAGCGCAGCGCGGCGAGGCCTTTCATGCCGATTACGCGGCCAGCAAAGGGGCACTGCTCAGCCTGACCAAGAGCCTGTCGAGCGAGCTGGGGCCGCAGGGTATCCTGTGCAACTGCGTGGCGCCGGGCTGGGTACGAACGGAGATGTCGGCCGGCACGTTGAGCGACCCCGTCGCCTCGGAAAAGGCATTGAGCCTGATCCCCCTGGGCCGAGCCGCCGAGCCTGAGGAGATCGCCGGGCCAATCGTCTTCCTGTGTACGCCCTGGGCGGGCTTTATCTCCGGGGAGATCTGGAATATCAACGGCGGCGCCGTGCTCGCGGGCTAAGCGTGCGTCCGGCAGGCGAAGCGTGCGTCCAAGAAAGAAGAGGGACGGTGCGGGTGAGCGAAGCAGGGAAATATGGGGTGCGTGTAGGGCGGGCTTTGCTGGCTGTTGTGCTGGCCGGGCTCCCTTCGACGAAGGCACAGTCTGTTCCGGCTGCGCCGGATGCGGGGCAGGCGCAGGCACGCAAACTGCTGGACGGGATGGTACAGGCCCTGGGCGGGGAGAGGTGGCTGCACCGCGGCACGGAGCGCCTGGAAGGCAAGGGCGCAACCTTCTATAAGAGCGCCCCCAATCCCTACCAGACGCAGTTCGAGGATTACCTCCGTCTGGCACCTTTCGGGGAGCGCGTCGTGATCGTCTCCAAGATGGGAGTTTTCATCCCAACGAGTAAGCGCGACGTCGCTGAGGTGTGGACGCAGGACAACGGCTATGAGCTCACCTTCCGTGGACGTAAAGAACTGCCGAAGATCGATATTGAAGACTTTCAGCGCCGTCGGCACCACACCTTGGATGTCGTCGTGAACGACTGGCTGAAGCGCCCGGATACGCTGGTGACCTTTGAAGGCAGCATGATGGAGGAGCGCCGGCTTGTGGACAAGGTGAGTATCCTCACGGCGGATAACGATGCGATCACCCTGGCTCTGGATCAAGAGACCCACCTCCCGCGCAGCCGCACATTTCAGTGGCGCAATCTCGTCTATAAGGACTTCGATACCGACGTGGAGCGCTACGACGACTGGCAGCCCGAGGAGGGCATCATGACCCCGCTGACAATTACCCGTTACCACAATGGAGACATGGTCAGTCAGCGTTTCCTTACCAAGGTCCAATATGGTCTGCCGCTGGCTGCTGACCTCTTTGATCCGGACCGTCCTCTGAACAGGAAGTAGCCGTGGCTGATATT
>CAXTGE010000017.1:3242-5980 GCA_964243645.1 uncultured Acidobacteriaceae bacterium | reverse complement strand
TATGAGTGACGACATGACGACGGCGGCGGCCGTAGAAGAAAGACCTGTGACTGCAGAGAGCGACGGCGCAGCGAAACGCACGCTGGATATCACCGAGATTATGGCGATCCTGCCGCACCGCTATCCGTTTCTGCTGATCGATCGCGTGATCGACATGGAACGCAAGCAGCGGATCGTTGCTATCAAGAACGTAACGGCCAACGAACCCCAGTTCACAGGGCATTTTCCCGATTTTCCTATCATGCCCGGCGTCATGACGATCGAAGCCATGGCCCAGGCCGGCGGTGCCCTGCTGCTGACCGAGGTGCCCGACCGAGAGAGCAAGCTGATGGTCTTCACCGGTATCGACAGGGCTTCGTTTCGCAGACAAATTGTTCCCGGGGATCAGCTGCGTATCGAGGTGACGGTGCTGAACTGGCGATCCCGCGTGGTTAGGATGCAAGGGGTCTGTACTGTCGAGGGCGCAGTCGCGGCAGAGGCCGTGATTACCTGCATGCTGGTGCCGCGTCCTCGCAAGAAAGCCGCGGGCAGCGACTCATCCTCAAAGCAGTCTGCGCAGTAGAGGCATTGATGGCGACTACGGAAGGCAAGACGCCCGCAGTGCAATTTGGCAACGTCCATCCCCTGGCCGTGATAGCCGAAGGGGCGGTCGTCCCCGCAAGCTGTACAGTCGGTCCGTTCTGCACCGTAGGGGAACATGTTGTGCTGGGCGAGGGCTGCACCCTGGTGTCGCATGTCGTGATCGATGGGCACACCACGCTGGCGAACGGCGTGCAGATCTATCCGTTTGCAGCTGTCGGCATCTCGCCCCAGGACTTGAAATACAAGGGAGAACCCACACGCTGCGAGATCGGTGCACGGACGGTGATCCGGGAGTCGGTGACGATTTCACGAGGAACCGCCGGGGGTGGCCAGGTCACCCGTGTCGGCAGTGACTGCCTCATCATGGCGTATGTGCACATCGGCCATGACTGCCAGATTGGGGAAGGGGTGATTCTCGCCAACGCCGCAACGCTGGCCGGTCATGTCACCGTGGAAGACTTCGCCAGCGTGGGCGCGTTGAACCCCGTGCATCAGTACTGCACGATTGGCCGCTATGCCTACATCGGTGGGGGTACCACGATCACACAGGATGTCTTGCCCTATTCGTTGACCAGCGTGCGCCGCGAAAACCGCGCCTTCGGCTTGAACAAGGTCGGCCTGGAACGCCGGGGATTTACAGCCGAAGACCTGCAGCAGCTGCGCGCCGCGTACCGCCTGCTGCAGGTATCCCACCTGAACACATCGCAGGCCCTTGAAGCGATCCGTGAGAAGGTGGCAAGCGGTGAGTTCGGGAAACGCGTCGCCTACCTGGCCGAGTTCGTTGCAAAGAGCGAGCGCGGAGTGATCAAGTAGCGTTTATGAGCGACCGCTCGCCGCTGGGCCTGATCGCCGGGAACGGCCGTTTTCCCTTCCTACTACTCGATGCAGCGCGAGCGCAGGGCATGCCCGTCGTCGTAGCCGCCATCAGGGAAGAAACAGACCCCATCATCGAGGACCGCGCCGCACGTGACCCGGCCGGTGTGCAGGTATACTGGCTCTCCCTTGGGGAGCTTAGTCGCCTGATCGAGACCTTCCAGAAGGAAGGCGTAACCCGCGCCGTGATGGCCGGCCAGGTGAAACACAAAAGTATCTTCTCGAGCATCCGGCCTGACTGGCGTCTTGCCAAGTTGCTGCTCAACCTGCGCACCCGCAATACCGATATGTTGCTGGGCGCGGTGGCGAAGGTGCTTGAGGACGAGGGCATCACCCTGATGTCGTCCACGGCGTTTCTCGAGCCGATGCTTGCACCCGAAGCCGTCCTGACCCAACGCGAACCTGACCCCGGGGAACGCGAGGACATCCGCTACGGTTTGGAGATTGCCCGAGGCATCGCGGGCTTCGATCTCGGACAGACGGTGGTGGTCGCGGCGGGTGCCTGTGTCGCGGTAGAGGCTATGGAAGGCACCGATGCCACGATTGCGCGAGCCGGCGAGCTGATGCGTTCGCTCGATGCAGAAGCAAGCCTATTGGGACGACGCCTTACTGTGGTCAAGGTCGCCAAACCCAAGCAGGACATGCGCTTTGATGTGCCTATCGTCGGTATACCCACGCTCCACGGGATGCAGGCTGCGGGCGCGACCTGCCTGTGTGTGGAGGCTGGGCGGACCCTGCTCTTCGACCGCGAAGGTATGGTGGCCGTGGCAGACGCAGCAGGCATCGCCATCGTCGGAGCGGCACCACCAGCCTGAGCCGGCCCAGCTGTATGGCGCCCTGCGAAAGAATCACTCATCAACCACAGGCCGAAAGGGCTTAGGCGTAGGATGAGGGCACGGTGCGCCCAGCTCCATTCCCCTTCGCGCCGAAGGAGTCTTTTACGATGTTTCCGAGACGCACAATGCGCACCCTGGCTGCCGGTCTGGCCGCTCTGTCGATGGCTGTGCCCGCCCAGGTGGCCTTGGCCGCCGCAGCCGACATGCCCCCCGTTGGCGCCGCTGCCCCAAACTTTACGTTGCCCTCGCAGGAGAACACGCCGGTGAGCCTGAGTGACTACAAGGGCAAGTGGGTCGTTCTGTACTTCTACCCCAAGGACCAAACCTCAGGATGCTCGCTCGAGGCCCACAATTTCCAGCGCGATCTCGCGAAGTACCAGGCGTTGAATGCAGTGGTTCTCGGCGTCTCCATGGATACCGTCGACAGCCACAAGCAGTGGTGCACGA
>CAXTGE010000017.1:0-3142 GCA_964243645.1 uncultured Acidobacteriaceae bacterium | reverse complement strand
GTCTTTTTCGAAGACGTCTTCTTCGTCGCGGTCTTCTTGGCTGCGGTTTTCTTCACTGCAGTCTTCTTGGCGGATGTCTTCTTGGCAGCCGTCTTCTTTGCCGGGGCGGTTTTCTTCGCGGCAACCTTCTTCGTTGCGGTCTTCTTTGCAGCGACTTTTTTGCCTGCGGCCTTCTTCGCCGTGGATTTTGTTTCGGCTGCTTTCTTCGTTGCCAAGGTCGTACCTCTCGATGTGATTTGTTTGTTGCGACTGCTCTTTTTGCTCGCTGTCCCTTTCGAGACAGCCCCATCCCGCAGAGTCCGGATGGACTTTGCAGAGGAACCTGAGATCTTCTTCGCCACGGTCTTCTTGGCGGCTGTTTTCTTTGCCGGGACCGACCTCGTGGCAGTCTTCCCAGCAGTCTTCTTCGCAGGAGGCGGTGCCGGTGCCGCTTTCCCTGGGGCCTTCTTGCCTGTCGCTTTGCTGGGAGGGACCGAGGATGCTTTGCGGCTTGTGGCATCGTCTGTGGACTGACGAAGCGACTCGCCGGCATCAGGCTCAGCACTGTCAGGCTTTGGGAGCTCTGATAAAGCATCCGGTGGGTCATACCCGTCAACCGGTGTACTCGGCATCGCATTCATCTGCGCGTCACCCATATGGGTGCTGCCCACCCTGCTGGTCAACTCGTCACGAGAATCCACATCAGCGGCGGGCTCCTGGTCGGGATCCAGCTCTTCGTCCTCTTCTTCGTCTTCCTCATCGACGTCGTCGGGATCGTCGTCCTCATCCTCGTCTTCGTCGTCGACCATAGCGACGTCTTCGTCGTCGACATCCTCTTCATCGTCGGCATCAGCTGCCGCCGCGTGCAGCTTCAAGATTTCGTCATCAACCATCATGTGCTTCTCCGATGCATGCAATCGTCACGTGGTGACCTGCGATGCGGCACGTCATGCGTGCAGGTACTGACCATGCGTGCTGTTGCTTCAGCAGACATGACTCCTCACGCGAAGAGTAGCAACAGATGTACGCCGCAGGTGCACAAATAGCAAGCACTGTTTTTGGTGCAGCTGCATTTTCATCTGGAGAACGAATCGAGATCGATACACAGAGCTCTTGCAGAGTCTCTTACCGTCGACGCTTTCGCGAGGACGAGCCACCACGCGAAGCGCGACTGCCCGCAGCGGAGCTGGTTCTGCCATGCTTTGCGCCGAGCGAAGACGTATGGCTTTGACTATGTGCACTGCGGCTTCCTCGTCTGCCGCGTGCCCCTGGGGCAAGCCGTATCGGCTCGGCCACATACAGGGAGCGACCCGGCGTGAGACGTGCTGCCGCACTTGTGTTCCATGTGCGCAGCTGCTCCACCGTGAGGCCGAAACGATCGGCCACGGTGACTAGCGTATCCCCCCGATGCACGGTGTATCGCTGCTGTCCCGGAGTCGTTCCCGAGCCGGTAGTGATCGGGATCACCAGCTCGTCTCCTGCCTCGACCGGCTGTGCCGGCGTGACCTCGTTATAGGAAGCAAGATTCTCCGTGGAGACATGGAAGGAGACGGCAATGCTCTCCAGTGTCTCCGCCGGCTTCACGACGTGAAAGCGCCACGAGCTGCGGTCGTCTACCGGGATGTCCTTGAGTCGTGTGAGGAACGTGTCTTTGGTGCCGGGTGGCAGATGCAGGTCATATGCGATGTCCCGCGGCGTGGCCAGGCGCAGCATTGCGGGATTTAATGCCACAATCTCCCCGATGGTGGAGTTCGTCAGGTCCGCTACAAGGTTCAGGCTGATGGCATCGCTTACCGAGACCGTGTCATAGATCACAGGCGGGCTCGGCGGCAGCCTGTTCAGACCATACCGCTCAGGGTTCTTTGCCATCAGGACGGCAGCAAGGATCTTGGGCACATACGCGCGCGTCTCGGCCGGCATCATGCCGTGGCTGTAGAGCTCCCAGTAATCGGCATAGCCGGAGCGACTGACCACGCGTTGGATGTTCAGCGGGCCCCAGTCGTACGCGGCCATCGCGAGATTCCAGTCGCCGAACAACCGATACAGCACCTTTATGTAACGCGCGTACGCTCGTGTGCTCTTCTCCGGGTCAAAGCGATAGTCAAAGTAGCCGTTGCGCGTCAGCCCATACTCCGGGCCGGTATAGGTCATGAACTGCCACATGCCACCGGCGCCGCTGCGCGTGTTGACCGATTGCGCCTGGAAGCCTGACTCGGCCACCGCGAGATAGATCAGATCCTGCGGTACGCCCTCTTCGCGCAGCACGTTCTGCATCAGCGTCCTGTACTTGCCTAGTCGTGCCATGGAAGCAGACATGTGCGCGCGAAAGCTGTTGGATGTCGAGAAGACTCCGATATAACCCGCAACCTGGTCATTGATGACGAGCGGCAGATCGGAGGTCGTGTTGAGCTCGCTGGACAGCTTGGCGACCAGTTCCGGGTTGGGTGCAAACGTCACATCGGTCGCGCTCTCAAGCGGCGCCTCTTCGAGCTTCGGGCTGAAGCCGTTGCCCTGCTTGAGCGCCAGGATCTCGAGCGAGTTGATTTGGTCCAGCAGGTGCTCGAACTCCTCAGAGAGCTGCGAATCATTTTTGAGATCCATGCCTGAAGAGAGCATGGCATCAACCGCGGTATCGAAATCGGTGCGCGCGGCCTCCAAACGGCCGGCGTTGTAGTTCTTCACGCCGGACTGGTAGCTGGCCTGCGCGCGATTGACCAGCTCTTGGATCCTCAAGCTATGCTGCTGCGCGGCGTACTGCTCCTGCGCACTGGGTTGTGGAACCGCCGCCGACGCTTGGGAGCTAATAGGCGTGTTCGCGGTGCCCTTCGCTCCCTGCGCTATCGCTGGGATGGCAAAGCTCGTTCCGCAAAGCGCCAGCATCGTCCAGAAGGAGGCTGCGACACGCCGGGATACACAGCGAGAGACGGACTCGAGGAACAAAGGGATAAGTCGCGACACGTTCACCATCATCCATGATTGTAAAGAGCTTGCTTCGCCAGAACTGCCCGGTCCTCAGCATTGCTCGAACTTGCTGGCGGCTCCTAAGTCAAGCCGCGCCAGGCGGGCGACGATGCATGGGGACAAGGGCCCACATAGGCGCACTGGTATCCTAGACTTTCGAGCGGTTTTCGCCCTCGCCGGACAGCATGGACCCCAAGTACAT
>CAXTGE010000016.1:20487-32901 GCA_964243645.1 uncultured Acidobacteriaceae bacterium | reverse complement strand
CCGTAGAGAGCTTTCATGCAGAGACGTGCCCCGCTGAGGCGTTGCGTGTTCCGTCTGGCGGGTTCAGGGGAGGGTAGCGCCCCGGCCCTGCCCAACGCAAGGCACCAGAGCAGTTCTCCTGATACCGTGAAGCGCAGAACGAGGGAGAATGTCGTTTCTTGAGAGAAAACGACGCGAACTGCTTCGGTTCAGCTCTACACCTTCAGGAGAACTGCTTCAGGTTTGGCAGCGTGAGCACTAAGCTCGGCTGCGTGAGATGTCCCGGCGCTTCCACATGGGAGCGAGTTTGCGGTTCCAGAACATGAGCACGCCCGTGCAGGCCAGCAGGGCGGGCGCGAGGCCGGCAAAGACCCAGAGCGCCTTGATGAGCATGCCTGCCGTGCCTTCGCCGCCGAAGGAACCGAAGTGCAACGCAAAGACGTATTGCAGCAGTTGCTGACCGCGGCTTTCTTTGCGTGTGTCGGTGGAGCCGAGCAGAGCGCCTGTCCGGGAATCGAAGCGGATGCTGACCAGCTGCGAATAGGGAGCGCTGCCCTTGTAGTAGCCGGTTGCGTAGACCGGTGCCCCCGCGTGCGAGGGCAACGAAAGGTAGTCGGGCGGAGCCCCTGCGGGCAGGAGTCTGCGGGCCGTCGCGACAAACTGGTCTGCAGACATGGGCTTTGCGATTGGCGTCGGAACCATGGGTTTGCCTTCTTCGTTTTCTGTAGAGGGCTGGCTGTGCGTTGCGAAGAGGACGACTTTGGTGACGGCTTTGGGAAAGGCGAAGTAGAGGCCGGTACCGCTCAGCAGGAGCAGCGAGGCCGAAAACCAGAAGCCGACCACAGAGTGCAGATCCCAGTTGAGGCGACGCCAACGAACGCGTCGGTTGAGGGCAAGCGCGGATCGCCAGCGGTGAACCCCAGGCCACCAAACGACCAGTCCGGTAAGGCACAGGAGGACGAGACCGACGGCCATCCAACCGCTGAGGAGCAGCCCGGTGTGGCCGGCCAGGAGATAGAAGTGCAGGTTGGTCAACCAGCCGAGAGTGCCGGCGAAGCGCATCCGGTCGGCCAGCACCGCGCCTGTGTACGGGTTGACCGAGACCGCGCGGTAGTTCGCGTCCAGCGTACCTCCGGACCGTCGCATCAGCAGCGTGGTGGCCTGCGTACCCTCCCCAAAACCAAGCAGGGAGGACACGACCCAGCCGGGCCGGTCAGCCTGTACGCGTCTTATGGCTTCTTCCAGGGATGCGCTTTGCGCAGTAGGGGCGATCGCGAAGAGTTGCGGATGGAGATGACGCTCGATCTCTGTACGGAAAACGAGGGCACTTCCACTGAGGCCGATCACGATGGCGTAAGCCGTGAGGAGGATGCCGAGCCATAGGTGGATTTGAAAAATGGCTCGCCGAAGCCAGACGCGCTGGGGGGTACGGCTCCAGGAAGCGGGCTTCCTGGAGCGCAGTGCGGGATCTCGCAGGATGGTCGGCGCAGTGCTCACTTTAGAGGTCCAGAGTAATCGCGGGAGCGTTGCTAAGCTCCCGCCACAGAATCAGAAGTGCAACTTCAACGCAATCTGCAGGGAGCGTGGACCGCCGACCTGGTAGAGCGACGACAGGCCACCGAGCTGGTTGTTCAGCGTGTTATAGGCCTGTCCGAACAGCGACGGACCTGAGGACAGGGTGTTGTAGAGGTTGCCGTAGATGGATTGGTTGAGGAGATTGTAGGCCTCGGCGCGGAACTGCAGGCCGACGCGCTCGGTGAAGGGGAAGTCGCGACGCAGGGTGAGGTCGGTTTGCACCGCGTTGAAGCCGCGCGCGGCGTTACGCCCGGCTGTGCCGTCGACACCGTCGGTCTCGGTGGGGCTGAAGGCGTTGTAGTTGATGGCGCGCCCGCCCGGGTACCCGTTGCCATAGAGATAGAGGGGCTGATTGGCGACGCGATCGGGATGGTACTGCACTGCGACCCCGGAGGTGCTGTCCAGGGTTTGCGACTGGAAGATGTCAACGGGGAGGGACGAGCGGGCGGAGATGCGCGTGTCGAGCGACCAGTGTTCCAGCGTGTAGGCGACGAACGGATTGCCGTAGTGACCCGCGATGTCGTAGCTGGCCGCGGCCTGGAAGCTGTGGCGGATGTCGTAGTCAGAGTCTGACCGCAGGAGATCGTAGACGACGAAGTTGGAGGTGGCGTTATCCAAGGCGTGGGACCAGGTGTAGGAGCCGAGTACCTGCAGCCCTTTAGAGAGCTTGCGATCGAAGCGGACCTGCAGCGAGTTGTAGTCGGAGCTCGCTGCATTGTTTGTGACGTAGAGGCCCTTGCCGTCGATAAAGTTCCCGTTGCCGTAGGTCTCCGGGTAGTAGAGGTGCTGGGCCGTGAGGCGACGGCCTGCCGAGGCCACGTAGTTCAGGGTGAGCGATTGCTTCTCTCCGAGGGCCTGTTCCACTGCTACGTTCCACTGGCCTGTGTAGGGCTGCTTGAGGTGGGGATCGAAGGCGTAGATGGGGGCGTTGTAGGGCGCCGCAGCGGAAGGTGTGGGTGCGGCCGCTACCTGGGTCTGGGTGGCGGGGAAGGCCGAGGTGTAGCTGGCGAAACCGGTGGTGCCGATGCCGTAGTAGCCCTGCGCGCTGAGCGCGAGACCGGTGTCATAGAAGAGACCACCGCCTGCGCGGAGGATGGTTTCCCCGCCGGGTGTGGTGTGGAGACGATAGGCGACGCCGACCCTTGGGGCGAAGTTGTTGTAGGTGGTGTGCCAGAGCGCTGTGCCCTTGGGTGCCGCCTGCGTGGTGGCGAGATCGGTGATCTGCGTGGCGGTGTAGGGTGTGTTGCCGTTGGCATCGGTGGGTGGCGGGTTCAGGTCCCAACGCAGACCGGCGGAGACGCTGAGCCGATCGCTGACGCGCCACTCGTCCTGCGCATAGGCGGAAAACTGATGCGAGAGCGCCTTCATATTGATGTTCTGGGTGTAGACGTAGAGGCCGAGCGGCGTGTTGTTGAGCACGGACGCTTCATCGCCGTAGAAGCCGACCTCCCAGAGCGGCGGGAGGCTTTCCGAGGTGACGAGGCGGCGATAGTCGACGCCGTATTTGAGTGTGTGACGGCCCAGGGTCTGGCTGAACGAATCGACAACATTGATCTGGCGCTGCCGGTTGGATTGCGGCTCGAGCAGGTAATAGGGGTAGAGATCGTAGAAGAGAAAAAAGGTCATCCAATCGCCGTTGCGGAGGCCGGGAGCGGAGCTGACGGAGAGCGGCGTGGCCCCGCCGAAGTTATCGATGGAGCGATTGGACTTGTAGTCGTTCCCGGTAACGCCGAAGCGCAGCTCGTTGGCGAGCGAGTTGGAAAAGACGGTGTTCAGGCCGAGCACAACGGTCTTCACGTTGCGCGTCGTGGCGTTGACCTGCGCGAGATCGCTGGGTTGGCGTGAGGTGCTCTGGGACGGAACATCGCTGTAGCGGCCGAAGAGATGGAAGCGGTCGCTGATGGCGTGATCGACGCGGACGCTCGAGGTATCGAGACGGCTGGGGGCGGAGTAGCCGGCGTTGTAATAGGCCAGGCCGTTGCCGTTGTCAGGGGCCGAGGAGACCGGGAACGCGGAGAGAAACGGCTGCAGTGCAGCGGGCGCGGTTGCGCGGAGGTTATTGCTGGGCACTTCGTACAGCGTGGAGGCTACAGGATTGGTGAGTCGCAGGCCTTCGTAGCTGAAGAAGAAGAAGGTCTTGTCGCGGCCGTTATAGAGTCCGGGGATGCGCAGATAGCCGCCTAGGGTGCCGCCGAAGTCGTTTTGGCGTTCGGGGAGCTTCACGGTGTCGAAGGCGTTCTTTGCATCGAGCGCGTCGTTGCGCAGGTAGTTAAAAGCCGAACCGTGCCACTGGTTCGTGCCGGAGCGGGTGCTGAAATTGAACTGTCCGCCGGGGGTGCGGCCGTACTCGGCGGAGTACGAGGAGGTGGAGGCGCGGAACTGCTCGAGCGCGTCGATGGAGACGATGCTCTGCGTGGTGCCGAGCGCGCTGCCCTGCGGGGTGGAGCCGGAGAAGCCCGCGCCGGGGGTGCCGGACGTGGAGACCGTGGCGCCGGTGTTGGCGCTGATGCCGTCGACCGTGTAGTAGTTCGCCTCGGTGCGCTGGCCGTTGACGCTGATCTCTCCGCTGGAGCCGCTGCCCTGCGAGGGCACGACGAGCACGCCGGGGGCGAGGGTGATGAGTGACTGGAAGCTGCGGCCGTTCAGCGGTAGGTTTTCGACGAAGCGACGATTGATGACGGTGCTTACGGTTGCGTCCGTGGTGTTCAGCTCCTGCTCGCTGCCGTCCACCTGTACGGTCTCGCTGCGCGAGCCTACGGCCAGTGAGATATCACGCGAGAGGCTGCTGCCCACGTCGACGGTAAGGTCGTGCAGTTCTTCCGCCTGAAAGCCTGCCGCGCTTACACGCAGGGTGTAAAGCCCTGGCTCCAGCGTGGGCAGGGAGTAGAGGCCGGTGCCGTTGCTGCGGGTGCCGAAGCCGCCCTGCGTGCGCTGGTTGGTGATGACAACCTCGGCACCCGGGATCGCGGACCCCGAGGTGTCCCGCACCACGCCTGTGAGCTGAGCATTCTGAGCCCATGCCGCAATCGAACCACTGAGCAAAATGGCGCATGCCGTGCCTCGTCTAGAAAACAAATCGAACCGCCCTTCCGCAGCGGTAACCGAGGCTTCAGGACGCGTAAGGACGCGATCCCGCGATCTCCACATCGCCGCGACGCTTCGCCAAAAGACTCGCGGGGATGTCCCTGTTTGCTGCTGGACAGATCATATACGACTTCCCTGGTCCGATTTTGCTTGCATCGAGATTCTAGACCGCCTAGTCTGACGTTCGAGGGCATGCCGTCCCCTTTTACTGGCCCTCCTGAGAGCCTGTGACGCGCAGAGGAGACACGATGCAGGAACACCCCGAAGACGCTGCCGTACTTGCCGAAATAGCCGGGCTGGGCAAGGTAACGATGTGTGGCTGCGGCGTCATCAGTCTGCATCTGGGCAGCATTACTCTGCGCCTGGAGGCAAAGGCGCTGGCGCAGATGGAGCAACTACTGGACGCTGCGCTGGATCAGCTATGCGAACTGAAAGCACAGCTGCAAGGCGCACCCGAGGCTGTCGGCGTCATCCAGTAGGCCTGAACAGGGAAGGCCTCCGCGATGTCTTTTTGGCGAAGCGTCGCGGAGGCCCCGAGATCGACAACCGAGCGGCTGACGAGTGCCCCCAAGTATACGTGGGGCCTGTGTTGAGATGGAGAATGGTGACGTTTAGAGCGCGAGCTCCGCTTCCGACAGGGCGGCTTTGAGTCGGCGGAGCTGACGGAACTCGCGCCAGACGAACGACCCGAGATACCAGCCGTCGATGTATTTATAGGGGAATTCGCCGGTGGTGTAGTGGCCGCAAGGGAGGACTTTCACCATGTGCGGGACGCCCGTATCGCGAAAGCCTTGAATGGAGGCCAGCGAACCCGCTCGCGGGAAGGTGAGATCGTAGGTCGCGTATACGATCAATGTCTTTCGCGAGGCGGCCAGGCTGGTGGCGGCGTAGCGATGTACGTAGCTGGCGGGGCTGATGGCGCGGAAGAGGCTCCGCACGGTGACCTGGTCGAGGCCGGCGCGCTCGAAGGCAGAACGTATATGGCGCGTGCTCTGGCCCTCCCAGACGACATCGCCGAAGTCCGTGGAGGCGTGATTGTAGAGGCAGACGCGGAGGCGAGGGTCCATGGCCGCGGCGAGATAGGCGTAGCAGCTGCCCAGACTGGTGCCCAGCACGCCGATCTCCGTATAGCCCTGCGCTTCGAGCCAGTCGCAGCAGGAGCGGATATCGGCAACGGCTTGGCGGGCGGCCTGGATTGTGCGGCCGATGTTGGCGCTGACGGCGTAGTCGGAGCGTTCCAGCTCCGCGGGCCGGCGGATGTCGTGGTAAGGCTTGGACAGGCGCAGGCTGGAGATGCCGAAGCGCAGAAACATGTCGCAGAGGGCGTTGTGGCTGAAGGCGTCGGCGTTCCACTGCGGGAGCACGATCATGGCCTGGCGGGAGGGTTTGCCGTTCCGGGGAGGGGCCTGGTACCAGCGGGCGTTTACCTGATCGTTTTCGGGATATTGGGTGCGTACCGGGGCGGTGAAACGCAGAAAAGGTGCTCGCCGGAGCTCGCCCACCTCGGCACGACGGCGAAATTCGGCGGCCTGCTCCAGCGTCTCGGGGCGGATGTTGGTCGGAAAGAGTTCCGGATGGCGCTCCTCGAGACGGAAGTCCGTGGGGGTTGCATAGCCGAACATCTGTTCGGGATGAGCGACGAGATACCCGTTGAGGGCAGCCATGGCGGCGGTGGGAGAGAGCTCGCCGCCCGCGATCCGGGCTGCCGCTTCCGTGCCACCGACCTCTGCGAGGTGGTCGAAACCCCATTCGAGGGGGCGTTCGACGCGGTTTTCGTCGCGTGTTGTCAGCGCGGTCTCCCACGCGTACATCCACTTGGCATAGAGCCCTGCAAGCATCCCTCCAGTGTAGCGTCTCGCGCGGGGGAGGCTGCCACGGGTGGCTCGCGTGGTGGCGATGCCTACTAGGCCAATATGGCCGCACGTAGAACAAAAGTGAGTGCGTTGTCATCACATTTATGCATCCACGTACGCTCATGTTCGTCTAAACTATAGCCACCGGCTTGGTGGAGAGGAGTCTGGCTATGGCTATGAAATGGGACAAGCTGACGGTGAAGTCGGCTGAGGCTGTGCAGGGAGCGGTGGGCATGGCCGCGGAGCACGGCAATCCGGAGGTTCTGCCCGTGCACCTGATGGGCGCGCTGCTGGAGGACAAAGAGGGCGTTGTGCTGCCGGTGCTGGAAAAGGTGGGGGTTCCGGTACAGCAGCTGCTAGCGCAGATGAACGGGGCGGTCGCGAAGCTGCCCAGGGTGGGGGGCAACAGCCAGCAGCCGGGGATGGGGCAGGCCCTGAGCAAGGTGCTGGACGGGGCCTTTAAGGAAGCGGAGAACTTCAAGGACGAGTACGTTTCGACCGAGCACCTGTTGCTGGCGCTGGCGGCCGTGAAAGGCGAGCCGGTCGCGCAGGCGCTGGCCGCCCAGGGAGCGGATTACAACGCGATTTTGAAGGCCCTGCAAGCGGTGCGTGGATCGCAGCGGGTAACGGACCAGAACCCTGAGGGCAAGTTCCAGGCGCTGGCAAAGTATGCCAAGGACCTGACGGAGCTGGCGCGACGCGGCAAACTCGACCCGGTGATCGGGCGGGATGAGGAGATTCGTCGCGTGATCCAGGTGCTGAGCCGCCGCACGAAGAACAATCCGGTGCTGATCGGCGAGCCTGGCGTGGGCAAGACAGCGATCGTGGAGGGGTTGGCGCGGCGAATCTTTTCGGGCGATGTGCCGGAGATCCTTCGCGACAAGCGGGTCATCTCGCTGGACCTGGGATCGATGCTGGCAGGGGCGAAGTTCCGCGGGGAGTTCGAAGACCGGCTGAAGGCCGTGCTGAAGGAGATCGAAGAGTCCAACGGACAGGTCATCCTGTTCATCGATGAGCTGCACACGCTGGTGGGCGCGGGTGCCGCGGAGGGCGCGATCGACGCGAGCAACATGCTGAAGCCGGCGCTGGCGCGTGGTGAGTTGCGGGCCATCGGCGCGACCACGTTGAATGAGTACCGCAAGTACATCGAGAAGGATGCGGCGCTGGAGCGGCGCTTCCAGATTGTGTATGTCGGTGAGCCGAATGTAGAGGACACGATTGCGATTCTGCGCGGGCTGCGCGAGCGATATGAGACGCACCACAAGGTGCGGATCAAGGACTCGGCCATTGTGGCGGCTGCCGAGCTGAGCCACCGGTATATATCGGATCGGTTTCTGCCGGATAAGGCGATCGATCTTGTGGACGAGGCGGCGGCGGCGCTCGCAATCCAGATCGGCAGTGTGCCGGTGGAGATCGACGACCTGGAGCGACGGGCGATTTCACTGGAGATAGAAAAGGCGGCGCTAAGCCGGGAGAGCGACGCGAACTCGCAGGAGCGGCTGCATGTTGTAGAGAAGGAGCTTGCCGAGCTGCAGGAGCAGGCAGCGGGGCTGCGGGCTCGTTGGCAGAAAGAGCGTGGGGCGATCGGCGAGATTGCCGCGTTGAAGGAGCGGCTCGAGGCGCTGCGCTTCCAGGCGACGGAAGCTACGCGCAAGGGTGACCTGCAGCGCGCGGCGGAGCTGCAGTATGGTGAGATTCCTGGGGCGGAGCGGCAACTGCATGAGTTGACGACGGTGCAGGATGAGGCTGTGGCGGCGGACAAAGCAGATTCCTCCGCTGCGCTGCGGAATGACAGGAAGAAGAGTGGAAGCCGGTTGTTGAAGGAAGAGGTCGACGAGGAGGATATCGCCAGGATCGTGTCCAAGTGGACCGGGATTCCTGTGTCGAAGATGCTTGAGGGCGAGGTGCAGAAGCTGACGGAGATGGAGAGCCGTTTGCGGCAGCGGGTTGTCGGGCAAGATGAGGCACTGACGGCGGTAGCGAATGCGATTCGACGCTCGCGTGCTGGGCTGAGCGATCCGAAGCGGCCGATCGGCAGCTTCATCTTCCTGGGGCCGACGGGCGTGGGCAAGACGGAGACGGCGCGGGCCTTAGCGGAGTTTCTGTTCGACGACGAGAACGCGATGGTGCGCATCGATATGTCGGAGTACATGGAGAAGCATGCGGTGGCTCGTCTGATCGGCGCGCCTCCGGGATATGTGGGCTTTGACGAGGGCGGTCAGCTTACCGAGGCTGTGCGGCGCCGGCCGTATGCGGTGGTGCTGTTCGACGAGATTGAGAAGGCGCATCCGGACGTGTTCAATGTGCTGCTGCAGGTGCTGGACGACGGGCGTTTGACGGATTCGAAGGGGCGTACGGTGGATTTCAAGAACACCGTGCTGATCATGACGTCGAATGTGGGCGCAACCCAGCTGACAACGGCCTGGGCTGAGGGCGAAGACGGGTTCAGCGAGGCGAAGGAGCGCGTTCTGGGCGAGCTGCGCAAGCAGTTCCGGCCGGAGTTTCTGAACCGCGTGGATGACATTGTGGTCTTCCATCCGCTGGGAGAAAAGCAGTTGACGCACATCGTCGATCTACGACTGAACGACCTGCGCAAGCTGCTGGTGGACCGGCGGATCACGCTGGAGCTGACCGATGCGGCTAAAGAGGCGATTTTCCAGGCAGGCTACGACCGGGCCTATGGGGCACGGCCGCTGAAGAGAGCGATTCAGCGCATGGTGCAGGACCCGTTGGCGATGCGCCTCCTAGATGGGCGGGTCGTGCATGGGGATCGCGTGGTGGTGGGTGTGGATGGGGTAGGTGGTTTGACGTTTACGACGCCAGACCACGCTACTTTGGTGTTTACTTCAGCAGGTGCAGCCGTCGCGTAGGCACATCCAGCAGACGGGTGAGGGCGGACCTGAACAGCGCCGCACCTCATCCGTGCGCGTAGCCTTGAGGATGCTTTTATACGGACGCCTCTTCCGTGACCGGAAGGCTTGCAACAAGATCCACATGACCCGGGGTTGCTGGCGGTGCAAGCCGGTGACCGACGCGGATGAATGGGCGCTCAATCAAGTAATAGCTGGCCAAGCTCAACACGGCCGTAGCGATGTACCTCCATGGTCTCTCCGTTAAAAGGAGCAGCCAACGGGCATGCAGGCCAACCTGAGGAAGCCTACCGATGATGAAGAGCGCGTGCCAAAGATAGAGGCTATAGGAGAGCCGTCCTATGTAACGAAGTGGCTTGAGCTCAAGAAAGCGAGTTGTCCAGCTTCGCGCGTGCAGCATCGTGCTGACGACCCAAAATTCAAATAGATAAAACAGCAGAATAGGCGGAAAGAGCACCCAATCGACTATCGGGTGAGCATCACCGGGTGGTAGCGGATGGAAGTGAAACCAGAGCTGCTTTGCTGCAAAGGTTGCGAGGAAGGCAACCCAGGGATGTAAATAACGCACGATGAAGTCACGGAATCCCTTTCGGCGTAAGAGCAAGGCAAAGAGAGCTGGCGTAAGCAGGTACTGGATGTTGAGCTCGGTATCCCTTGAAGGCAAGATGGAATACAGATGGAAGTGAAACGTCACCCGTTGATAGCAGTAGAGGGCCAGAATGAGGCCGGTAAATAGCCGGATGCGCCAACGCTTGCATAAGAACAGTAGTGCGGAAAGTAAGAGGTAGAAATGTTCTTCAACGGCAAGGGTCCAGAAGTGCCCAGTGAGGAACCATCTCCCACTGACGTCTGCGGGATTGAAGAGATAGTTCTGATAGAGAAAGAGCGATCCCAACAAGGACGAAACTCGTTCATGCGCGATTCCGAACAAGGTCAGCAGTGCGATGACGGCGATGTAGACAAGCGCCGGAGGCTGGATACGGAAGAAACGGCGGACATAAAAATCGCGCAAGCGGAAACGCCCGAGCAGAGCTTCGTCTTCAAGGATTCGGGTACAAACCAAGACTCCACTGATGGCGAAGAAAAGAAACACACCCCAGCCGCCGTATTCGTGGAAATAAATGTTGCTATGACCTCGAAAGGTCCAGGGGGCGTCATGGTCCATCAATACGGCCAATATCGCGATCGCCCGCCACCCATCTAGGCTGGGAAGGTAGCCAGAGCGAGGTGGACGTCTCCCGGGGTTTGAAGGCAGGATTTGACGTTCCTGAAAAACCACATCGCTAGTATAACTTGCGGGTTACAGCCGGCTCGGTACCTGGGCACTTTGGTAGCCTAGGGTCATGCTGAAAAAGCGCAGCAAACGATAGCGTGAGTCGTAAAGCCATCATTATTGGAGCGGGGCCTGCGGGATTGACGGCGGCTTTGGAGCTGCTGCGGCGCACGGGGGTGCAGCCGATTGTGCTGGAGGCGTCGGGGGAGATCGGGGGGATCTCGCGGACGATCCGGTACAAAGGCAACAGGATGGACATCGGGGGTCATCGGTTTTTTTCCAAGAGCGATCGCGTGATGCAGTGGTGGATGGAGTTGATGCCCCCAGCAACCGAGGAGCGCGGGCGTGACGAAGGCGTTCCGGTGGAGATCACCTATCAGGGCAAGCGGCGGATTATGGAGGTGCCCGCAGTGTCGCCGCAGCATCCACCGTTGCGCGGCATGGGGCCGTTGACGACGGTGGAGACCGATCCTGAGGGCGTGGGGTCGGACGCTGGTGATGCGCTGGAAGAAGCACCGACAGAGATCGTCGTGGTGCACGCGCCTGAGCCGGAGGATGCGGACCATGTGATGCTGGTGCGTCCGCGGCAGAGCCGGATTTATTACCTGCGCAAGTTTTTTGAATACCCTATCAAGCTCTCCGGCACGACGATTGCGAACCTGGGTCCGCTGCGCATGTTGCGGATCGGCTTCAGCTACCTGTGGGCGCGCGTGCGGCCAATCCGGCCGGAGAAGAGCCTTCAGGACTTCCTGATTAATCGCTTTGGGCGGGAGCTGTACCTGACCTTCTTTAAGAGCTACACGGAGAAGGTGTGGGGGGTGCCGTGTGAGCAGATCTCGGCTGAGTGGGGAGCGCAGCGCATCAAGGGCCTGAGCCTTACGACCGCGCTGCGGCACTTTTTGCGCAAGGCTTTTGCGCGGAGGCCGCAGGCAGTGGGTACGGGTGAAAGGGCCGGCGATCTGGCGCAGAAGAAGACGGATACGTCGCTGATCGAGCGATTTCTGTATCCGAAGTTCGGGCCGGGGCAGCTGTGGGAGCATGTTGCGGAGAAGGTGACCGCAGGCGGTGGCGAGATCCACATGGGATGGACGGTCGACCGTGTGGAACTGGGCGCGAGCGAGGATAGCGCGGCTGGGCGCGTGGTGGCCGTGGAGGCTACCGATGCGCAGGGGGAGCAGCGGCGCTTCGAGGGCGAGGTGTTTCTGTCGACGATGCCCATGCAGGAGTTGACGCGGGCTCTGGAGCGTGGCGGCGCGGCGGTACCCACCGACGTGCGTGAGGTGAGTGAAGGGCTGCAGTACAGGGATTTTGTAACTGTGGGCGTGCTGGCCAACCGGCTGGATGTGAAGGATCGGGACGGTGGGCTGATCCGGGACACGTGGATCTATATCCAGGAGCCGGATGTGCAGCTTGGGCGGCTGCAGATCTTCAACAACTGGAGCCCGTTTATGGTGGCGGATCCGGACAAGGTGTGGCTGGGGCTGGAGTATTTCTGCTACGAGAGCGATCCGCTGTGGGCCATGCCGGATGCGGAGCTGCAGCGATTTGCTATTGGCGAGCTGGAGAAGATCGGGATCCTGCGGGCGACCGAGGTGCTGGACGCGCATGTGGTGCGCGTACCGAAGACGTACCCTGCCTACTTCGGCACGTATGACCGCTTCGAGGAGTTGCGGCGGTGGATGGACGGGTTTGAGAATCTGTACCTGATCGGGCGCAACGGGATGCACAAGTACAACAACCAGGATCACTCGATGCTGACGGCGATGAAGGTGGTGGACGG
>CAXTGE010000016.1:18532-20387 GCA_964243645.1 uncultured Acidobacteriaceae bacterium | reverse complement strand
ACAAGTACAACAACCAGGATCACTCGATGCTGACGGCGATGAAGGTGGTGGACGGAATTGCCGCGGGACACGTAGATAAGGGGGCTGTCTGGGCGATCAACACCGAGCAGGAGTACCACGAAGAGAAAGACAAGGCGTGAGGCGATGAAGAAGTGGGTCTCCCTTGCGCTGGTGTTTCTCTCGTTGTTCGTGTACGAGAACCGGATGCGGCTGTTTCTTCGCGACCCACTAGGGACGGTGTTGCGTGACGGAGCGAAAGAAGATGGGGCGCAGGTGTTTCTGAACTATGACAATGATGTGTTGCTGGAGAATGACCACCCGCCGCTATACATGACAATCCTGCAGCATGGCCAGCCGGTGGGCGCGCCCACGACTTTAAAGTGCTTTCACTACCTGGTGTGTCTTGCGAATGGGTATCCGGCGCCGCAGTCAGCAGCGTACTCAGGGGCGCGGCTGGAGTCCATGACATCCAAGGAGGTGCGCTTCAGGGACAGCGCGCGGCGAGAGGTCCAGGTGCAGCTGCGTTGAGAGCCGTCAGCAGCTCGGACGCCGAGCGGTTTTGGAGAGGGTGCCGGATCGTTGGGGCGATCTCAGCCAGGGGCTCGAGGACAAAGGCGCGGCGATGCATCTCGGGGTGGGGCAGGACCAGGTCCGGGTCGTTCAGGATGAGGCTGTGGCCTGCGCTGTCCTCGTAGAGGAGCAGATCCAGGTCGATCACCCGGGGACCTTTGGGGGGCATGTCTGCCGTGCGGCGACGTCCCATGGTCTGTTCCAGACGCAGCAGGCCGCGAAGAAGCTCGAGAGGTCCCAGGTCAGTGTCCAGGATTGCGGCGGCGTTGAGGAAGCGCGGTTGATCGGTGTAGCCGATGGGGGCTGTGTCGAAGAAGGATGAGGCAGCCGTGACGGTGCCCAGATCCGTCAGGCGGTGCAGGGCCTCGCGAAGATTGGCGGAGGGGTCGCCGAAGTGTGAGGGGAGATTAGAGCCGAGGGCGATGGCGGCGCGCATGGGGTTAGAACTAGGCAGCGGCCCAGGCAGGACGGGAGACGCGGGCCGGCTTTCCAAGCGGGGATGCTGTAAGGGCCGACACGTCGGCCAGTGGCATGGTGGCCAGTTCCCAGGCACTGCGGTCGCGCAAGAGGCGTTGGACCAGGGCGGTATGCATGGCGTGGCCGGCACGCTCGGCGACGACGCGGCCCCAGAGACGGCGACCGGCGAGGGCCAGGTCGCCGATAAGGTCGAGAACCTTATGCCGCACGAATTCATCGTGGAAGCGCAGGGGGCCGTTCTGGATGCGGCCCGCACCGATGATGATGGCGGAGTCTTCGGATGCGCCGCGGATAAGGCCCATGTCGCGGAGTTTGGCTTCGTCTTCGCGGAAGCCGAAGGTGCGTGCGGGCGCGATGAGGTCGGCGTAGGCACCGGCTTCAAGGTCGCCCTGGAAGCGGTCGCGGCCGATGGGCGAGGGGAAGTCGATGGTGTAGTCGATGGAGTACCCGTCGCCTGGGTAGACGCCGATGAACTTGGCACCGCTGCCTTCGCCGTCGCGCACCTCAACCGGCTTGAGTATGCGGAGATATTCACGCTTACGGCGCTGCTCCTTGAGGCCGGAGCCCTGCATCGCGGTGACGTAGGGGTGCGCCGAGCCATCGAGTATGGGAACTTCCAAATTGTCGATCTCGCAGATAACGTTGTCGACGCCGAGACCGATGAGCGCGCTGAGCAGGTGCTCTGTCGTCGAGATCAGGACGCCTTGGCGCATGAGGCTGGTGGCGTAGGAGACCTTGGCGACGTGCCTGCCTGTGGCCGTGATTTCGTAATTTTCCAGGTCAACGCGGCGGAAGACGATGCCCGAAC
>CAXTGE010000016.1:15178-18432 GCA_964243645.1 uncultured Acidobacteriaceae bacterium | reverse complement strand
GTGGCCGTGATTTCGTAATTTTCCAGGTCAACGCGGCGGAAGACGATGCCCGAACCGGCCGGAGCGGGGACCAGCCGAAGGTTGGCGGGGGCTCCGGAATGGAGGCCTACCCCCGAAAAGCTGAGCGGAGCTTCAATGGTGCATTCGAGTTGATAGACCGTAGCCAGCGGGTGACCTTACCTGCGCAGAACGCAACAAAGGTGAGAGTACACCTCGGCCCACGACCAAACTGTGGCGTTTTAGCCACAGTTGATCAAGTAAGACCTTGGCGAAGTGGATGCCTGCAGATTTGCTAAAGGGCGTTTGCTCGCCGCAACAGTTGCACGGTGGCTGCCAGGGGCAGGCCGACGACGTTGAAGAAGTCGCCATCGATACGCGTAACCCAGCGGGCGGCGTAGCCCTGGATGCCGTAGGCTCCTGCTTTATCGAGGGAGTCGCCGGAGGCCAGATAGGCTGCGAGTTCTTCCGGAGGAATCGAGCTGAACGTGACGAGGGTCGTCTCCACGTGGCGGAGTTCCTGGCCGGCATAGAGGACGGCCAGGCCCGTGTGTACCGCGTGGCTTCTGCCCCCGAGGCTGCGGAGCATCGCCTCGGCTTCGCGAAGGTCGCGTGGCTTATTCAGGACCGCGCCGTCAAGGGCCACCGTCGTATCTGCCGCGAGCACGCAATCGTCCGGATGCATCGTGGCGACGGCCCGCGCCTTTTCCCCGGCTAGACGATGCACATACGCCTCGGCTGGCTCGTCGGGGAGGCGGGACTCGTCGATGTGTGCCGGAACCACGAGGTGCGGCAGCTGGATCTGGGTGAGGAGTTCACGGCGGCGCGGGGAGGCGGAGGCAAGGATCAGCATGTGCCCGCTCACTGCGCCTCGACTGCCACATGCATGCTCATGGTGTAGGCCTCACCGGGGTGCAGGGTAACGGCGTTCTCGGCGACGTTGGCGGTCTCCATGCAGACGAAGTGCTGCCATGCCTTTGCATCCAGGTCCGGAAGGGTCGCCGTGAGTTCTGCGGCCGGGTTCCAGATTACGGTGGTGCGGGAATTTTGCTTGGTGAGCACAAGGCGGCGACCCATGGCCGGGTCGGTCAGGGTCACGGCGCTCTCCGTATTGAGGTAGGGGCGATCGGTCTCGCAGGTGAAGCGAATCTCGGGTTCGTGCTGGGTCTTGCGGCGGAAATCGTCGGGCTTGTCCAGATACTCGGTGTTGTCGAGACCGCCGACGGCCACCTGGTCGACGGCACCGACCTGGAAATAGGCATGCAGTGCCTCCTCGAAGAGAAAGGCGCGGGTATCCGGGCCGGTGGAGGCGTTGGCCGCGGTGAGACGGACGGTGAGCGTGTTGCCGACGATGAGGTCGAGGCCCAGCTGCAGGAAGTCGTAGCCCAGGGCGTGCAGGCGGTCGTTGTGGTCGAGCGTGAGCGAGAGGTGGAGGTCGTCGCCGGCAAGCGCCGCGAAGCGCAGGGTCCAGGGCCAGATGCGGGCGTATCCATGCGACGTTGAGCCCGGCGCGGGGTGGACGGGGGAGCGGTCCGGTGCGCCGAACCAGGGAAAGATGACGGGCACGCCGCCGCGGATGGCCTTGCCGGGCGTAAAGGCGGAGCGCTCGGAGAGAAAAAGTACCGGGGCCTGCCCCATCGGCTGCCACTGGGTGAGGTGAGCGCCCTGCAGGTAGAGCTCCGCGGTGCACGAAGGTGTGTGGATGAGAGCACGCGGCATGCCTGGGTGCGGCTCGTCGAAGCGGAGGAGATCGTCGAGGGTAAATTCGGTGTTGAGCTGGTCTGCTGTCTGCATGGTCGTCCTGGGAGGCTGGGGCGGAAGTGGTTCCGCGAGAAGCGTTAGAGGTCTGCCGGGTGCTTCGAGGTTACGTCCGAGGACGCAGGAGTTGGCCTTCAAGATGGCTGCGCACCGCCGGCCATTCGGCCGCAGTAATGGAGTAGACGCAGGTATCGCGAAGCGTGCCGTTTTTTGCTATGGAATGTGCGCGAAGGATGCCGTCGAGCCTCGCTCCCAATCGCTCGATGGCACGGCGGCTCGGCCCGTTCAGGAAATGGGTTCGAAATTCCACCGCGATGCAGCCGAGACGCTCAAAGGCATGGCGCAGCAGAAGGAGCTTGGCCTCCGTGTTCAGGGCTGTGCGCTGCACGCGGGCGGCATACCAGGTGGAACCGATCTCCAAACGCCGGTTGGTTGCGTCGACGTTCATGTAGGTCGTCATGCCGACGATCTCGCCGGTTGCGGTGTCGATCACGGTAAAGGGCAACATGGAGCCGATCTCAAGCAGGGCAAGGCGGCGCGCGATCTCGCCCCCCATGTTCTCCGGAGGGGGAACAGAGGCGTACCAGAGCTGATCGAGGTCACCGTCTCGCACGGCGGCTACCAGGCCGTCATGGTGATCGAGCGAGAGGGGGACGAGGTGAACGTGTTCCCCGTAGAGGCTGGTTGGTTGAGAGAGTTCGTTACGCACGAGTGCCTCCATTCGGTCGCGAGGGATCGAAGACGCTTTCTTAAGGCCTGGATGCTCCTTGCATCCTAACTGGTGTGAGGACATATATGACAAAGGCCCTGCTGTGCGATATCGATGGAACGCTGGTGCAGAGCAACTGGCTGCATGCCGAGGCCTGGCGCCTGGCCTTTGCAGAGATGGATCTAACGCTTGAGTTAGAGGCGATTCGTCGTCAGATTGGTAAGGGCGGCGATGAGCTCATCCCGGTTTTCGTGCCATGGTGGAAGCGGCCCCAGGTGGAAGAACCGCTAAAGATCTATCGGAAGTACATCTTCCAAAACGATCTGCGCGCACAGGTGAAGGCCATTGCGGGCGTGCGGGAGTTACTGGAGCGGGCCCGGTCTGCAGGCATCAAGGTGGCTGTTGCGACCTCGTCCGAGAAGGACGACCTCAAGGTCATGCTGGGCGTGGCGAACGTGGAAGACCTTATCGACGAGCAAGCGACGGCTAACGATGCCGAGCGCTCCAAGCCCCATGCCGATATCTTCGCGGCAGCCCTACAGAAGCTTGGGCTAAAGCCGAGTGAGTGCGTGGCGCTGGGGGATACGCCCTATGACGCCGAGAGCGCCGGCAAGGCAGGAATCCGGACCATCGGCGTGATGACGGGTGGATGGTCACGCGCGGAGCTGCTGGATGGAGGCTGCATCGAGGTGTATGAGGATGCAGCGGATCTGCTGAAGCATTTTGAAGGGAGCGCTCTCCGGAGGACGGGCCTGCATGGATAAAGGGACAGTGATACGCGAGGCCGTGA
>CAXTGE010000016.1:7355-15078 GCA_964243645.1 uncultured Acidobacteriaceae bacterium | reverse complement strand
AGGGCGCACGCGGGAGCCTGGTCTTTGCTGGCATTTTTAGCGGGTTGGTTTGCCCCTGCCTGCTTCGCGCAGGGCAAGATGCTTGCGGATGCACGGGCGCTGATCGCCGCGCAGCAGGCCACGCTGGGTTCCTCGCCGGGAGTGATCGTGCTGGATCGCCCGGCCCGCCTGGAGGGTGAGGTGACGCTGGGCATGGGGCAGGACCTGCGCATTGCGGCGCCGCTGTCGGTCGGCAGGGCGACGGTGCACCTCAGCGGGCACAATGCGGTGCGCTGCGAGGCGGCGGTGAGCGTGGAGAACGCAACGGATCTGTTTGTTGCGGATGGAGCGCAGGACCTCAGCCTTCGCGATTGCGACGTGACCGTAACAGGGCGCGTTGGAGGGTATCTGCTGACGGCGACGCGCTCTGCCCGCGTGAGCGCCAGCAACAACCACCTGGTCAACATGGCATTGTTTAACACGCACAATGAGGGTGGGGAACGCAGCCGCACCCTGGACGTCAGCCTGACGGGCAATAGCAGTGTCTTCACCCATGATTCCGGGCCGATCGGGGTATATCTGCTCTATGTGGTGCGGGCGACGGTGTCCAACAATCGTTTTGCGGGCACAGGCCATGGTATCGAGTGGTGGGGTGGGGACGGCAACCTCGGCTGGCATGGCCCGGAGGCGGTGAAGGATGCCGGCGATCTGAGCATCACGGGCAATCAGTGCTACTCGGCCGGGGGAGCCTGCATATGGGGTTCGATGGGCTTCAACGTGACCGTGAGCGGCAACAGTGCGGACCTCTGCAGCGATGTGTGCTTCGACACCGAAGGCGGCGTGCGCAACCTGTTTACGGGCAACGTTGCGCAGGCTTGCGGGAATGGATGTTACTCGGCACAGATGGAGAGCGTGGACGCGGTCTTTTCAGGAAATTTCGCGTATGCCGATGCGAAGGCCCCGGCCCTGGCTCTGGTGTTGATCAAGCACCGCAACGGCAACCCGGCAGCCCATGTGAATCTGACCGTCACGGGCAATACATTGAGTTGCGCATCGCTTTGTACGGCCTTTTATTCGGAAGGCGAAGGTGGCCTGGATCTGTCGCACAACACGATTGTGAATGGGGTGGTGCACTTTGCCAACTACACCAACTCCGTAGTCCTTCGGGGGAACAACCTGCACTTCACGGTGCCGATCGGGGAGCAGGCAGCGATCAGTGGGCCGTCGCTGGCGAACGCGCACACCTCCGTGATTGAAGACAACACGCTGTTGTATGAGACGGGCGAGTCCCCGCCCAAGGGGGCATGCATTGCGCAGTCCTGGAGTGACGACAACAACCCGGATGAGATGTTTCTCACAGGGAATACCTGTATTGGCTTCGGTACGGGGATTTCGACCGAAACGGCCGGGCACAATGCAGGCGCGCCGCATGCTGTATGGCACCTTCGGGGCAACACCTTTTCGCGAACAGTGCCCGCTCAACAGCTGGTTCATCGAAAAACATCGGGAAATGAGATCTATGACGCCGTGTCCGCCGAAGCTCACTGAGCTGAGACGACACAGTTCAGGCGCGGTAATGCGACCAAAGTCTAGTGGCGATCCCTGCCTGCATGTTTTCTAGTAGACATCAGGCAAGTAAGCCTGGAAGGACGTCTACACGTGTTCCCTGTTGAGACTGCACGATGTGCCGATTGCTATACCGTTCTCTTTACCGACGAAATGAATCAGTGCCCTGCGGGCCACTGGACCTGCGCCGGCTGCCAGTGTGACTGCGTCTTCCTCGAAAGTGCCAAGATGCAGATACCGTCCTGGCTGCGACCGGAAGATGAAGTGCAGCCAGCGCAACCTTAGTGAATGGCGAAAATACCCGCGGGGTTAGTGCTGTTCTCCTGCAGGTGTAGTGCCAAGCCGAGGCAGTTCGCGCTAGTTTTCCTCAAGAAAACTGGCCTGAGCGTGTCCACCAAAACCATAGCTACAGGAGAACAGCTCTAGTGCGTGCCGGGAGCTGAAAGGGTGAGCTCGGCGGTGTTGCGGTCGCCGGTAGGACACAGCTTCAGAAGCGGGCAATCGAGGCAGCGTGGACGCTCAAAGGTGCACAGGGTCTGCCCATGAAGCTTTATGAGGGAATGGTGTTCATCCAGCATGGCGGCATCCCAGGTCTCGGGGGCGAGGCGCATCAGGCGCTCTTCGGTGGTGGCTGCATCGGCTCGCGGTACGATGCACAGCCGCTGGATGACGCGGAGGTGGTTGGCGTCGATCGAGAGGGCACGGCGGCGCAGGGTGGAGAAGTTTACGACCGCCGCGGAGATCTGGGCACCCACGCCCTCGAACTGCTCCAGCCAGGAGCGGATCTTTTCCGTGCGGTAGCGGGCGAGAAACTCAAGCGAGAGGGCGCCTGTGCGTGCCGTGATCTGCTGCAACGCAGCCTTGAGTCGTTGTGCCTTGAGCTCGGGAAAGGTGACTACCGCGATCGCGCGTTCCAGGTCGGCGAGATCGGCATCCCGAATGGGTTCCCAGGCACCGGGGCCGCTCCCGGGGAAGGCACGTTCGAGGTCGCGCATGACCTGATGGGCCTGCGGCGTCTTGGTTCGTGAGCTGAGGAGGGAGTAAACGAATTGCGTGAGGGGATCCCACGGCTCTCGCGCGGGCGGTTGCCCGTAGTAGCCCAACAGCAAACGATGGATGTGAGGCAGCTTGTCGGCCTGCTCCGGAGTGAGTGGCCGACTCAGCGCTTCGATATCCGCTGGATCTGTAAACAGGGCCGCCGTCATGCCTGAGACCCAGGCAGGTCGGGAATAGCGGAGGCATGCATTGTGGTTGGAGAGATCAAGGGTCAGCGATTCCAGCCATTTCAGGGAGGTTAGAGAGCCTGCTTTACCTCAGAGGCGAAGGTGCCGATGGGATTGGTCATGGCGCGTTTTGCGATGGTTGGAAGTGATTCGCCACGGCGATACATGAGGTAGGCGGCAGTCGCTCCAGCGGCGATGGTCAACCAGAAGGTAAGGCGTTTCATAGGTAACTCCTGCGAGGGCAGACCCTCTACCTGCGCTTGGATGCGTTGGGCGCGAAGAGGTTTGTGCGGCTAGCCGCGGTACTCCGTACCGAGGTGCTGGCCCTCCCCTGTGGCATACGCCCAGGACATGCGCGGGGTGTTGTGGGCGATACCCATCCGCCCGCCGGCGTCCAGCAGAATGATGCCGCCGTGGCCGCCAAGCCGACGAAACAGATACGCGATAGCCTCATCGGACGCCTGTTGCGGGGTGATGCCGCCGGCAACGCGGTCGGTCGCCCACTTGCCTAGCACGAGCTTCATGATGGGCTCGCCCCAGCCCGTGAGCGATACGGCCGCGGAGGCGTTGTCCGCGTAGCACCCGCAACCGATCAGGGAGGAGTCGCCCACGCGACCGGGTGCCTTGGAAAGCGTGCCGCCGGTCGAGGTGCCGGCTGCAAGATTGCCCTCACGGTCGAGGGCGACGGCACCGACGGTGTCGTGGGAGTGCAGCGTTGGATTGTCGAACTGGAGTGCGGAGGGCAGAGCCCCCTCGACCTCTGCATCGAGGACCATTTCGCTGAGAGCCCTGTCCTGCGGGGCGAGTTGCTGTTCCGGCTTCGAGGCGTCGGTGGGCAGACTGGCCGGACCCGCGAAGGTGAGATCGGGAAGACCGGCTGCCTGCGCCTGCTGAAAGCCTTCCAGGCGCTCCCGCTCTCGGGGAATGACGAGCTCCTGGTTCTGTATCAGCGCCATCCCGTGGTCGGCGGCAAACGCCTCGGCACCCCGCCCGACGAAGTACACATGGGGGGAGCGCTCGAGCACAAGCCGCGCCGCCCCAATCGGATTGCGCAGCCGCTCCACACAGGCGACACCGCCGGCGCGTAGATCAGAGCCGCTCATCATCAGGGCGTCGAGCTGGACATGGCCGTCGCGGGTCAGGAAGGAGCCGCGGCCGGCGTCGAAGGTGTCGTCGTCTTCCATTACCGTGATCGACGCCTGCACGGCATCCAGGGCGGAGCCGCCTGCCGTGAGCACAGACCATCCGGCCGTCAGCGCGTGGCGAAGGCCGGTTCTATGGGCGGCGACCGCCTCGTCCGGCATAGCCCAGGCACCGCCGTGCAAGAGAAGAACTGGTTGAGACACAGGCTGATTGTAGACGTGGCGCCGCAGTGGGTCGTGTGGGTGGTCGTGGCCAGGCGGCTTGAATGGAGCTGTGCCTCATTCAAGAATCTGCAAGAGACCCGCACCTTTGTAATCAGGAGCTTGTTACCAAGGGCGTTTAATCATGCCCCATTCTGGTGTTCTTGAGTCGCGGCGGACGGCGTAGAATCCCTGAAAGAATTGGCATTTGCCGAACGCCGAGTTCGCTGAGCGGCGAAAAGAGTTCGCGCATGTTCTTCCAAAGCACTGGCCCGGCTTCGTCAGCCGATCCCCAACTCGGCCAGGACCCTCACCCTTTGCCGGTGGAGTACGACCGAGCGAAGGGCCCGGTCGCTGGTAGCGGACGCGAGATCGAGTTGGATTTCATTCGCGGTCTGGCCATCTTATTGGTTCTTGACTTCCACGCGCCTGTGCACTGGATGTTCTCCCCGTTTTCCTGGCTTGGCTTCCCGCACTTCGGGTGGGCCGGCGTCGACGTCTTCTTCGTTCTGAGCGGGTTCCTCGTGGGAGGACTGCTTGTGAAGGAATGGCGTCTGAAGGGGCGCATCGACGGCAGACGGTTTCTGATCCGGCGAGGCTTCAAAATCTGGCCTCAGTATTACGTCTTCCTGGGGCTGATGTTGCTCACGCGTCACCGGACGCCCCACGATCTCTGGGGCAACCTGCTCAATATTCAGAACTACGTCGGCGGCATACCCCACACATGGAGCCTTGCGGTAGAGGAGCACGCCTATCTGCTTCTTTTAGTTTGCCTGGCCATCGCGGCGCGAGCCCGTATCCGGATGCGTACGTTGGGTATTGGCTTTGCGGTCGCTTCTGCTGCCGTGGTCGTTGGCCGCCTGATCCTCATTGAGCATGGCTATCCGGTCGTCAATCGAACACATACCCGCATTGAAGGCATCTTCTACGGCGTGCTCCTCGCCATGCTGTACCACCACCGGCCTGACACGTTTCGGCGTCTCCAGGCGCGTCCCTGGATGTGGGTTCTGGCCTCCCTTGGAGCGATCACGTTTTTCCGCTTCCAGGGGGACGCGCCCTGGGCGGTCTCGCTGGGGTGGGACGCAGCCGATCTGTTGGGGGTCGCCATGCTGATGCTTTTGTACCGTCCCAGGAGGGCAGGGCGGACACTGCCTTATCGTCTGGTTGCCTGGATCGGCGTGTATTCCTATGGAATCTACCTGTGGCATGTGGCGGTGCTGGCGCCTTCCGCGGCTGCCGGTGCCCACCTGCCCCACTGGCTCGCCCCCCTTTGGCTGGCAGTCGCCCCGATCGCCGGGGGGATCGGTTTGGGTGTCCTCTTTACCAGGCTGGTGGAATTTCCCGCCTTACAGCTTCGCGACCGACTCTTCCCGCGAAGGATCGACTCCCCGGTTGAGCCACCGGCGGAGGTCGAGGCACATGGTCCGCTGCGAGAGCTGGAGACCACCCCGCAAGCTGCAGGAGCTTGAAAGCTGAGCCTGGACACCGAGGGTGTGGGCCGCGCCACGATACGTCGTTCGATGAACGGAACAGCTTAGAGCAGCTTGACGAACTCCTCGGCCATTTGCCTGGCGGAGTTCGCCCAGGTATAGCGAGAGGCACGCCCGCGACCGAGATCGCTCATGCGGGCGCGTTCCTTGTCATCGTGAAGCAGACCGGTGATGGCTTCGATGTGATCGTCCATCTTGTCGGGTGAGAGCAGAAGGGCGGCGTTGCCGGCGACCTCGGGTATGCCGGTGGTGTTGCTGCTGATGACCGGCGTGCCGCAGGCCATGGCCTCGATCACCGGCATGCCGAAGCCGTCATAGCGGGTGGGAAACCAGACAAGTTGGGCCGCGTTGTAGAGCGCCACCAGCTGTTGCTCTTCCTGGAATCCGCCCTGCACAAAGGAGGCACCCAGAGCCTTGGCGCGTTCGATGTACATGGGGTGCGGATGATTGATGACGACAAGGGAGAGCTCCGGGTTGCGGCGATGAATGTGCGGCCACGCGTCCAGAATGAGATCGGCATTTTTGCGGTGCTGCAGGCCGCCGGGAACCAGAATGTAAGGCCTGTTCGCCACGCCAAGCTGCTGCAGAACCCCATTTCCCTCGGCGGTTGGCGGGTGGAAAAAACTCTCCGAGGCGGCATTGGGAATGACGCGCAGACGGTCCTTGATTGCCGGGAAGTAATGGCCCGTTCGCTCCGCGGAATACTCGGAGATCATGTGAAACATGGCTGCCTTCTTCGATAAACGGCGGAACAGCAGCTTCCACTTCAGGCGTTGCCGGAACAGCCAGGGGGTCATGCGGTGCACACCCGGCTCAAAGTGCTGCGCGTCATGGCAGGAGATGACGAGCTTGGCCTTCCGAACGGGGACGTAGGATTCGGCGGTGCAGTAAACGATGTCGGCTGCGGGCCAGTACTGCTCGGCGCGAGGCCTGCCGAAGAGGAACCAGAGGGCCTGCTGGCGGGAGGTGTCGTGCTTGAAGAAGTGGTACCGGTAGTCCGTCCAGGGCTCGCCCACCTTGTGAATGACACGCTCGTGGTCGGTGCGGTCGGCGAGAACCTCGACGTTAATGCCGGGGAGCCGAGCGAGGTGTTCGGTCATCTCGCGCGCGACGCGCCCGACACCGGTGGATCGATAGATGTTGCGCAGATGCACATACGACAGGACGTTCATGGTCACTCTGAGAGCCGGGATCTGCGCGAGGACATCCTGCGCGCGAATGGGGGTACAAATTGCTTGCTTTACAGTACCGGCATTCGGAGAGGAAGACGAGAGCACATCGGTTAGCTCCTGGCTAGAACCGTTGCGCCCTCGCTCTGTGCCATCTGGTAAAGCCTGCGGGCCGGATCAATCAAACTGTTATCCCCGGCGACCCTCACGTTCTCGCGGATGTGATGGAGATTTCTTGAAGAAACCAGGATGACACTGTCGGGGTTATAGACCAGGGCAGCTTTCAGCATGAGCGCAGCGAGCATGCCGGGCTGCCCGAGATCGGCATTTACCTCAGAGGACCAGCGCTGTCGCAATGGTGTGTCGTTTCGCAGGGCGGCGTTCAACTCGGCAAAGTTGGCGGTCAGCGCCCGGTGATGCATGGTGAAGGCTGCCACGGGACCGAGCGGCTTATCCAGGACGGACCACTCGAATTGCAGGACGGGACAGTACTCGGGACGCTGCGTGAGCAGTGCGGGAATTTTGTCAGCACCGGAGCCGGCACCGAAGGCGCCTATCTTGCCGGACGTCACGGCATCCTGCATGAGGCGCAGCAGACCCTCGTCCGTAAGGTTCTGCGCTTCGGCTTCGTGAAGTAGCCAGATGTCTATGCGCTCCACGCGGAGCTCTGAAAGCGAGTGGTCAAGGGCAGAGCGGGCTTCGGCGGCACTGAACGCCGCTTTCGGCGCGGTGGCCGTTACGGATTTGGCGGCTCCCCGCAGCCGCTTCTTCACGCCGGGCAGCAGCTTAAGGAGGGGACCGATGGCGCGACGAGCTGCCTGCATCATGCCTGGGTTCGATGGGGGAGGGATGCCGTACTTGGTGGTCACGGTGATCTCACCGGGGTGACGGGAAATAAACTCCCCCAGGCAGCCTTCGGCCGCGCCGTAGCCATACATGGGCGCCACGTCGAA
>CAXTGE010000016.1:0-7255 GCA_964243645.1 uncultured Acidobacteriaceae bacterium | reverse complement strand
ACCGCAAGACGCATGGCGAGAGCCAGGAGCGTGTGAGTGGGATTGGAGAATCCAGAGCTGGGAAACACAGCGCCCGAACAGATGAAGACGTTCCGGGTGTTGTGCAGACGGAGATCGGGTGTGACGACACCGGCATCCGGTGAGGGATCCATACGCATGCCGCCCATGTGATGAAAGCTGTCCTGACAGTGGTTGAGAAATCGACCGTCGTCCGCGAGATCAGGATGCGGGATGACCTCGGCCAGAGACGAGAGGGAGGCCTGCGCGCTTTGGACGAAGTGACGGATTGTGCGTAGCTCCAGCGCAGAGAGCCGCCAATCAAGACGGCCGCGACGCAGGCCCAGGCTATCGCGTTCCGTGGAGAGCGTCATGGTGCTGGCGGAGTGTGGCTCCTGCTCACAGTGCACGCGCAGGCGGATCTCGGCATCGGCTGGATGGTAGCTGCGATGCTGGACGGCATAGCGAAGCGTCTGGCGAGCGACGAGCGGTGCATGGCGAAGCAGGTTGCCAAGCCGCGGCCGATCGAGTGCGTCCAAATGGCCACGCAACAGGTGTTTCACCGTGGCCTTTACCTCCGCGAGTGCCTCATCGCCTGGACTGACGGAGAAGATCGTGCCGCCGGCAATCAGGACCTGCGCCTCTCGCTGGGCGTTACGCGTGAGGCGGAGCTTGGGGTTGTATTTGAAGCCGCGCAGAAAAATGCTATCGAAGATGTCGTGGAAGACGTTCGGCGATCTGGGCCGGAGTGTCGCGGCGTCAGAGTCGATGTGGTCCTGAAAGTGACGGCCAAGCAGCCCGGACTGGTTCCAGGGAAGGCTGCCCGCCGGGCGCGGTTGCAGAAAAAACCTTGTCGTTTCGAGGGTTCCCATGGCAAAGACGTACCGGCGAGCGCGGAAGACCGATTCCTTTCCGCCGAGGGTGCGGCAGCGAACGCCTCCGCAGACGCCGTCTTCCAGGAGGAGCTCGACGGCATTGGCATGCAGCCAGACCTCGATGCGGGGATCGTCTTCGAGCGTGCGGCGGTGCAACCGGGCAAGGTTGGGCTCCGGGCACCAGCGGGACATATAAAGCTCGAGATCGTCCAGGGGCGGGGGACATACCCCGAGTGCCTGCCAGACCTCTCTGTCGTCCAGCATGGATCGGCTCACACCCTCAAACTCCAAGGCGCGGGCGTAATAAGGGGCGAGCTCGCGTTTGCAGAGGGGCCAGCCGCTGCCGGGGATCCAGGAGTGAGGCTCGAAGTCGGCCTCTTCGAGCTCCAGGATCTGGCCTCCCCACTGGGTCGTGGTGCCGCCGTGCACGCGAGATCGACCCATGTGCACTCCGCGATGCGCCAGCCCGGGCAGTTCGGTGCGAAGGAGATCCTGGGCAGCGGCTTCGGGGTGAGCGCCGCCGCCTTCCAGTAAAAGGACGCGGTGGCCAAGGCGTGCGAGCTCGACGGCCAACGTAATGCCTGCCGCACCCGCACCGACGACGATGACCTCGGCGAAGGTGTCGGCGGCGGGTTGCGCTGTTTCGAGATCGCGGATCACCGTTGCGTTACCCCGCTTGCCGGTCCGGCACCGGAGTCGTCAGAGTTTCGGATGAGGTGGAATGCTGCGGATGCAGTTCCGCCATGAAGTCTCGTACGGCGTCCACGATCCCGGCGCGAAAGCGTTCGACGGTGAACTGCGCTGCGCGAGCACGGGCACGATCACCCATGACGGCCAGCTCCGCCCGATGGGCGACGGCCCACTCGATCTTTTCGGCCAGCAGATCGGGACGGCGGGGCTCGACGATAAAGCCTTCCACGCCGTCTTCGATGAGGTCGGGCGCTGCCGTGTGCGTTGTGGAGAGGATGGGCAGGCCGCTGGCGAGCGCTTCCAGCAGGACCTGGCCAAAGCCCTCGGCAACGGAGGGAAAGACGAAGAGGTCGGCGGCCTGGTACGCGGCCACGAGTTCGGCGGGACTCACCGAGGGGCGGATAGTTACGCGGTCGGCGAAGGGGCGGAAGAGTTCGAGGCCATCGACGACGCGACCGCAAACCGTGAGCTCAATGTCCTCCGTTTGTAGCTGCTGCAGCGCTTCGAGGAGGTATTTCACGCCTTTTCGTTGGTTGATGCGACCGACGAAGAGCAGCCGCAGCTTGCTGCCGGGCGCGGCGCGGCGCGTGGGATCGGGCCGGAAGCGGTCGAGGTCGACGCCATAGGGCACCACGCGGATGGCGGAGGACTGAGCGCCGTTTTCTATGAGGCTGTTTCGCGTGAAACCCGAGGCGCAGAGAAAACGTGCGGCCAGGGAAGGCTCGGCGACGAGGTGCTGAAAGTCGTCTTCGGGAAGGGCCAGCTCCCACTCCTGCCTGAGTGAGGCAGCGCAATCCGGGTGGGCGGTGAGCTCCTCCGTGAGGATGCGCCGGATGGTGAGGGGATGGGGATGAACCTGGAAGAGGATGCCGGGACCCGGGTAGGTGCGGAAGGCGTCATAGGCGAAATAGCTATAGGAGAGCAGCCCCGTCCCTTTACGGGACGCGAGGTTTCCGGCGGTACGGCCGAGGGTGGCATCGGCGGAACGGGTGGCGCGCCGGCGTAGATCGAAGGAGACGCGCGGTACACGGTCGAGCAAAAGCGTTTTCAGGCCCGCAATCCAGGAGCCGCGTACCTGCGCGGACGGCAGGCGGGGCGCGCTGCGGGCGCGTAGCAGAGCCTGAATGCTCCGCGGCAGCCGAGCGGCCAGAGATCGCGCCCAGGGACGGTCCGAAGGCCAGAAAAGATCAGTCACCAGGGTCTGCAGAAGGTGTGCTTCGGAGAGCGCCTGGGCGACCTGGTAGGCGTCGCGGGCACCGCCATGAACGACGACGACTTTCTGTACTGGAGATATGGTCGCCATGGCCCCTCCATAGTACCGTCGCGTGCCTAAAACGCCTTCATTACGGAAGTAAGGCCCAGGCGATCACTGTTTCTTTTTTAGGCAGCTCGCGATCCAGATGCTTTTCCAGTTCGTGGTGTGCGAGATGCATCTCGCCGTGAAGGATCTCGGCTTCCTCGGCCCCGACATAGCAAAGTTCGCACATGCCGATACCGGCGTCATTCATCACCGGCGGCCCGAAGACGCGGCACGTAATGGGGCGACCAGCGTAGAGTTCGCAGCATCCGGTGGCCGGGTCGAGGACGGGGCAGGCAGCATCGGCCTGCGGCAGATCCGCGAAGGTGTCCCACGCGTCGTCTTCGGGGAGGAGAACGCCGGTGTGGGGGTCTCCGGGGAAGTGTGGCTGCAGTTTGCTCACAAGATGGTGCGCCCGTACACGGATCGCAGCGGCACGAAGGCTGTCGGTAGCTTCCAACGTTAGGAGAGAGGCCCGAAGCCTTTCTGCGTCAAGCGCCGAGATGCGGAAGACGCCGTGGCAGCAGGGCGTGCAGCCGGGTCGGCAGGAGAGCCAGGAGGTGCCGTCGGGCTTGCGGGCGCGGAGGGTCGCGTCGGCGAGGGAGGCGTCGACGATCTGGACGAGTTCGGCGTCGCGGGCTGGGAGCATGGGGCAGGGGTCTCTACGCGAGCAGGCGGGCAGCCTCTTTGGCGAAGTAGGTGACGATGAAGTCGGCACCGGCGCGGCGGAAGCCGAGTAGGCTTTCGAGCATGGCGCGTTCGGGCTCGAGCCAGCCGCGCCCAAAGGCGGCCTGCAGCATCGAGTATTCGCCGGAGACCTGGTACGCGCCCATGGGCAGGTCGAAGCGGTCGCGGGCCTCGCGGAGTATGTCGAGGTAGGGCATGCCGGGCTTCATAAGAAGCATGTCGGCACCCTCTACGATGTCCCCATCGATCTCGCGCATGGCTTCGCGGCGGTTGGCACCGTCCATTTGGTAGGTGCGACGGTCGCCGAACTGCGGGGCGGAGCCGGCGGCGTCGCGAAAGGGGCCGTAAAAAGCTGAGGCGAATTTGGACGCGTAACTCATGATCGGCGTTTCTTGGAGGCCGGCATCGTCGAGCGCCTCCCGGATGGCCCTGATACGGCCGTCCATCATGTCCGAGGGCGCGACGATGTCGGCACCGGCGGCCGCGAGCGAGGCGGCGGTACGGGCGAGGAGGGGCAGGGAGGCATCGTTGTCGACGGTGAAGGCAAACGCGTTCACTGCACCGGCTTCCATGTCGCGGACCTCTTCGGGCGAGCCTTTTCGGCGCACGATGCCACAGTGGCCATGCGAGGTGTACTCGCAGAGGCAGACGTCGGCAACCGTGACCAGCTTCTTTGAGGCGGCATTGGCCTTGATGGCGCGGAGGGCACGTTGCGTGATGCCGTCCGCGGCATACGCGCCGGAGCCCTCCTCGTCTTTGCTGTCCGGAATGCCGAAGAGCAGCAGACCGCCGAGGCCGAGCGAGGCAGCTTCCTCGACCTCCTTCAACGCTTCGTCGACCGAGAGATTGAAGACGCCGGGCATCGAGCTGATCTCGCGCCGGACGCCTTTGCCTTCGCAAAGGAAAAGCGGGTAGATGAGCTGGCTGGGGGCGAGGGAGGTCTCGCGCACGAGCGTCCGCAGGGCTGGGGTGGAGCGGAGGCGGCGCAGGCGCGTGGCGGGGAACTGCATAGACACCAGTTTACTTCCGGATGGAAGCGGCCCTGCGTCGCGCAGGCGGTAATTCGACTCTAATGGACTGAATGCAATTGCCAGAAATACCAGCGGTTTTGAAGGAACGAGGCGGGGCTGCGCTGCAGTGGGAGTCCCTGCGGGAGCGCGTGGCGGGACGAGCGCAGAGCCCTCTTGGACAGGGCGTGATTCGCGCACTGGAGCCGTCGGCCGAGCTCGCCTGGATTGAGACGCAGCAGGAACGCACGGGCGAGATGCGCACTCTGCTCGCAAGCGGAGTGCCATTTGAGTTTCGCGGGATCTTTGACATCGAGAACACGCTGGCCGAGGCCAGGATCCCGGGCGCGGCGCTGGAGGCCGAAGAGTTGCTGCGGGTTCTGGCGCATGCCGAGCGTGTCGAGGCCTGGCGGCAGCTGATCGTGGCGCCGCCCGATGCGATGAAGGGAGCGTGGCCGGCGATGGAAGCGCTGTCCGCGCCGCTGCTGGGACATGATCTGCAGCCGCTGCTGCGAGGTTTGCAGGGAAAGATTGAGCCGGATGGGTCCTTGAGCGACGAGGCCTCGCCGGAGTTGAATCGCATCCGGCGGGCGCTGGGACGGCAGCATCAGGCAATTGAGGCGAGCCTGAAACGGGCGCTGCAGCGACTGAGCGACGAAGGCGCGGTGCAGGATGAGCTGATCACCGTGCGGGGCGACCGATTCGTGATCCCGGTGAAGGCCGAGGCCAAACGGCGCGTCCCGGGCGTGGTGCACGGCTCGAGCTCGACTGGGCAGACGGTCTTTGTCGAGCCGATGGAGACGATCGAGAGCAACAACGAGCTGGCCCGGCTGCTGGGGGAGGAACAGGGCGAAATTCATCGGATCCTACTTGCGATGACGCGGGCTGTGGGTGGGCAAAGCGAAGCGCTCCAGCTCGGGGCGGAGATTCTGGCGCAGGCCGACGCCCATGCCGCCGTGGCGCGCTTTGCCGAGGACCTGGAGTGTGTACGCCCCGTATTTGTGAGCCCTGCCTGGCGGGGCGAAGACCAGGGGACGTCGAACGTGCTGCAGGTAAGTTCAGACGGGCCGGTAGAGCTGCTGTTTGCGCGCCATCCGCTGCTGGAGCTCCGCCTGCGGGAGCAGGGCGCGCGCATCACGCCCCTGACCATTGCGCTGCCTTCTGGAAAACGGCAGATGATCATCTCCGGGCCGAACACGGGAGGCAAAACCGTGGCCCTGAAGACTACGGGGTTACTTGTGCTGATGGCGCAGGCGGGACTGCCTGTACCGGCAACCGGGGCGCGGTTGCCGCTATTTACGGCTGTCTATGCGGATATTGGGGATGCGCAATCGCTGGAGACGAACCTCTCCACATTTTCGGCGCATGTGACCAATGTGGACCGTGTCTCTAGGGGGGCGGATGAGTGCTCGCTCGTCCTGCTGGACGAACTGGGATCGGCAACGGACCCGGAGGAGGGGGCGGCGCTGGCGGTCGCCGTGGCGGAGCACTTTCTGCGACTCGATAGCTGGTCGATTGTGACCACCCACCTGACCGCCCTAAAGGTGTACGCGGCCAAGAACGACGGCGTATTGAATGCCGCGGTTGGCTTTGACGAGGCGACGCTCTCGCCCACCTACGATCTGCGCTTGGGCGTCCCGGGTGCCTCGGCTGGGCTGAATATCGCAGCGCGCCTGGGCATGACGCCGGAGATCATCGCCAACGCGCGTGGGCAGATGAGCTCGCAGCAGGTGGACATCGGACGGTTTCTTGACGAATTACATGCGCAGTTGACGGCAGCGTCGCAGGAGCGCACGGAAAATGCAGAGAGGGCACGCAAGCTGGAACGTGAGCGTGAGTTTGTGCAGCAAGAAGGGCGCAAAGAGCAGCAGGCACGGACGCGCGAGCTGGAGCGACAGCTCTCAGGGCTGATCAAAGAGTTCGAGGCGCAGCTGCGGGACACGGTCAAGGCGATTGACGACAAGACGATTGCGCAAAAGATCGCGAAGGACTCGGCGCTGCGCATTGCGCGATTGCGACGGGAGTTCTCCGAGCAGTTTCAATCCACGGTGGAGGCGAACACGGCTCCCGCGCAGGGCAGTGCTCCTGCTAAAAAAGCGCAGCGCGACGGCGAGCCACGGGCCGGCGATCTTGTGCGGCTGAAGAGCCTGGGACGCGAAGGAGTCGTGGTTCGCGTGCTGGATGCCAAGACGCTGGAGGTGAGTTTCGGGACGATGAAGACGCGCGTGCCGCGGTCGGACATCGCGGAAGTGACCCCTGTCCGAGAGCCGTCGCCCGAGGCGCAGGGACGACGGCGTGGTGGCATCACCATCGCCGGAGGCAACTCGGATTACCTCACCTCAGAGATCAACGTCATCGGCAAAACGGCGGACGAAGCAGAGTCGGAGGTCGAACGCTTTGTGGAGCATGCGTTCCTGGCAGGCTTGCCGCGGATCCGGGTGGTGCACGGCGTGGGTATGGGGATTCTGCGGCGCACGCTGCGCGATTTCCTCCGCAAACACCCCCACGTGACAGGCATCGAGGAGCCTGCCTATAACGAAGGTGGGCAGGGTGTCACGATGGTGAGCCTGCGGCAATAGGACGTACCGAGGTGCAGGTGGCCTAGAGCTGTTCTCCTGCGGGTATGGTGCTGAGCGGAGGGCAGTTTGCGCCAGTTTTCCTCAAGAAAACTGGCCTGAGCGTGTCAACCAAAGCCATAGCTA
>CAXTGE010000015.1:21623-33139 GCA_964243645.1 uncultured Acidobacteriaceae bacterium | reverse complement strand
TAGTTGTCCTTCACGGCGACCGCGATGCAGTGCAGCGGACGCAGCTTCCCGGTCGTGGCGAACTCCCGGTCCAGTCGGTCGGCATCGGCGAAGGCTTCCGGGTTGGGCACCACCACCGTATTCAGGTGCGTCGGCTGGTCATAGGCGGCGATGCGCTCCAGGTATCCCTGCACCAGCTCGTGGCAGGTCAGGATGCCCGCCTGGAGCGCGGCCTCGGTCTGGGCGATCGTGGTCTCCGGCAGGCTGAAGGCCGGCGGCGGGCGACGGCCCGCCTCGGAGCGGCTCGGTTCAAAGCCCAGGGGCAGAAAGGGGGTGGGCAGCACGAGGAGGCCGAGCAACAGGCCTCGGGAAACAAAGGGCATGCGAATGATCTCCCTGCGGGCATTCGTTGGGTACTGACTCCACCTTAGCCCACCCTGGATGGCGGATTATGGGAGTGTTTCAAAGAAAGACAGGGTGCGCTCGGAACACGCTCCGGTGATTGTTCGCGGAGGGCCGCAGTATAGAATGGGGCATGGGCGCGGGCGATCTGGCCGGCGCACTCCTCTCCTGTAGGGACCGGACCTCTTTTGATAGAAGCAAGCAGCAAGCCTCCCGCCAAAACCTCTGCCGTTATCCTTGGAGCCCAATGGGGCGATGAAGGCAAAGGCAAGATTGTCGACGTTCTGAGCGAAAAATTCGACATCGTGGCCCGCTACGCCGGCGGCCATAATGCTGGGCACACCGTCATCATTGAGGGTCGGAAGTTTGTTCTGCAACTCATTCCATGCGGCGTGCTGCGGCCGGGGTGCAAGGGCGTCATCGGCAACGGCGTGGTGCTCGATCCTGCCGCATTCCTGGTTGAGGTTAAGAAGCTGAAGGATGCCGGTCTGCCGATTGATGGACAGCTGTTTATCTCCAACCGCGCGCAGGTCATCCTGCCATACCACCGCATGATCGAGCTCGCGGCGGAAACCGCTCCAGGGCGTCAGCCTATCGGCACCACCCGGCGCGGTATCGGCCCGGCGTACGAGGACAAGATCCACCGCAACGGCCTGCGGGTTGTGGACCTGCTGAACCCCTCCTTGCTGCGGACGCACATCAATAATGCCTGCCATGAGAAAAACACCATCGCGCACGCCTTATTCGGCACCGAGCCGCTGGACCCCAAGCAGATGTATGAGGAGTACGCCCGACTCGCCGAGCAGATCGCTCCTTTTGTGACCGACACCGCCGTACTCCTGAATAAGGCGATCGACGAGGGACAAAACGTGATGTTCGAGGGTGCCCAGGGCGCGCTGCTCGACATCGACCACGGGACCTATCCTTTTGTGACCAGCTCGTCGGCGACCTCCGGCGGTGCGGTTACCGGGACGGGCGTCGGTCCCACACGGATCGGTACGGTCCTTGCCGTCACCAAGGCGTATGTCACCCGGGTCGGCGAGGGACCGTTTCCGACGGAGATTTCGGATGCCTCGGGCGACCTGCTGCGGGCGCGTGGGCAGGAGTTTGGCGCCGTGACCGGCCGTCCGCGCCGTACCGGCTGGCTGGACCTGCCGCTGCTCCGCTACTCCAACATGATCAATGGGACCGAGTGGCTGGTCGTCACCAAACTCGACGTGCTGGATGAGTGCCGGGAGATTCCGGTGTGCACGGGTTACAAAATCGACGGCAGGATGACCGATGTGATCCCTGCGGACGTCCGCGGCTTCAAAGCGATCGAGCCGGTGTACACCACCCTGCCCGGATGGGGCACCAAGACGCTGGGCATTACCAGCTTCGACGATCTGCCCCGGGCGGCGCAGGACTACATGCGCTTCATCGAGCGCGAGTCCGGGGCCAAGATCGGCATGATCTCGACGGGACCGGATCGGGTCCATACCATGGTGCAGCCCGGCTTTGAGGAGGCACTGTCTTGATCTCCTTTACGGTGCGCCTGAGATTTCGTGGGGAAGACCGGGAGGAGATCGCGGACATTCTGCGGGAGTTGACCGCGGCCACGCGCCAGGAGCCCGGCTGCGTGAGCTACATCCCGCACACGGTGGAGTCGGAGCCCGATACCGTGCTCATCTATGAGCAGTATCGGGATGAAGCCGCCCTGGAGGCGCATCGCACGTCGCCGCACTTTGGGCGCTGGGCGATTGGAGGGCTTTACCAGCGCATGCTGGATCGGTCGATGGAAGACCTGACCGCTCTCGCCTAGCTGTTCGTTGCCGGCTACAACCGCTATTCGCGCGTTCGTGTCATGCCCGATTGCCACTATCGTTGCAGCGCCTGCACCAGGTTTGTTTTGACTCGCACGGAGACACGGCGCTAGTATCCGGCCATGCGGTGGTGGATTCACCTACGGCGATGTGTGATCGGGCTGGTATTTTGCGGCTTGGCGTGGCCGGCCCATGCCGAACGCCACGAGCACAAGCGGGCAGAGCGGGCGGAGATCCTGTCGCTCGAAAGCCGGTGGCGGCAGGCGCAGATCGCCGAAGACGTGCCTGCAATGGATAAACTGCTCTCCGATGAATTTCTCGGCATCACGGCTTCAGGTCAGGTCGTCACCAAACTCCAGCAGCTCGACCGCATGCGGACCAGGAGTTTGGACATCAAGCGCATAGACCTGTTGGATACCAAAATCAAAATCAGCGGCAACCTGGCGGTCGTGACGTCCCTGGCCGATCTTGAGGGCGTGGCGGATGGAGTGCCCCTGCATGGCGCGTTTCGCTATACGCGCGTGTACCACCGGCTCCCCGGAGACAGCTGGAAGATCACGAACTTTGAGGTGACGCGGGTTGGTCGGCCCGGGATGCAGTCTCCTCAGGCAAAGTCCTCAATGCCTGCCGCAGGCGGTCCCAGCTCCCATCTAACATCTCTGGCAAAATTCGTGTCTCGGCGACCACCGTCATAAAATTGGTGTCCCCCGTCCATCGTGGCAGGACATGAGCGTGCAGATGAGCCGCCACGCCGGCACCGGCAGCTTCCCCAAGGTTCAGACCGAGGTTTAGGCCATCCGGGGTATACACCTGGCGCAGGGCCCGCTCGGCCCGGCGCGCGGAGCGCATCATCTCCTCCGCTGTGGCGAGGGGGAGGGCCGCCAGGCTGCTCTCGTGCTGGTAGGGCACAACCATGAGGTGGCCGTTGTTGTAGGGAAATCCGTTCAGCACCAGAAAACAGGTGGGGCCGCGTTCCAGCAGGTGGATCGAGCGTTCCGCCTGCTCCGGGGGCATGCCGCTGCCGATCGCCCAATCCAGAGCCGCAATCATATTGCAGAAGACGCAGTCGCGGTCGCCGGGCCACCCGGCAAGCTCCTCGGGGACGCCCTTCCGAAGACCCCGTTTGCCCTCGCCGGCGACGTAGCTGTAGCGCCACGGTGTCCAGAGTCTATCCATCCGGTGAGTATAGGGCGCGGCCGGCGATCAAACCGACTACAGCGATGCGTGAATCGATCCGGAGGCAGGCACGTCCAAAGATTTTGTAGGTCGGACCTCCAAGGGTCCACCCATGGTCATCCTGTGGTTACGCGTCGGCGGTCATTGACCGTTTTTCCTCGTGACTGCTACACTTAGGCGTAGCCGCTGTGTTTCCGGGATTCAGTCGCAGCCGCTCTTACATGCTTCACCCGACTCCTTCTGACATGATCGCGTAGTTCGCCAGACGCCAAACTCTGGGCGGACCCTTTGCCGTCCGCAGTACGCTGCGCAGTCAGACCGGAGCCACACTGGATCCCGGAGCTTCACATGGCCGACTTCGACCACACTTCTTTTATCCCCGAGAGCAAACCCCTGAACACAACATTGGAACCCACCTCCCCCGAAATCGCTGAAACCGCCACCCCCGAGCTGGGCCATCAGCTCCCAAACCAGGCAGCAGATCAGATCAACCACCAAATCTCAGAGCAGGTCCCAGACCAGATCACGGACGAGATCACAGATCAGCCCGAGGCTCTTCACGGCGCACAGGCCCCGGAAAGCCATGACCTCTCTGCGGTCGCTTCCTCGCCGCGTGCGAGTGAGTTTGATCCGGAATACGATCCCGACGACTTCGCGGCGGCGCTCGAGAGCTTCGACCGCGAGCAGGCGGCCGAAAAAGATGCGGCACAGTCGTTGACCTCGGAAGAGACCGTCGTCACGGGTACCGTGGTCAAGATCACCGACAAACATGCGGTGATCGACATTGGTCTGAAGTCCGAAGGTCTGATCCCCCTGGATCAGGTGATGGATCACACGGGCACGCCCAGGTTCCAGGTTGGCGACACGATCGAGGTCGTCGTCGAGCGCGAGGAGTCCGAGGGTGGCTACCTGGTCAGCTATGAGAAGGCTCTGCGCCATAAGGTGTGGGACAAGCTCGAAGAGGCGGCCAACACAAAAATCCCCGTCAAGGGCATCGTGGTCTCCCGCGTCAAGGGCGGCATCACCGTCGATATCGGCATCAAGGCCTTTCTGCCCGGATCGCAGGTGGAGATTCGTCCCGTCCGCAATCTCGACGCCTATATCGGCACCGAGATCGACGTGCGCGTCATTAAGCTGAACAAGAAGCGCGGCAACGTCGTCGTTTCCCGCAAGGAGATCCTCGAAGAGGAGCAGAACGCCAAGAAGGACGTGACGCTCGCCAACCTTGAAGAGGGTGCCGTGTTCACGGGCGTGGTAAAGAACCTCACCGACTACGGTGCGTTCGTTGATATGGGCGGCCTTGACGGCCTGCTGCACATCACGGATATGAGCTGGGGTCGTCTCACCCACCCGCGCGACCTGGTCGGTGTGGGCGATGAGATTCAAGTCAAGGTTCTCAAGTTCGATAAGGAAAAGCAGCGTGTCTCGCTTGGCTTCAAGCAGCTGACGCCTGACCCGTGGCTGGATGCCGTCGAGCGTTATCCGATCGGGGCGCATGTGCGCGGACGCGTTCTATCCGTTACCGACTATGGCGCGTTTGTGGAGCTTGAGCAGGGCATCGAAGGCCTGGTTCATGTCTCTGAGATGACCTGGTCCAAACGGATGAAGCATCCGAGCAAGATGGTCAAGCCCGGCGATGAGGTCGAGGTGATCATTCTGCAGGTGAACCCGAATGATCGTCGCATCTCGCTCGGCATGAAGCAGCTCCAGGACAATCCCTGGGAGGCACTTGAGGACAAGTACCCGACCGGCGCCATTGTCGAGGGTCGCGTCCGCAACCTCACTGATTTCGGTGCCTTCATCGAGATCGAAGACGGCATCGATGGCCTGGTACACGTTTCGAACCTGAGCTGGACCAAGCGCATCAAGCATCCTTCCGAGGTCTTGAAGAAGGGCGAAAAGGTCAAGGCAGTTGTTTTGGGTGTTGAACCCGAAAACCGCCGCCTGTCGCTCGGCATCAAGCAGCTGCAGCCGGATGTCTGGGATACCTTCTTCGAGCAGCATCGCGCAGGCGATGTGGTGCACGGCAAGGTTCTGCGTACCGCGCAGTTCGGAGCCTTCATCGAAATCGCCGAAGGAGTCGAGGGTCTTTGCCATGTCTCCGAGGCAGCTGACGAGAATGGCCGTCCGTTAACCCTGAACGTGGGTGACGAGCACGAGTTCAAGATCGTCAAGATGAGCCCCGAAGAGAAGAAGGTCGGGCTCAGCCTTAAGGCGATTGGTGAAGAAGCCAGCCGCGCCGAGGTGGAGAACTACAAGGAGAGCGCCGGTAGCAAGAACAAGGGCAGCGGCCCAGCCTCTTCCTCCTCCAGCAACTCCTCTTCGTCCACCACTCTGGGCGACCTGATCAACTGGAAGAAAAATCAGTAAGCTGCTGAAACAAGAAAGAGAAAGGCCGCACCGACGGGCGGCCTTTCTCTTTGTGCCTTGGACGCCAGCGTTCCATTTTGGAAGGTCTCTACCCGGGATCTCGGTCGTGTGATTGACTGAGAAACATCTTGCGAATGACTCGTTACGCCGCCCTGGCCTTCGTCTCCTGCCTCCTGACGCTCCCCTCCCGCGCCCAGCTGAGTGCGGACACGACAGCAAAGCTGAATGCCGCCATCGGGCAAGTGATGACCTCGTCCGGCGTGCCTTCGGCCTCGATTGGCATTGCGCAGAATGGCCGAATTGCCTACACGCGGGCCTTCGGCATGGCGCGCCTGCAGCCGCCACTACCCGCGACCGCCGGCATGGCGTACCCGATCGGATCCATCAGCAAGCAGTTCACCGCGACGGCCATTCTTCTTCTGCAGCAGGATGGCAAGCTGAGGCTGGAGGATCCCGTCAGCAAGTTCTTCCCACAGCTGACCCGGGCCAGCGACGTCACCTTGCGTAACCTGCTCACGCATACCTCCGGCTACCAGGACTACGCGCCGCAGGACTACACCATTCCACGCTGGAAGATGCCCGGCGATCCGCTGAAGGTCGTAGAGGAGTTTGCGGGCAAGCCGCTCGATTTTGAACCGGGCACCCAGTGGCAGTACTCGAACACAAACTTCGTGCTTGCGGCCCTGATCGTGCAGAAGGTCAGCGGCATGCCCTTCGCTGAGTTTCTGCAAACGCGCGTCCTGCAGCCGGCGGGGTTGCAGAAGGTGCTAAACCTGAACACCCAGCAGAAGGACCTGCAGGTAACCGGCTATATGCGCAACGCACTGGCCCCTCTGCGGCCGGCGGCCATGGAAGCGCCGGGCTGGTACTTCGGCGACGGGGATCTCGCCATGCCTGCTGCGTCGCTGCTCACCTGGGATCTGACCATCCTGAACGAAAGCCTGCTTAGCAAAGCCAGCTACCGTGAATTCGAAACATCCTTTAAGCTGGCCGACGGGCAGGACAGCCATTACGGCCTCGGTGTCTCGATCCGCACGATCGCCAACCAGAAAGCGATCGAGCATTCAGGTGAGGTAGGCGGCTTCGTCGCCGAAAACCTGCTGCTGCCCGAGAGCAGGATCGCGGTCGCGGTGCTGACCAACCAGGAGGCCTCAGGCGCAGCTTCGGAGATCGCCCGCGCCATCCTGCCGATCGTCCTCGCGCCACCCACTGCGCAAGGGGCTCCAACGGAGAGTATCGCCACGGCATTCGCTCCGAGGCTCAAGGCGATTCTCTCTGGCCTCACCCAGGGAAAGATCGACCGCACCCTGTTTACGGCCGATTGTAATGACTACTTCAATGGGGATGCGTTAGCTGACTTTCAGTCGAGCCTGGGACCGTTGGGGACCGTCAGCTCCGTCACGCTCGAGGGCTCGGCGCTGCGTGGCGGCATGGTCTTCGGGACGTACAAGGCCACCTTCTCCGGAGCGTCGAGTGTCCGACTGACCGCTTATTTAGAACCGGACGGCAAGATCGAGCAGCTGTTAGTGGAGGGCAAGGAGTAAGACCCGCGTCAGATTAGAAGATCCGGAAGTTCACATCCACATAAAGATCCACTATCACCGGTTTACCGTTCTGTATCGCCGGGGTGAACCGGTACGCGGAGACCGCTGCCAGGGCCCGTTCATCCAAACCCAGACCCGCAGGCCGAACTACCTGAAGATGGGTGGGCAGGCCAGACGGCTCAACCCAAAGACGGACCTCAACATTGCCTGAGTACCGCATGCCGCGTGCAGCGTCTGAAAACGACGGGTCCACCTGAGAGAGCAGAGTGGGTGGCTTCACGGAACCACCAACGTGAGTCAGATTGGCTACTTGCGGAGTTGCGGGGGTTCCCACGGGACTTTGTCGGGGAGAGTCATTCTCCGGAGAGAAGGTCCCGCCGACCGCCACCTTCACGGCTTCATCTGCAGCCTCGTCTACCGCTTGGTCCAGGTCGTCTTCTTTTTGATAGAGAATTCCTACTCGTGCCCAGTATTGCTCCTGCGAAGGAATTAGTGTGGGCAGATCCGGGGCAAAGATGGCAGCCATGGCAGGGCCGAAATCCTCGCCGCTGTGTCCGGCGACATGAATGACGATCTTTCCACTGTAGTGCCGCCATTTCAGACGAACGCGCCGCGGTCCATCCTTCTTGGTGAATTCAAGACCCACGCGATGACCCTCAATCTCCAGGGTATCGGGAGTGAAACGCACCCCTTCGGCGTCGATGCTTGCAAGAGTGAAGGAGTCGGAGGCGTACGGCTGAACGGGCTTACCCTCATGCGTAAAACGAAGATCGTCCTGTCGCCAGAGGCCTCGCAGATAGAGAGGTTTGCCCTTGAGTTGAGCGAGCACCTCGGGCTCAGTGGATTGCGCCTGAGCGGGACTGGGCACATGCAAAGCTAGAAGGAGGGAGAACGCGGCAAGGTAGAGGCGGGACGTGAACCGGAGGCTCGTCGGAGTCATGGCGGTCCCATCATGCCATATTGACTCCATGTCCCCACTTCGATACTCTTGACACTCGCGTAGTTTTGCGTCCGCACCTCCGTGTGTCCGGAAACATCCCGGAGAGCATGTTGTGAGTGGGCGCGAAGCACTGAGGCGAGATGCTTTCCGGCAACCGTTGTCCAGGTGCCTGGGTCTTTGTACTGCAAAAAGACTGAGAGTTCTTCGCTCCCCAGCCCGGCATCAGGCAGGCTCTGTGCGCCTCTACAAAACGTCGGCTGATCCGCGTTGTGGCATAGGGCCACTCGCGATGTCTGTCGCCCGCTCCCCTGATTTTTAGGGCTAGGCAAAATATCTTCGCGCTTCACGCCGGCCACGAAGACGGCAGAGGTAAGGAGTACCCATATGTCGACCGTTATCCCCAGCGGCAAGGACATCCCGCGCAAGTGGTTTGTGCTGGATGCAGAGGGCAAGACCCTCGGCCGCCTCGCCTCCGAGGCAGCCAGCGTTCTCACTGGCAAGCGGAACCCGCTTTATACGCCCTACATTGATATGGGCGACCACGTCATCGTCGTCAATGCCGAAAAGATCCATGTGACCGGCATGCGTGCCGAGCAGAAGGTCTATCGCCGATACACCGGCTTTCCCGGCGGCCTGCGCGAAGAGAGCTACATTAAGTTGCTCGCCCGTCGTCCGGAGAAGATCCTGGAAGAGGCGATCAAAGGCATGCTGCCGAAGAGCAAGCTCGGCCGCCAGATGGCCACCAAGCTCAAGGTCTACAAAGGCAAGGATCATCCGCACCACGCGCAGCAGCCTGTGGAAATGACACTTCGCGGCTAGGCCTTCACCGGCACACAAAGCAAGGCGGGGCTAGGCCCCAAGAGGGATATCGATGGCAGACCTGATTCAGTACTACGGCACCGGGCGGCGCAAGAGCGCCATCGCCCGCGTCTTTCTGCGCCCCGGTTCGGGCGAGTGGAAGGTGAACGGCAAAACCTTTGAAGAGTACTTCGTGACCCCGGCACAGCGTGCCGCCGCGAAGCAGCCTTTCGGCATCGCCGATATCAACGAGACCTTTGACGTCTTCACCACGGTCAAGGGCGGCGGAGTCAATGGGCAGGCCGACGCAGTCAAACTCGGCATCGCCCGCGCGCTCATGGAGTTCAATATCGAGCTCCGCAAAACCCTCAAGGCTGCCGGTTTCGTGACGCGCGATTCGCGCGGCAAGGAGCGCAAGAAGTACGGCCAGAAGGGCGCTCGTGCTCGGTTCCAGTTCAGCAAGCGGTAGTTGCTTGCGGTTTGTTGGTTGTTAGTTCTTAATTGTTAGTCGAACCGCACCTAGGAACTAACCACCAGCAACTGATAACTTCGTCCCACCCACAGGCACCGCGCCCGTGGCCTCGCCGTAAATCTCCCAACCCCAGGGATCAATCGTCTGTCGCCAAGGTCGCTCGACCGGACTCACAGACAGCGATGCCCAGATAGGAACACCCATGGCCAGCATCACAATGAAGGAGCTGCTCGAAGCGGGCGTGCACTTCGGACACCAGACCAAGCGCTGGAACCCCAAGATGAAGGAATATATCTTCGGTGAGCGCAACGGTATTTACATCATCGACCTGCAGAAGACGCTGAAGATGTTCAAGGAAGCGTCGAAGTTCGTCGCCGACCTGACCTCCACGGGCAAGCTGGTACTCTTCGTCGGCACCAAGCGTCAGGCGCAGGACGCCGTTGCCGAAGAGGCCAATCGCGCTGGGATGCCGTATATCAACTCGCGCTGGCTGGGTGGCCTGCTGACCAACTGGGTTACCGTGCAAAAGTCGGTAAAGCGTCTCCAGGAGCTCGACGACATGGCGACCGATGGCCGCTATGATCTGCTGACCAAGAAGGAAGTCATCAAGCTGGAGCGCGAGCGCAAGGCGCTGTCGACCTCGCTGAGCGGCATCAAGAACATGCGCCGCCTGCCGGATGCCATTTTCGTGATCGACTCGAACAACGAGGCGATCGCCGTGGCCGAGGCTCGCAAGCTCGGGATCCCCGTGGTTGCCGTGGTGGACACCAACTGTGATCCGACCGTAGTCGATTACGTGATCCCAGGCAACGACGATGCCCTGCGCGCCATTCGCCTGTTCACCACCAAGATCGCCGATGCGGCCTTTGAAGGCGCACAGATGATCTCCGACAAGGCCTTCTCGAACGAATACTCCGACGTGCAGCCGATCGCTCCTGAAGCCCATCTGGTGGGCGAAGGAGAAGAAGGTGATCCCGCCCTCCACGAGGGCCGTGCCTCCGCCGGCGCGGCGGAGCCGACGGCGGGCGAGGAAGAGGAAGAGAACATCGACCTCAACGCGGCTCTCGGCGGCGGGATCCGTAAGGCACCCGCGGCAGAGACTGAGCCTGAGCCGGCTCCGGCCGAGCTCGAGCAGGTTATCTCGGCCTAACGCACCTTTTATGGCAGCGCCTGGCACTGCCCGGCGCTGCCACCTCTCCTGCTTCTTTCGCGGCATGGTCAGCCTCTAATGCTTAGCTGACGATGTTCTCTGGCTGACGGCGGGTCTATTTCAACTCCCGCCGCGTGGAAGGGTCAAAATGAGTGAAGGTGTGAACAAGAATCAAGTGCTGCTGGCCGGCGTGACAACGGCTGCGATGGCCATCGCCGTTGTCGGCCATATGTACGTTATCGACTGGTTTGGCCGCAAGTTTCAAAGCTACGTTCGCGCCTCCTGAGTGCCCGTGAGGGTCTCCGGAGGTGTAGGGACAAAGGATCGGGAAGGAAGTTATGGCAGTGGCAGATACCCCCAAAATTGATGCAAGGCTCGTAAAGGAGCTTCGTGAGAAGTCCGGCGCGCCCATGGGCGATTGCCTGAAGGCTCTTCAGGAAGCCAATGGCGACATGGAGAATGCCTTTGTCGTGCTGCGTAAGCGCGGTATGGCGTCGGCGGCCAAAAAGGCCTCCCGCACCACCAACGAGGGTGCTGTGGGCACGTATATCCACGCCGGCGGCAAGATCGGCGTGCTTCTGGAACTGAACTGTGAGAGCGACTTCGTCGCCCGCACGGAAGACTTCCAGGAGCTGCTCAAAGACATCTCCATGCATATCGCCGCGGTGGACCCGCGCTTTGTCGGCAAGGACGACGTCACGTCCGAAGACATCCAGCGCGAAAAAGAGATCTACCGCGCCCAGGCTGCCGCGTCCGGCAAACCTGCGAACATCGTCGAAAAGATGCTCGAAGGCAAGATGGGCAAGTTCTACGAGGAGGTCTGCCTTCTGGAGCAGCCCTTCATCAAGGAGCAGTCGCTCACCATCAGCCAGCTGATCGCGCA
>CAXTGE010000015.1:18301-21523 GCA_964243645.1 uncultured Acidobacteriaceae bacterium | reverse complement strand
TGGAGCAGCCCTTCATCAAGGAGCAGTCGCTCACCATCAGCCAGCTGATCGCGCAAAAGGTGGCCAAACTCGGTGAAAACATCTCAATTCGCCGCTTTGCCCGCTTCAAGGTCGGCGACCCCAGCTTCACCGTTGCCTCAGCCAAGGTTACAGCAGAGCCAGAGGCGCAGGCATAGGTCGACACCATTCTCCGCGACACACCGAGCCCGGGCGACAGCCCGGGCTCTTTCTTGCACGATTGACTCTCTCTAGGACTCCGATCTAGCCTTTGGCGAGGAACACATCATGAGCGGCATTCAATACCTCACGGACGAGAAGGGCAACAAGACCGCCGCTGTCATAGATTTCAAGGTGCACAAGTGTCTCTGGGAAGATATCCAGGATGTGCTCGTCTCCCGCTCCCGGCAAGGGGAAAAGGGGAATTCTCTCGCCAAAGTGAAAGCCTCCCTGATCGCATCCGGCAAGCTGCGTGCCTAGTTACCGGGTAGAACTGAAGCGATCCGCGCGAAAGGAACTCGAAAAGCTTCCATCGAGTGTTATCGAACGGATCCTTCCAAAGCTCGAGGAACTCGAAGCAGATCCATTCAGGCCAGTCTCTTGGAAGGATGGCGCTAACTGCCTCCGCTCAGCGCTACACCTGCAGGAGAACAGCTTATCGTTCGCCGGATGGCCACCCACCCAGACGTGACCCTTTCTCTTGGAGTTCTCCGCTCTTCTTGGCAGGACGGTTCGCCTCACATCCCTACAGCGCCCGAGTTTTCTGCCTGCACTTTACGGACAGGGCTGAGGAGGGGTGCCGTTCGCAATGCCACCCAGGAGAACTCCCATGTCCGATACCGCCATCGCCATCGTCGTCGTTCCGTTTCTCATCATCCTCACTCTTGCGCTCGAGTGCACACGCATCGGCTGCTCCTGGGCGTGCCGCTCCTTCCGGACCACCAGGGCCGAAGATCGTGACGGCGCGGGAGAGCGGCACAGGTAGCGCCAGGCTTGACGCGGCGGCATCTTGTTTGCCTGTCCGCCGCTCTGCGCTGCAGCGCACTGTTCAGCTTGCCAGCGCCGCTTTGGACAGCGCGGGAACCCCTGATACGCTGCGAGTCGACACCAAGGCAATCCCGTAGAGCACAGTAAGCGATGGCGGACGAGACATTGTCACGTGCGATGAGGCAGGTGTAACGGCTCGCAAGGATACTTTCCTGCTCGCTGGCTGCGGACTGAAAAGAAGGCGCCTTCGCAATCGCTACCGGCATAAACTTTGATTTCAGGGGCACGCGTGAATAGAAGAGAGATGTTGAAGAGCTCGTTGATGGGAGGGGCGGCTGCGATGACGGGTTGGCCGCTCGCCGGCGTGCCGCAGGTGGGTGCTCGCGTCAACAAGGTTCGTGGCCAGCGGTTTGTTACGCTTTGTCTTATGATCCGGACGACGCCGTGGGAAGTATCTCGCGACGTGAAGCTGCTAGACCGGGACGAGTCGGCGTGGCATACGCTCGTAGGCGTTCGAGCTCTTAGGGAAGCATTCTCGACCTGTAACCCCGACGGAAAGCTTACCTGGGGTTTTACTCTCAATGCGCTCCAAGACAAGCGACCCAACTACGAGCAGATTCGTGCGTACGCATCAGAGTGCCACCACCGTTACGGTGATGAAATCTCCTACTTCCCTGGGTACTTTCCTGCCATGTACTTGCCTCGTGAGCGTATCAATCGCGAGATGACGGAAGCACTTCAGATCATTACGGCCTTCATGGGCGGAGGCTACCGCCCGCAGGCCGTCATGGGCGGATTCTTATCCGCGAACAATCTGCAGTATCTAGCACAAAAAGAAGATATTCACGTTGCTCATGCGGTGATCTGGAGCCAGCATGCCATTGATGGCGGTGGAGCTGATGGCTCGCCCTCGTACCCCTACTATCCGTCGACCGAACACTTCTGTAAACCAGCACAGGGTCGCGGCGACTTTATTGATTGCGCCAACCTGGATGGCTGGACGATGGATTTCATCTGCGCTCGCAGAAGCGGGGCTCTTGATCACAAGCTTACTGGCTATAACAGTCGCAGGGGCGTAGGACCGATCGAGACCTACATGGGATGGGGCCTTGACCTCGGCCACAGGGAAGTGATGCATACGCAAAGCATCCACTTTGACGAGGGTTTCTCACGTAATGGTTTCGGCTGGGTGACTAATATCTGGGAAGCGCAAATGGTGGGTGAGTTTGGGCAAGACCTGGTGTGCGCTGCAATGCGCATGTGGATTATGGACACGAAGAAGCGTTGGCCTGATGTGCACTTCGTCCCCTTCGGGGAGTTCGGTACATTGTGGCGTGAAGCTTACCCGAGCAATGAGGATTGGAGCTACAGCTTTTTGGAGCGGGGTTCCGGCCTCGGCGACTCGTATAACAACCTCGAGATCGAATGGTTTATGAATCGGCACTTTCGGCTTGCGCTGCTCCGCGATTGGCAACTTGACAGCGCCAGGCAGGTGATTGATCTGACTCGCTATGATCTACCGGCGCATGAACCAGCAGACCCGAGCCCTGCTCATCCCGCAAAAAACTGGGACCTGATGAACCGTATCAATCAGAAGCAATTGAGGCCGCAGGATAAGCCCCGACCACTACGCGAGCTTGCACCGGGCGACTTGGCTTCTATCCTGGATACGCTGCCGCAGTTGCGGGCGTATGTCTAGAGCAGTTCTCCTGATATCGTGGAGCGCAGAACGATGAGAATGTCGTTTTCCTTAAGAGAAGACGACGCGAACGGTCTCAGTCCGCTCTACACCTTCACGAGAACTGCTCCAGGTTTCGTTCGATGCTGACTTGATGATGTATTTGACCCTCAAAGCACGAGGTCCCGCTCGCGAAATGTGCCTCAGCATGCGACCATCTGCGACGCTCATTCGTCCTCCCGACGCTCATTCGTCCTTCCGACGTACGATCAGGTCACTGGATTGTTCGCTGTATCGCGTGAGGCCATTATGAGAACTGCACTCCGATGTGCGCAGGTTTTGCTGCTGTGCTGGACAGCCGTTGCTCTGGCGCAGGCTCCTGACGCGCCAACCGTCCCAGCGCCGGCCACGGTACAGCCCTCCGGAGGCGCACCACCCACGGCTCCCAATGGACAGGCTGCGCCGGCTCCCAACGCCGCCAACACGATCCGTGCCACGGCTCGTCTGGTGATCCTGGATGCCGTGGTGGTGGACAAAAAAGGCAACGCCGTCAAGGACCT